>NZ_CP188815.1:0-306250 GCF_050058155.1 Terasakiella sp. 4MB5A | reverse complement strand
GATAAACTGCACCGCAAAACGCACCCCCGCCCCCAGATCACGCAAATCATCCAGCCATGATAATAAAGCCAACACCAGCGCACCGCCCACAGCAAACGGTGCAATCACCAAAGGAGCTTCCCAGAAAAAATTAATTGCAACCAAGGCAGGCAGAATAACAATTAACATCCCAATCCCCCCACCACGCGGTGTCGGTATAGAATGGGAACTGCGTTCATTGGGATGATCAAGTATGGCCTTATGACGTAAATAGGCCAACACGCCCCCCGTTGCGAGAACGCTGAGGATAAGAACAGCAACGAAAATGGCCAGATAGTGCATAACTTCTCCCAAATCCTGCCAATTAAGCCGTTATTTGTTGAATAACAGACATGGTTTTATCCATTATAGCCCGGTCATTTAATTCTTCATCGACAAAGCGACGCGCAGCTGCCCCAAATTCTGCACAAAGAGCAGGGTTCTTAGCAAGGCGTTCAATCGCATCTGCCAATGCAACACTATCTTGAAGCGGAACCAAAAGACCGTTTTCCTGATCCCGTACGATCTCGCGACAGCCCGGCACATCGGTTGCAATCATCGCCAAACCACAAGCGGCGGCTTCCAACAGGCTTTTGGGCAAGCCTTCGCGCCATGACGGTAATAAAGCCACGGTGGATTGGCGATAAATATCGGCAATATCCGTTCGTCGCCCCCAACATTCCACCAATCCATCAGCTTGCCAGCTTGCCAAATCATCCTGTGACGCACTTTGCGGATTACGCGCATCAATATCACCGACAAGTGCGATACGAATATGTTGTCCGCGTTCTTTTAATAACCGGGCAGCCTCGATAATTTCCCCCACACCTTTTGCCCATAACAAACGCCCAACAAAGGTGATTAAAGGCGGTTGGGGAAGGGCAGGTGCCGGATGAAAATGCACCGCATCGACACCGGAACCACGCACCAAAAATAGATTATGATCTTCACAAAAACCAAATCCCGACATCAAGGCAAGATCGTCCCGGTTTTGCACCAGCATATTGACCTTCTTTGTCCGCGCAAACCCCCGAAAGGCAAGCGAGACAACCGTGCGAATAACACGGGCTTTCAAACTATTGGAAATAAAGGAAAACCCAAGTCCTGTTACAAGGTTTAGCACTTTTTGTGCCGGTGAAAACACAGCCGCAATTGTGCCAAGAAGAACGGTAAACAAGGCGACATGAACCACCAGATCAGGACGTTCCTGTTTATAAATCGCCCGCAATGACGAAACCGTTTTTAAAGCTTTGAGCGGTGAAATACCGTCGCGTTGAAAATCCACAGAAAAGCAGCGTACACCGTGACTTTCAATTTCTGCACGCTTATCGGAAAAACGACATGCGAGTGCCACATCATAGCCTTCTGCCTTCAACCGTTTTGCCAAGGGAAGCCGATGGGATAAAAAATACCAGTCTTCCGAAACAACGATAAGGGCTTTGGGCTGCATAGAAGATGCCTCGTTTACAAGCGCCAAAGCTCGATATCTGCCGGGCAACTGTTGCGATCCAAACAGGATTTAATATCGATAACGGCGCCTTTCTTCTCCTTCAACAAGGAAACGGGCAGTGCCCAACCTTTATCAAGGAATTTCTGGTGCGATACCGCCATGATCACCACATCGGCAGGCGCAAGATCGGTTTCATCAATCAGGTTTACACCGTATTCTTCATGGGCTTCGTCTTTTTCCGCCCACGGGTCAGTGATTTGGACCTGTATGCCCATATCCTGTAATTCTGTAATAATATCCACAACTTTTGAATTACGCAGATCAGGAACGTTTTCTTTGAAGGTCAATCCTAAAATGGTCACAATCGGATCATCTTTGCGCCCGCGCTTCATCAACATTTTCACCGCCTGCATGGCGATATAATATCCCATACGGTCGTTCACACGGCGCCCGGCCAAGATGACTTGCGGGTGATGGCCCAGTTGTTCTGCCTTATGCGTCAGGTAATAGGGGTCCACACCGATACAATGACCGCCCACCAAACCCGGTGTAAATTTCAGGAAATTCCATTTTGTACCAGCGGCTTCTAAAACATCATGGGTGTCGATGCCGACGCGTTCAAAAATCTGTGATAATTCATTGACGAAGGCAATATTTAAATCCCGTTGCGTATTTTCAATCACCTTTGCGGCCTCAGCCGTCTTGATGTTCGCTGCGCGATGCACACCTGCTGTCACAACGGACTCATACACTTTTGCAACGATATCCAGTGTGTCTGCATCCTGACCGGAAACCACTTTTAAGATGGTTTCAAAACGGTGTTGCTTGTCACCCGGATTGATCCGTTCCGGTGAATATCCCACCGCAAAATCACCCTGATTAGACAAGCCGGAAATTTGTTCCAGAACCGGGACGCACTCTTCCTCAGTCGCACCCGGATAAACAGTGGACTCATAAACAACAATGTCGCCTTTTTTCAGGACAGAACCAACCGTACGTGAGGCCGCCAAAACAGCCCCCATATCAGGGCGGTGCGCATTATCAATCGGGGTCGGAACCGTCACAATAAAGAAATTCGCCTTGCGCAATTCGTCCAAATCGCACGTATAGGTCAGGCTGTCATGCAAAACGTCGCCCTCATCCACTTCTTCGGTGCGATCATAGCCTTTGTTCAATTCCGCGATACGGTCCTGATCAATATCAAAACCGATGGTTTGATAACCGGCCCGACCATAAGAAACGGCGACCGGCAAACCCACATATCCAAGGCCAATAACGGCAATTTTACGATTATGCATCACACGTCCACATTATAAAAATCAAGATACCATTCGACAAATCGACCGACACCTTCTTCAATGCTGGTGTTGGGAGCATAGCCAGTAATTTTATTCAATTCACTTGTATCCGCCCAAGTTGCCGGAACATCACCGTCTTGCATGGGCAACATATTCTTTTCTGCCTTACGACCCAGTTTTTCTTCCAAGACTTCGATATAGCGGGTCAGTTTCTCACAGCGTGAATTGCCGATGTTGACGACACGGTAGGGTCCAATACCGCTGGTACAAGGATCCGGGTTCTTGGCATCCCAGTTTTCATCCTTTTGCGGTGGTTTGGACAACAGGCGGAAAATCCCTTCAACAATATCTTCAACGAAGGTGAAATCACGTTCCATATTGCCATGATTGAAGACATTAATCGGCTTGCCTTCAAGAATGGCTTTCGTGAACAAAAACAGTGCCATATCCGGTCGCCCCCACGGTCCATAAACCGTGAAAAAGCGCATGCCTGTTGCTGGAATATTGAACAAATGCGCATAATTATGCGCCATCAACTCATTGGCCTTTTTCGTTGCCGCATACAACGTCATCGGATGTTCGGTGCTGTTATGTTCAGAAAATGGCATATTTTTATTACCGCCATAAACTGAACTGGTCGACGCAAAAACCAGATGATCCACTGGATGATGACGACACGCTTCCAAAATGCTGAGAAACCCGTCAATATTTGAATGGGTATAAGCCGCCGGATTTTCCAACGAATAGCGCACCCCTGCCTGAGCCGCCAAATTCACACAATGCGTTGGCTTATGATCGGCAAAAGCCTGCATAATAGCCTCAGCATTGGCCAAATCTTCGCGAATTTCCGTAAACGCCGCATGTTGTTTTAAACGGGCCAGACGCGCTTCTTTTAAGGAAACATCGTAATAATCGGTCACGCAATCAATACCAATCACCTCATGGCCATTGGCAATTAATTTTTCAGCCAGATGATAACCGATAAAACCGGCCGTTCCTGTAACGAGGACTTTCATGTTTTTAAGATTTTCCTTATGCGAAGCTCAGCTTGGCGGCATCATAGCTTCAAGGCGAAGAAGGGTAAATAACGAATTCAGCGTTTTTCCGGCCTAATTTAACAAATCATTTTCAATATTTTCTTCAATCTGTTCTTTCAGGCTTTGCGCCCGCAAAATATTCTTATCAATCACATGCGCCAATTGCACTTTACCATTTTCCGCATAATAGGCACGTGCTTCGTTAAAACACATCAAAGCATGTTCAATCCAGGCAACCGTTGACGGATCACGTTTGGCTAAGGCAAATAAAGTTGCCCCCAGATTATTTTGCGTATTTGCCCATTGGGCCGGGTATTTTTCCGGTGTATAGACTTTTAACACCGCCTGAAAGGACACACCGGCTTGTTCCAGTGATTGCGCACCTTTCACCATTTGTCCATGCAACATCAAGGCTTTCGCCATGTGCGACATGGTGTCTGCCCAATTCAGCGGATATCGTTTCTGACTATAAACATCTAAAGATCTTTTATAATAACGTGCGGCTTTTTGCAGATAATCCGGCTCGCTCAGGCTACGGCCCATGCGCGCGCACATACCGGCGATACGCATCTGAACCGCCGCCCACTCCAAAGGATAGGATTTAGGCGTAAAAACAGTGCACACGCCTTCAAAATAACGAATGGCCTGTTCAATATGTTCAGCGGCCTGTTTGTCTTCTTTATGAGCAGCCATTTCTTCAAACAACCAACCATAATGATTATTGACCAAGGCCCATTCCTGCGGTGTTTTCTCTTTTTCAACCAAGTCTTCCCAAGTCTTAAATGCTTTCAAGGCCGGGTCGAACCAGCCAAGTTCCTTGGCGCGACGCGCAATATTAGCCAAAACAACCGCACACATGCCCATTGTGGAAACCTTCACCGGTTGACTGGTTTTACGCGGGCTTAATCCGGCAGGCAATTTGGTCAACGGATCAACCGCATTCAATAAATGTTCACCGATCTTCAACGCCTGACTGGGATGAGATGGCACACACGCTGCAAAAATGGCCGCGTACAAAACATCCAGTGATCCCATATCCGGTTCAAACGGCACCAACAGATTTTCGGCAAAACCGGGCATACCCAAATTAGCATGTCCAACAACGGCACTTAAAAAATACCACCGCACAGACTGCAATTCAGGCTCTACCTTGCCCCATATTAACAGGTCGGCCCCTTCTTTTTGCAATAACGCACGCCCATCCCGAAGCACATCTTCAAACTGGTTTTCCAGTGTTCCTTTATTGGTTCGTTTAAAGACATCGGCTGTGCGACGTGCAGATAACCCAGCACGTTCATTTAACGGAATAACAATGCCCTGAAGCAAAGCTTCTTTGGCTTCATCACTGGCAAATTTTCCTTCAGGTTCTGCGATCAACACGTGAACGTCACCGATATCTTGCATAAGCGCCAACGGACCCTGACCATCTTCGCCAGTGCCTTCTTCACGCTTTAAAAACCAGTCGACAAATTGGTTGAAAATCGAAACCATTAACGTATCCGTGCTTCACCTTCAGCACTAGGGATAGCGCAAAGACTGTTAAGATGGAATAAAAATCACGGACACCACGAGCTGCGTTTTTTACCATCATAAGGCCGTGCCAGCCCCTTTTCAATCAGGAACGCGACTGGATCCACCCCTTGATCTGTTTCCAATTGCGCTAAAATTCGGCCTGCATACTTGCCATAATGGATATTTTTCAACCAGATTTTACGGGATTTGACAATATCTGCCAGCACCTTTTTTGCCTGTTGTGCCCGATCAATTTCTGCCGCGCACCGCCCGCGCAATTCCGGCGTATCAATTTGGGATAACCGCACACGGGTTTGAATATACTGTCCGAGCCAAATTTGCGCACTGACATCCAATGTATCGCCATCAATCACGCGCAAAACCTCGGCACGGATCGGACCAGGCAACAAATCTTTAGCCCACACCCCCTGTGCAAACACGATCACACCTAAAAACATGATATAAAAGAAAACCGACCGCATTGATCATTCCTGCAATCCTGACGACAACAGAAATATATCATAACGAGTATAATTTTATCTACACACCAATAAGTGTATTTGATCTAATCTAAGACAGGCTACAAGGTACCCTTAAAAATCGACGCAGCGTCCGCCTTTTTCCCAATCCCCAAAACGAGTCGGGTCAGGGCCTTCACGTCCACCGACTTCCGCTGGTTTATCTTCCTGATCCGCCATTGTTTCAAATTTACGGGCCGGTTGCGGGGCAATGGGACGACCATCTTCATTGCGTACAACGTCGGTTGCTGTAAACTTCGGCTTATTTTCGGATAATTTCGACATGTCGGAACCTCAAAGGGCTTGCGGATTTAAGTTCTTTCTCCCTAAATACTCAGTGTTCAGCAATTTTGCAATGGATTTGAGCTTATGAGCTACGCACGCACCGCCTTATTACTGGCTGGCATGACCGGTTTGTTCCTCGCGATCGGATATATGATCGGTGGCGAAAGCGGTATGGTCATTGCCTTTGTCATTGCCTTGGGCATGAATGCCATTTCCTACTGGAATTCCGATAAAATCGTTTTGCGCATGTATGGCGCCCGCCCCGTTGATGCCCAAAGCGCGCCTGAATTTTATAAAATGGTCGCAGACCTTGCCAAACGGGCCGACTTACCCATGCCCAAGGTCTATATCATGGAAAATCCGCAACCCAACGCCTTTGCCACCGGGCGTAATCCTGAAAATGCCGCTGTTGCCGCAACAACCGGCTTGCTTAACATGCTCTCACCTGAAGAAATTGCGGGCGTCATGGCGCATGAACTCGCACATGTTAGAAACCGCGATACCTTGATCATGACCATCACCGCCACAATCGCCGGTGCGATTTCCATGTTGGCAAATTTCGCCTTTTTCTTTGGTGGATCCAGCGACAACCGCAATAATCCACTTGGCCCCATCGGTGGAATTTTAATCATGATCCTCGCCCCAATGGCCGCCATGCTGGTGCAAATGCTGATTTCCAGAACCCGTGAATATGAAGCCGACCGCATCGGGGCTGAGATTTGCGGGCAACCCATGTGGCTGGCCAGTGCCTTGAATAAATTGCATCAAGGGGCCTCTCTCATTGATAACCATGCGGCTGAAAACAATCCGGCAACCGCCCATATGTTTATTGTCAACCCGTTACACGGACGCAAAACCGATAGTTTATTTTCCACCCACCCCAATATGGAAAACCGTATTTCTGCCCTTAAAAAAATGGCACAAACCCAACCAACACCTCGTACCAGCCGTTCTCGCATACCTGAGACAAACACAAATGATAACATCAAGGGTCCTTGGGGGTAGACGCGGCCCTTAACTCCAACATAGACAGTTTGCTGCGCTCAATTAAACGCAGCAACCTGTCTTCTTCGGTTTTATTATCCGCACGTTGATAGACGGCCAAGGCCGTTTCATACAAACCAATCGCATATTCAAATCCATTCGGGTCAGACAGTTGCTCCCCATAACTGGAATAAACATACCCTAACTGACGATGTAATTTCGCCCAGATTATCGGTGCTTTATCTTTTGGCAGTGTCTCAATTGCATTGCGATACAGAGAAACCGCTTCTTCAAAATCAGCCTTTTTACCTGTCAATTGCGCCTTGAGTTTCATCGAGCGGGCCTGATGGGATTGCGCAGAAATCCACGGCATTAAATCACGTGACTTATTATAAAAATCCATTGATTTATCAAAATATCCAATGGATTGATCCAAAAACCTTATATTTTTTTGCGCTTTTCCAACTTCCTGAACCAAAATACCTAAATTATGCAAAGACGTTGCCTGCGTATAATATAAATTTGTACCTTTCAGACGCTCCATCACCAGTAAATAAGCATCCGTTGCCTTTTCAACCTGTTTTTCCGTCATATTTTCAATGGCCTGCATGGCTTCAATATCCGCAATCGCATTGATCGACATGGCCCAGCGTTCCAGATTTTTATCTTGCGAATAGGCCTGAGACGCTTCTTGAAAAGCCATTTTTGCCAATGTTAAATTGGCAATATCACGATCCAGATAATATAAAGTCGAATAAGAAACCCCCAAACTGTGATGGAGGTTCGCCCATAATTGTGCATCCACGGCTTGGTCAATTTGATCAAGGGCCGCCTTAAACGCACTGGTCGCGCCTTGTGCCCATTTGATATCATCTTCAACATCACTTAAGTCACTGAGTGTTGTGCCCAACTGGTTATAGAAATGCGCCCGCATTTTGGCATTTTTAATTTTTTCCAGATGTGGAACCACCTGTTGCAATACGGATAAAGCATTTTTCAACCCATGAACAACGTTTGTATCCTTGCTTTTTTCACGAATATAAAGCGCCTGATTAAGCTTATATTCCATATAGAGTTCCGGTTTGAACGCCAAAGCCAACTGTGCAGCTTTTTTATAATAGTCAATCGCTGCCTCATATTGTTTCTGATCGGCAAATTGGGCCGCTTTTTTCCCATAAACCGCCATTCGCACAAGGTTTTCACATTCTTCGGTATAGGCCCGTGCCCCCTGACAATCAGACGGCAGGTTATTATTTGTCGCACAGCCGGAAAGCATAATAAAAACAACAAACAACGATAAGAAACGGATAACAGGCATCAAACACTTCCCTGACTCAACATATGACATTAATCTATTTAGCATTTTCTATGAAAGGGTGTGAACGGTTTTATATGCTTGTCCCTTCTGTCTTTTTAAACTAAGAGTCCGCCATTCAGATAAATAAAGGGATGATCGTTATGCCACGCAGAATTGCCTATGATGTACTCTGTCAGGTGTTGGGTAAAAAACGCCCGATGGACGAGGCTTTTAATTCGCATCCCCATCTGGATAAACTGACACCGAAAGCCAAGTCTTTTTCCCGCGCGCTGTTGACCACCACCATGCGTCATAAGGGTTTTATTGATCATCTGATTGATGAATGTCTGGAAAAACGACCCAAAGGGGCGGCCCGTGATGTCTTGAATGTCATGCGTCTTGGCGTGGCTCAGCTTTATTTTATGCACGTCCCCCCCCATGCGGTGTTATCAGAGGCGCAGATTCTGACCGGGCGCGTTAATTTCATGCAGTATAAAAAACTGGTCAATGCCGTCTTGCGCCGGATTGAACGTGAACAAGCTGAAAAAGAATTCGCCCCGACCTTTATCGCAGAAAAGAATATTCCCATCTGGCTGATCGAAAGCTGGAAAAACGCCTATGGCGAAGAAGCCGCCCAAGCCATTGCACTGGCACATCTCAAAGAACCCCCGCTAGACATTACCCCAAAATATAACGACGAAGCCGCCATTTGGGCCAAGCGTTTGAACGGGGAAATTCTGCCCAACGGCAGCATCCGTCTGCCCATCGGCGGGCGGATTGAGGAACTGGACGGTTATGGCAATGGGTCATGGTGGGTGCAGGATGCGGCTGCCACCCATCCCGTCACCCTGTTGGGCGATGTCAAAGGCAAGACCGTGCTGGATCTTTGCGCGGCCCCCGGTGGTAAAACCATGCAACTTGCCGCCCTTGGCGCAAATGTAACCGCTGTAGATAAGTCAACCAACCGTTTGAAAAAATTGGAAGAAAATCTGGCCCGTACCCATCTGAAGGCGGACATTTTGACCAAAGACCTGATGGAATGGCAACCGGACAGTGAATTTGACGCGATCTTGCTGGATGCGCCCTGTACCGCAACCGGTACCTTGCGCCGCCACCCCGATGGGTTATGGACGAAAAAATCAGACGATATCCGGGCGATGGCCGATATTCAGGGCACCCTTTGGCACCGGGCAAGCCGTTGGGTAAAAGTCGGCGGTACTATCGTTTATTGCACCTGTTCCCTGCAACCCGAAGAAGGCGAGCTGATGTTAAAGGCTTTCTTGAAAGGCCATGCCAATTTCGAACAAGTCGGGGATGTCTATCGCAACCTGCCCGGTGCAGGTGGGGATGGTTTCTTCGCCGCTGCGGTCAAACGAACATCCTGAAAAGAAACATCCCGGCCTTAAGCCGGGATTTCTCTTTATAAATTATATCACTTAGCCCAGCTTTACCGCTGTGCCGTTGGCAGACACCATCAACATGGTTTTTTGATCGCCACCGATAACTTCGTAATCCAGATCAACCGCAACAACCGCATCGGCCCCCAGACTTTGCGCGTCTTCCATCATATCAGCCAAGGCCGCTTCTTTGGCTTTGCGAAATTCTTTTTCATAGGCACCGGACCGACCGCCCACAACATCGCGGATCCCAGCAAAGAAATCCTTAAACAGGTTCGCCCCCAAAATGGCTTCCCCGGAAACGATCCCGCAATATTGCGTTACAGATTTTCCTTCAATGCTATCGGTTGTCGTTACGATCATATCTTTAATCCCTTAAATCAAAAAAACAATTCCCAACAGAATAGCAGGATCACGACGAGAGGGAAGGAGAAAGATTTTGCAACCTTATGTCATGTTTTGTAAGATCAACCCAACTCATAAGGGGCAGGGTAAATGGCAGAGCAAAGTCTATGGAATGAAGTGATCACGACAATCAAAAATTACTCTGATATTTTAGGGGCCTTTGATAGTCTTCTGGCAATTTTGGCTATACTTTTTGGCATTGCCGCTTGGGGTATTGTTCGGCTGTTCAAAGTTTTCGAAAAAAAGGACATCAAAGACCAAGCCGTTTCTGAACTCTACGTTTTATATGACGATTTAAAAAAGCAGCTTGAAAATATTCAAGACCCATCAGACCCCCGTTTTGAACGCCTGCGCAAAATTCAGGAAGAAATCGAAAAACGTATTGATGATAGTCTGGTCGAACGCGCTGTCCAGCAAGGGATCTTGATTGAAGATGAAGCCGATGAAAAACGTGATCAAGCCGTCAAAGAACTGGTTGTTCACGCCAAAGATGATCAGCAGCGAAAGGCCCTGTCGTTAATTGCCGAGGGTAATATCGACGGCGGTCTTGATCTTTTGGCAACACAAGCCCAAAAAGCCAGCGAAAATGCAGAAACCGCCCAACACGAAGCCATCAATCAATGGCGGCACATTGGGGAATTAGCCTATGGCGTGGACCGAAAACGCGCCCTCGCTGCGTTTGAAAAAGTGATGGAACTGACCCCACATGCCCAAGCATGGGACTATATCTATCTTGCGCGCCTTTATATCAACAGCGCTCAACGAGAGGATGCCTTGGCAATCGTTGAACAAGGCCTGACCGTTATTGATGCGAAAGAGCGTGATTATTTTGTTTTGCTGGATGAAAAAAGTAAACTTTCAATTCTCGTCGGTGATCGAGAAGACGCACACAGCAATTTACTAACCGTCCACCACTATATGTTAGCGCGTGCCAACCGTGACCCTGAAAATACCGAGTGGCAACGCGATCTTTCCGTTTCTTATAATAAAATCGCAGATGTCTTACGCGACAAAGGAAAGGCCGATGACGCCCTGAGCCACTATCAAAAATCCTTGGAGATTCGGCAAAACCTTGCAAAGCACGATCCGGAAAATGCCGAATGGCAGCGTGATCTCTTGGTAAGTTATGCCAAGCTTGCCAGCACACCGGGCAGTGGGGTGAGTTGGCAACAGGCGGTGGATCAGGTACTAGCAATGGAAAAGCGGGGAATTTTAAATCCCGTGGACCATTGGATGATTAAAGACACCCAAGAACAATTGGCGGCAGAAAAGGTAGCGGCACAGTAAGGAAGTGGGGAAAAACCCCGCCTTTTTCGTCATCCCCGACTTTGATCGGGGATCCAGTCTGCCCCGGATATAAGGCACGCAGCCTTTGATTTGGCTGGATCCCGCATCAAGTGCGGGATGACGGATGACGGAGGACGGTAGGCGAGGTAACAAGGAGGTCAGTATGCGCCGAATAACAAAGAGGGGGCATATGCCTGAGATAACGGGAAACGCAACAGGGGAAGGCAGACGGTATATCGGGAGGCGGGAGAGAAAAATGGAAAATGCAAAACGATAGCGTCACAACGGAAGTTTTTTTCATCCATTGCCAACAAAAAAAAGAGCCTGCCATGATTGAGCAGACTCTTTTTTAACTTTGGATTAACGCGCTTCTTCGCCTTAGTGGCGGAAGTGGCGCATACCGGTGAAGACCATGGCGAGGCCGCGTTCATTGGCGGCGGCAATGACTTCTTCATCCCGGATGGACCCACCCGGCTGGATCACGGCTGTAGCGCCCGCTTCAGCCGCTTCGATCAAACCGTCCGCAAACGGGAAGAACGCATCAGAGGCCACAACAGACCCTTTTGCCCAGCTTTCAGAATCCCCTGCGGTTTTCGCCGCTTGTTCTGCACGGAAAGCTGCGATACGGCAAGAATTTACCCGGCTCATTTGACCGGCACCAACACCAACGGTCATATTATTTTTGCAATAAATAATCGCGTTTGATTTCACATGCTTACAAACGGTGAAAGCAAAGCGCAGGTCTTTCATTTCCGCTTCTGTCGGTTGACGTTCGGTCACAACCTTGAAGTCGTCTGAGAAAATCTGGTTGTCTTTGGATTGAACCAGCAAACCACCAGACATGGTTTTGACCATATCAGCCGTATCGCCTGCATTGGGCATGCCACCAGTTTGCAAAACACGAACATTTTTCTTACCAGACAGAATCGCCAGCGCGTCTTCGTCAATTTGCGGGGCAATCACCACCTCAAGGAAGATTTTAGACAATTCTTCTGCCGTTGCACCGTCCAATGTTTTGTTAAAGGCCACGATCCCGCCAAAAGCACTTTCGGTATCACAGGAATAGGCACGCAGGTAAGCGTCTTTCAGGTTATCGCCCACTGCCACACCACAAGGGTTGGCATGTTTAACAATCACACAGGCCGTATCGTCTTTAAATTCAGACACCAGCTCAAAAGCGGCGTCCGTATCGTTGACGTTGTTATAAGACAGTTCTTTGCCGTTCAACTGTTCTGCCGTTGCCACGCCGGGGCGATTTTCGCCTGTGACATAAAAGGCCGCAGACTGGTGGGAGTTCTCACCATAACGCATGGTTTGTTTCAATTCCCCGGCAAACACTTTTCGTTTCGGGTAATCGATTTCCAGCTGTTTGGCATACCAGTTTGAAATGGCTGCATCATAAGCGCCTGTTCGCGCATAGGCCGTTGCCGACATTTTTTTGCGGAACTCTTCGGTTGTGCCGTTGTTTGCGTTCAATTCTTCCAGAACCAGCGCGTAATCTTCAACGTCCACAACCGTACAAACACCTTGCCAGTTTTTCGCTGCCGCGCGGATCATCGCCGGACCGCCAATATCGATATTTTCAATACAGGTATCGAAATCCGCACCCGCCGCCACAGTGGATTCGAACGGATACAGGTTGACCGCCAGCAAATCGATCGGGGCAATATCGTGTTCTGCCATCGCGGCGACATGTTCGTCATTATCACGCAGGGCCAGCAAACCGCCGTGGATTTTAGGGTGCAGAGTCTTAACACGACCATCCATAATTTCCGGGAAACCGGTATGGGACGAAACCTCAATCACCGGGATACCGGCATCTTTCAATGTTTTAAACGTGCCGCCCGTGGACAACAGCTCAACACCTTTGTCAGCCAAGGCCTGAGCGAACTCAACAAGGCCGGTTTTATCGGAAACGGAAAGCAATGCGCGACGGATGGGAGTAGCCATGATACGACCCAAGCTCCTACAAAATAATATGGGTTGGAATATATGGCGCACCTCATACCAGATGTAGGGGCACTTGTTAAGTGTGCAATGCGAAATATCGTACCTTTGGCAGAATTTATATCATTACACTTCTGCATAATAGAAATTGCATAATTCAACTGTTAGAATACAAAACAATAAAAAGAAAAGACCATTACCGTCCAAACTACCCCTCATTCGGAGTTTTGCATGAAACGGGTTCTCATCATTCTTGTCTTACTTCTGGCTTGGCATACGCCAGCGCAGAGCAAACAAGTTTTGTCGGTCGGTATTTATTCTTTTGAACCCTATTTTACCATTGCCAAAGATGGAACCCTCGGCGGTATATGGAAAGATCTTTTAGACCAACGTTTTAAAGAACTTGGATTAACACCGGTTTACAAAGCCTTGCCGCCACTGCGCCTTGCCCAAAATATTATTTTAGGGCGCACAGATATGACCATTTCCGCCCATCATATCAATATCAATGACCATGTTTTTTACAGCAATCACCCAGTTGGTCACATTACATTAAACGCTTATCATAAAAAGGACCGCCCCCATATTTCAGATCTGTCCGATTTACGGGGCAAAAGTGTTTTGATCATTCGGGGTTATGCCTATGACGGGCGAATTCGGTTTTTAAAAGACCCCGCAAATAAGATTACCGTCCTTGAAACAGCTAAACATCAAGATGCCATTCGGCAATTGCAAAACGGCAATGTGGATTATCTACTGGATTATGAACGGCCGACAAAAAACGCTATTGAAAAAAATCAAATGTCACCAGATGACTTCCATATTGATTTGATCTCTCAATATTCCGCTTATTTCGTGATTTCAAAGCGGTCCAAAAATGCCAGGGCCATAATGGATTCACTGGATCAAAACATTACCGGCACGCGACAGGCCAAATAAAACGTGCATCAGGCGGTACAATGCCTTGGGGCGCTTGTACCGCAATATTGACTTGTTTATTGACCAAATCTTTTAATAAAGAATTATTCAAATGATCCAAAACCGGTCTCACAAACAGACCGAGCGGATCAAAGTAATGCATGGATTTTAGACCAAGCTGCGGTCCCTTGATACTATATCGTTCACTTTGGCTGATTAAAATATTCATATGAAGGTGAGGATAACCGGCCTTGCCAAAATGCCCGCCCATCGTTCCGCTCCGTCCAGACAAACCAACCACTTGACCTTTTGAAACACGGCTGCCGATTTGACGGTCTGTTGGTTGGTCAAGATGTTGATAACGCATATAAACATAATCAGGAAGGCCCGTGTCGTTTGGCGCATATTGCAGCCAGACATAATGACCAACAAGTTGACCTGCTGTTCCGGCATGGACAATTGTCGCATCCGCCATTGCCAACAAAGGAGTCCCGATTTTTAACGAAATATCCAACCCATTGTGATAATTGTGATGATCATTATTACGGCGTGAACCATCATATCGGGTTTGCGACCCATAAGGCGAAGCCACGCCCTCACATGTTACCCCTGTGGGAAAAACGGCTTGCAGCCCGGTTGCAAACAATCCTCTTTCTTCAAAATATTCATAAGGGGCACGTGCATCCCGGGTTTTTCCTTTACCAGATTTACCCTTTTTTTGCCCCATATAGGCTTCAGCAGGCATTGCAAAAATCAACAGACCCAAGAACAGTACGAATATGCGTAAAACCATGACTTTTTTCCCCGTCTAATGGGTTTAATTGTCTGCTTAAGCCACCTGTAAATCAATGAAAAAGGCCTTTAAGGTAAAGGTTTTGCCAGTCTTTCTGTCAAATAATCGATAAAAACCCGCACTTTGGAAGACAGGTGGCGGTTCGGTGGATAGATGGCCCAGATGCCTTCGCGTTCGGGCTGAAAATTTTTCAGGATCGTCACGATCTCGCCACGCTTTAACACATCCCCCAGATAATATTCCGGCAATTGGACAATCCCGCGCCCGGCCAGTGCCATGCTTAACAATGTCGGCCCGTTATTACAGCGCATATTGCCGCTTACCCGGATATTACGGGCTTTGCCTTCTACCGTTAAACGCCAGTAATCCAACGTCCCCAACAGGCAGTTGTGATTTTCAAGTTCTGACAAAGTATGCGGTTCCCCATATCTGTTCAAATAATCGGGGGCGGCACAGATATGCAGGGTGCGACTCGCCAGTTTTTTCGCAATCATAGATGAATCTTCAAGTTTACCCAGGCGGATCGCCAGATCAAAACCACCGTCAATCAGGTCCAGTTGTCGATTGGTCAATTCCAAATCAACCTGCAAGCCATCATGCAAGGCCATAAAATCTCCGATAAGCGGAGCCAGTATCTTTTCCCCATAGGCCACGGGTGCGGTAAAACGCAACTTGCCCACGGGTTTATCCTGCAGGTTTAAAACCGCGCGTTCCGCCTCCCGCAAGCCATCCAGCAAGGGCCGACAATGTTGAAAATACAAATGCCCAACCTCGCTTAAGGAGACCTTGCGTGTGGTGCGATGAAACAGCTTTACGCCCAAGCGGTCTTCCAATGCGCCGACCTGACGACTGATATGGGCAACAGAACTGCTTAAACGCTTGGCAGCACTTGTGAAACTGCCTGTTTCCGCCACATGGATAAATTCGAGAAGTCCGTCAAAATCTTTCATTATTTCTATTTAGTAAAAATGTTTTGTTATTTTCATACATTATCATTTCAACAGAAACAATTATACTCCTTTTAACGCATTCATTCTTTGAAAAGGACAATACCATGATCAAGTGTAAAGCCGCCATTGCTTGGGGTCCGAAACAACCCCTCTCTATCGAAGAGATTGAGGTCATGCCCCCAAAGGCAGGCGAGGTCCTTGTAAAGATCGTGGCAACCGGGGTTTGTCATACCGATGCCTTCACCCTGTCCGGCGAAGACCCTGAAGGTATTTTCCCCGCCATTTTAGGCCATGAAGGCGGCGGTATCGTTGAACAGGTTGGCGAAGGCGTGACCAGCGTCGCTGTTGGGGATCATGTTATTCCGCTTTACACACCGGAATGTGGGGAATGTAAGTTCTGTAAATCCGGTAAAACCAACCTATGCCAGAAAATCCGCGAGACACAAGGCAAGGGCTTGATGCCGGACGGAACCACCCGTTTTTATAAAGATGGAAAACCGATTTATCACTATATGGGCACCTCGACTTTTTCCGAATATACGGTCCTGCCGGAAATTTCGTTGGCAAAGGTCAACCCCAAGGCCCCGTTGGAAGAAGTTTGTTTGCTGGGTTGCGGCGTCACCACCGGCATGGGCGCGGTTATGAATACCGCCAAAGTACAGGAAGGCGACACGGTCGCAATCTTCGGCCTCGGCGGGATTGGTTTGTCTGCCATCATCGGCGCGGCAATGGCCAAAGCATCGCGCATCATCGGTATTGATATTAACGAAAGCAAATTTGAACTTGCCAAAAAACTGGGGGCGACCGATTGCGTCAACCCGCAAAAATTCGACAAACCCATTCAAGATGTAATTGTGGATATGACCGATGGCGGAGTCGATTATTCCTTTGAATGTATCGGCAATGTCAACGTTATGCGCTCCGCCCTTGAATGTTGCCATAAAGGCTGGGGCGAGTCCGTGATTATCGGGGTGGCCGGGGCCGGTCAGGAAATCAGCACCCGTCCATTTCAGCTTGTCACCGGGCGTGTCTGGCGCGGAACCGCCTTTGGCGGGGTGAAAGGACGCTCGGAACTGCCCGATTATGTGGAACGTTATCTCGCCGGTGAATTTAAACTGGATGATTTCATCACCCATACCATGAACCTGGAAGACATCAACGAGGCCTTTGATCTGATGCATGAAGGCAAAAGTATCCGTAGCGTTATTCATTTTGATAAGTAAATAAAAGGATAACCCTGCCATGACCTTGGAAAATCTGTCGACCAACAAAAGCTTCGGCGGGTGGCATAAGCAATATCGCCACCCAAGCGAAAGCCTGAACTGTGACATGCGCTTTGCGATCTTTCTACCCCCACAAGCCAGCGAAAAGTCACCCGTTCCAGTGCTTTACTGGCTGTCCGGCCTGACTTGTACGGATGAAAATTTCATGCAAAAAGCAGGCGCCCATCGCATCGCGGCAGAACTTGGCATTGCCATTGTCGCCCCGGACACCAGCCCACGCGGCGACGATGTCCCCGATGACGTGGACAGGTCTTACGATTTTGGTCTGGGGGCAGGGTTTTACCTGAATGCCACACAAAGCCCGTGGAACACACATTATCACATGTATGATTATGTGGTATCTGAGCTGCCCACCTTGATTGAAAAGACATTTCCGGTTACGAAACAACGCTTCATCAGCGGGCATTCTATGGGCGGGCACGGGGCCTTGACCATCGGGCTTAAAAACCCGGATCTTTATAGTTCCATCACCGCCTTCAGCCCCATCTGCAACCCAACCCAGACCCCGTGGGGACAAAAAGCTTTTCAACATTATCTCGGCGATGACCGCGAAATTTGGAAAGATTATGATGCGTGCGAATTACTGAAAAAGGGCAAAGCCTCACAAGCCATTCTGGTCGATCAAGGCCTGAGTGACGACTTTCTGGAAAAAGAACTCAAACCGGAACGTTTAGCTGCGGCCGCACAGGAAAACGGCACAGACCTCACCTTGCGCCAACACGAAGGCTATGACCACAGCTACTATTTCATCGCGAGCTTCATCGAGGATCATTTGCGTTTTCATAATGGACATCGGGGATAAACACTCACCTAACGATTAATTTCTACATGAGCCGTGTATATTGACAGGGTAAGTCAAACGTCTTACCTTGTATGTAAGTCAAATGTCTTACTGTATGAGGCTCTCATGTCTTCACAAATTACATCAAAAGTTTCGGTAAAATCTCAAACTGTCATCCCCTTGGCCGTACGCCAACATCTACATATTCAAGCGGGTGATGAACTGGAATATGAACTCATGGACGGGGCCGTTGTTATGCGCCCCAAACATGTTTCTACTGCATTAGGCGATGATCCTTTCGGCACCTTCACTGAATGGTCTTCTCAGGCTGACGAGGACGCATATGGCGACCTTTAAACCTTTTGATATTGTTGCCGCTCCCTTTCCATATGTGGAAAGACCCATTTTGAAACGCCGCCCTTGCCTGATTGTAGGGGAGCCGGAAAATACAGGTCTTGTCTGGGTGATTATGATCACCAGTGCAAAAAACGAGGCATGGCAGGATGATGTTCATATTGAACACCTCGATCAAACGGGGCTAAAGGCCGCATCTATTATCCGTACCGCCAAGATCGCCACCGTCGAAACCAGTGCTTTAAAAGCTGTTGGTCACTTGGATGAAAAAACAAAGGCGTGTGTTATTAAGAAGTTGTTCAAACACTGGAAATTGCCATTAGATTCTAAGTAAGGCGTGAACTGGTTACAAGGAAATTAACGTGAATCAGTTATATAAAAATGCAATTATTTCAATACAATTGGGTCTCGAAGATTTTCAATCAAGCGATAAAAGGCGTTATATTAGTGCAGCACGTAATTACTATGCTGGATTGTTACTATTAGCCAAACAATGCCTTATTAATCGTATCCCTAATGTAGATCCGATGGAAATAATAGGAGCAAATTTCACCCCGGTTATTGATGATGCTGGCAAAATCAAATATATTATGAAAGGTCATAAAACGATAGATTTTGAAGGGTTAAAACAACGCTTCAAGCAATTCCACATTGATTGGCCTCAAGTAGACATAAGTAAATTACAAAAAATAAGAAACAAACTAGAACACAATCATTTAGATGAACCTAGTTCGGTGGTCAAAGAAGCAATCGCAGGATCATTTCCAATGGTTACTGAGCTTTTCAGTATTCTCGAAAAAGATCCTTCAGTGGAGCTTTCTGATAGCTGGGAAATTATGCTCGCCGAAAGAAGTTTTTATGAAAAACAGATGGAAGAATGTAAACAGTCTTTTGCTAAAGCTGGTTGGTTCGAAGAAAACTCTAACTTTCAAGAGCTTGAATGTCCCGAATGCGGCTCTTCTTTAATTGAACAAAAATCCCCCGAAAATAAATCTCTTCAAGAAGTTAAGGCAAAATGTCGTTCCTGTTCATTCGAATTTTCTGCTGAACAATTTGTAGAGATAATGATTGATGCAAAATATGGAATCGATGATTACATCTCAGTAAAAGACGGGGATGAAGGGTTAGTATATGATTGCCCTGAATGTGGTAAAAGTACGTATATTTTGGGGTATGGCTGTCTTTGGTGTGATTACGTTCTTTCTGGCGAATGTATACGATGTTCTACTTCGCTAACTCCTGAAAATGTTGCATGGGATAATCATAATTTTTGTTCATATTGCGATTATACTATCTCAAAAATCTAGTGCTTTAACCAACACGAGAGTTCGGATAGTTCAAACTTTGATCAATAAAAAAACAGCCCCTTCCACACAATGCGGAAAGGGCTGTTTTTTTAGCTTAACCTGTCAAATAATCAGAAACTTAGTCTGAACGGTTCTGACGGTTTTCGATGAGTTCGTCCACAACGCTCGGATCAGCGAGAGTCGATGTATCGCCCAAGGAGCCAAAATCGTCTTCGGCAATCTTGCGCAGGATACGGCGCATGATTTTGCCGGAGCGGGTTTTTGGCAAGCCCGGCGACCATTGCAGCCAATCCGGTGACGCGATCGGGCCGATTTCTTGGCGAACCCATTTAACCAACTCTGTTTTTAGCTCGTCACTGGGTTCTTCATCGGCGTTCAGGGTCACATAAACGTAGATCCCCTGACCTTTCAGGTCATGCGGTGCCCCGACAACGGCGGCTTCTGCCACTTTCGGGTGAGCCACAAGGGCAGATTCGACTTCGGCTGTCCCCATACGGTGACCGGAAACGTTGATCACGTCATCCACACGCCCTGTAATCCAGTAATAGCCATCTTCATCACGGCGTGCGCCGTCACCGGTGAAGTATTTACCCGGATATGTAGAGAAATACGTCTGGATAAAGCGTTCGTGGTCGCCATAGCATGTGCGCATCTGGCCCGGCCAGCTGTCCACAATACACAGGTTGCCTTCGGTTGCACCATCCTGCGGATTGCCTTCGTTATCCACCAATTCCGGCTGAACACCAAAGAACGGACGGGTTGCAGAACCCGGTTTCAGATCTGTTGCGCCCGGCAGCGGTGTAATCAAGATACCGCCTGTTTCGGTTTGCCACCATGTATCCACGATCGGGCATTTGCCTTTACCAACCACGGTATTGTACCAGTTCCAGGCTTCCGGGTTGATCGGCTCACCCACAGAACCAAGAATACGAAGGCTGTCCAGTGAGCATTTTTTCACCGGCTCATCGCCTTCGCGCATCAAGGAACGAATAGCCGTCGGTGCGGTGTAGAAGATATTGACTTTATGTTTGTCGCAAACTTCCCAGAAACGCGAGACACTCGGATAGTTCGGCACGCCTTCAAACATCAATGTGGTCGCCCCGTTAGCAAGCGGACCGTAAACAATGTAGGAGTGACCGGTTACCCAGCCCACATCAGCCGTACACCAGTAAACATCGCCTTCATGGTAATCAAACACATATTGATGCGTCATAGAGGCATAAACCAAATAACCGCCTGTTGTATGCAGAACGCCTTTCGGTTGACCCGTGGAGCCGGATGTATAAAGAATGAACAGCGGGTGTTCAGCATCAAGTTCTTCTGCCGGGCAATCACTGGATGCCGCAGCCGTCACATCTTCGTACCAAACGTCGCGGCCTTCTTTCATATTGATGTTGCCGCCTGTGCGTTTCACAACGATACAGGTTTCCACATCAAATTTTTCCATCGCTGCATCGGCATTGCCTTTCAACGGTACTTTGCGACCACCGCGCAAACCTTCGTCCGCTGTGATCAGGCATTTTGCATCGCAGCCTCTTAAACGGTCTGCCAACGCATCCGGGGAGAACCCGCCAAATACGATAGAGTGGATGGCACCGATACGCGCACAAGCCAGCATCGCAACCGCAGCTTCCGGGATCATCGGCATATAAAGGGTCACACGATCACCTTTGGTAACACCGCGTGCCTTCATGGCATTGGCAAGTTTACAAACGCGCGCATGCAGGTCTTTATAAGTGATGTTTTCAGATTCTGACGGATCGTCGCCTTCCCAGATAATCGCAACCTGATCGCCACGTGTTTCAAGGTGGCGGTCCAAACAGTTGTGAGCAACGTTTGTTGTGCCATCTTCAAACCAACGAATATCAACGTTGTGTGTATCGAAAGACGTATTTTTTACTTTGGTATAAGGCTTAAACCAATCGATCCGCTTACCGTGTTCGCCCCAGAAGGCATCCGGGTTCTCAACGGATTGATTATACATTTCCAAATATTTTTCGTTGTCAACATGTGCCTTTTGGGCAATCTCGGGGTTGACGGGGTAAATGTCGGACATTTGGTGCGAATCTCCCTAGGTGTGTCTGTTATGAGCACGTATTTTCGTGCTTCGGTTAAACGTGTGTGCATTGCACTGCGCGTGATTATGTCAGAAACTCAGCACGAAACAAGTGAATAAATCACTGTTCGTGGACGCAACAATGTTTTAAAATTGGTCTTACCGGAGCAGGCATTAGGGCAAATCCCTACTCTCTTTGTGGTAAACGTCTTACAAGTCTTTGGGGACAAAGAGTTCTTCCCCCCTTATTTCATAAGGAACAGGGGCTAATTTCTTCCCCAGACAGGGTCCATGTACGCATTCGCCATCGTCAATTTTAAAAAGTGCGCCATGCGTGGAACACATGATGAAGTTCTTTTCCATATCCAAGAATCGATCCGGTTCCAGGTTCATCGGAATTCCTAAATGCGGGCAATTATTGATAAAGACGGAAAGCTGCCCATCCTTTTTCACCACCAAAATAGATTGGTCGGTTTCACCACGTGTGACAAAGAATTCCTTGCTGTCTTCTTCTTCAATTTCGTGAATGCTGCATAATTTATGCTCGCTCATTCTTATAAGCCTCCCAAGGCATTGATCAATTCCCACGCATTCGACGCAACCGGCATAACAGAGAGACGCGCCTGTTTCACCAAGGCCATATCCGCAAGGTGCGGGTCGTCTTTGATTTGTTTCAGGCTGACAGGGTGTTTTAGGGGGTGCAAAGCTTTGAAATCAACACAAACGAAACGTCCGCTTTCATCACTGGGATCAGGATAAGCCGTTGTCACAACTTCCAGCACACCGACAACGGCCTTTTCTTTTTGCGAGTGATAGAAAAAGGCAAGATCACCAACTTCCATCGCTTTCATATATTTCGCAGCCTGAAAATTACGTACACCATCCCACGGTTCCACGCCTTTTTTCACGTGGTCCGTCCAAGACCAACATCCAGGTTCGGATTTGACCAGCCAATAGTTCACGATAACCTGTTTCCTTATTCAGCCGGTAGAACTTTTTTCCATTTAGAAATCGTTACGGATTCAAACAGACCGGCTTTTGCATAAGGATCATTGGCACAAAAGTCTTCTGCCTCTGCCCGGGTGTCCAAATCCAGAATAACCACCGAACCATTCATTTGATCATCTTCGTCACTTAAGGTCGGACCGGCCGCAAATAATTTATCACCATAGGATTTCAAATACTCCACATGGGCGGGGCGGTTATCCAAACGGACTTGCAAGTGATCGGCTTTATCGACGCATTTCACAACAAACAGCATATTTAAATCTCTTCTCTAAAGGGACGGGCAAGCAGGTCATCGACAACTTCATTAATGTCGGCACCTTCATTTAAAATCCGGTTCACGGCCTTACAGATCGGCATGTCCACATGCAGGCTGGCAGCCAGTTTACAAACAGAGCGCGCGGTGAAGACCCCTTCGGTTACGGCTTTGCGAACTTTCAGGATATCTTCCAGTTTTTCCCCTTGTCCCAAGGCGACACCAAGGGAAAAGTTACGTGATTGCATGGAATTACAGGTGAGTGTTAAATCCCCCATCCCGGACAGCCCCATCAGGGTTTCCGGCTTCGCTCCCTTTGCCACACCCAGGCGGGTCAATTCGGAAATCCCCCGTGTGATCAAGGCCGCACGTGCATTATCGCCAAATCCCTTGCCTGATGCCATGCCACTGGCAATCGCCAAGACGTTTTTCACCGCCCCGCCGATCTGCGCACCCACAATATCGTCACTGGCATAAATCCGAAAACGGCTGGACCCCACCACCTTGGCCATTGTCATGGCCCGGTCCATTTCTTCCATCGCCAAGGTGCAGGCGGACGGTAAAGCATTGGCGACCTCAATCGCGAAGGTCGGGCCGGAAAGAATACCAATTTCCGCATCCGGTAATTCATCTGCAACAACTTCGCTCATGATCAAGCCGCTGTCCAGTTCAATCCCTTTGGCACAAATCAACAAGGATGTGCTTTTTTTCCAAAGTGGTTTCAAGGCCTTACAGGTTGCACGTACATGCTGTGCCGGGGCGACCATCAAAATGACGTCACTGTCTATAATATCTGCTAAATCCGATGTCGCACGAATATTGGGATTCAGGTTTGTATTGGGCAAATAAATCGGGTTGGTATGACTGCGATTAATCGCTTCGGCGACTTCCGGCTCGTACGCCTGCAATAAAACCTCGTTGCCTGCGCGTTGCATCGCACAGGCCAGCGCAGTTCCCCAGGCACCGGCACCTATAACACCAACTTTGTTCATTTCGGGCCTTTCCGTTTATTTTGTTCTTCCCTTTATGCGAGGAAAAACAGACAGGGTCAAATATTACTGCGCATTCAATATGGAAATGGATTTGACGGTGAAATCACCCTTTTTATTGGTCAAAATAAATCCGGCAAACTTATCCTTAAAACTGTGATCTTTCACATCAATCACAACCTTATCATCCACACGCACCGTAATACGGCCACCGGCCCCACGTTTCCAGACCAGTTTATGATTTTTCTGGTCTTCCAATTTTAAAATGTCATAGCGCGCAACAACTGCGGAACTATTGCTATAATGGCGCACCAGTTGCAGGGCAGGGGATTGCCCCCCTTGATAAACCAAACGATATCCGGTCTGACGATTGGTGCCTTGATAAGGGCCAAATTCCAAATGTCCCCCATCCACCCAACTCGACATATCCATATCAATTTCGAAATTATTGGAAATCGTGTGATCTGTATAAATTTCAGCAGAGGATGCCACAGAGGTTGCCTGCGCTTGTTCCTGTGGTTGCGTTTGGGTTTTACCCCCCAAAACGGCCCCCAGAACACCGATTAACAATTCTTCCTTCGACACTTTGCGTGCCGATGAACTTCCTGCATTTGATGCCGTTGATGATCCATCAACAAATGAGCGCAGACCATAGCCTTTTTCTATCCAGTATTTCCCGCTGACCACCTGCCAAACGGGACTTTCCGTAAAATTCCCATCGGCAAAATCATCTTGCAGGGTTACACGGGGCACGGTTGTCTGACCATATCGATTGGTCAAGTTCTTTAAATCCTGTAAAAAACGGGGATCCGCCGCACGGGCTTGTTCCGCTTCTTTCACCAAATTGTTCAATTCCTGGATCATATTCTTCAAGGCATCGCTTTGTTGACTGACTTCTTTATTCGGGTCCGACCAACTGGAATAACGAGGCTCACTGGCATGCAATTGAAAACTGATCAGACACAGGGCACTCCCCAGAAGCAATTTTTTCATTATTCTTCCTTCCCGTTCCTTAGCTTGGAATTGTTTCTTCAATTCGGGCAATTAATTCAGCAATTGTTTCTTCGTCCAGGCGGCTAATGCGGCGTGACAATAAATTCGCCAATAACGTTGCATTTGCAGAACGATCTACCGTGTCCACCACAATACGAGGATGAGACAAGGTTGCCAATTCTTTTAATTCCTCAGCATCATCCCAGATTAAATTAAAATACCCGGCAACCTGCATCACAAAACCTGGGCCGGGTTTACCCCGTTTCCCATGTTCCAATGCCGACAAATAGGCAGAAGACACTTCAAGGTCTTGCGCCATTTTCTTCAATGAAATACCACGATTTTTTCGCAGCTCACGTACTTTTTCGCCAAATGGTGTCACAATATTAGCTTATATCCAGTTAATTTATAAGAGGGATATACTATATATTCTCTCTTTTCCAGTTCAAATTAGGCAATTTTTAAAATAGTCCTGTATATTCTTAGTAAGAAACGAAACTTCAATGAGTACGGTATGATGCCCAAGTTCGATTATAATTGCGCTAAATGTGCTGCATTTTGTTGTATTGCGCTACAGTTTAGCGAAGAGGACCATTTTCCCTACGACAAAGAAAAAGATGTTCCTTGTAAACATCTTGATGATTGCTTCAGTTGCACCGTTCATACAGAACTGAATGAACGAGGGTATCAGGGGTGTATTGATTTCTCCTGTCATGGCGCGGGGCCACATTTAACACAACTTTATGCAAAAGAAGATTGGCAGTTCAATCCTGAAAAAACACAGGAAGTCTATGAGAAGTTTCATTTTTTGAGAGCTGTATTTGAAATTGCTGAAACAACGGAAACTGTTTTAAAGAAAAACAAAATCAAATCAAAACCATTGATGATTGATTTTTTCCGAATGGTGGGCACAGCTCAGAAAGTGCCTTCTGTTGAAGATTATGCCGCCTGTAATGCATTTACAGAGGAATGGACCCGCAAAACACGCAGTTTTATTGCCAAAAATACTTAACGCCACCGTTTTAAAAGAATATACAACGCCCCTTCACCCCCTTCACTTTTAGGGGCGTAGGTAAAGGCAATGATTTTTGAACGCAAACCCGGTTGGTTCAACCAATGCGGAACCATTTGCCGCAAAACACCGATTTTGCCGTTTAATTGCGTCCCCTTACCTGTCACAACGGATACGCAACGTTTTCCTTGTGAAAAGGCCGAGTTCATAAAACGTAACAAAGCGGCATGGGCCTGATCCTGCGTCATACCGTGTAAATCAAGGCGGCCTTCCATCGCCATTTGACCCCGGCGCAAACGTTCCATTGTGCGTTTGTCCACGCCACTGGCTTTGCCATGTTCCAAATGATGAAACTGTTTATGCGATTCATCCGGGCGATGAGTGGGTAAAGGGACAGCCGTATCCGGGAACGGGCGTGTCGCCACGGGTTCCGGGATCGGGTCTGCACCGTCCAAATCGACAAACCGACCGGGCAGGGGGTTGACGTCATCGGTAATTTTTTTCCACAACTGCGCTTCGCCCACACTGAGGCCGCGATGACGCTTTTGCGGGGCTTCTATATATTTTTTATCCTTCTGACCCATCACTTTCTACCAACAAAATATGCAGCTTGCGCGGACCATGCGCCCCCAATAATAACGTTTGTTCAATATCAGCTGTGCGCGATGGGCCTGCCACCCAATTCAGGGCACGCGGCATAAAATCCGCACTGTTACTTTCCCGGCGCAGACGGGCATAAACCGTCTCGTAATCACCGACAAGATCTTCGGCTTTTAACACAATAATATGATTGTCCGGCAAGAAATTCAGTGTTGTCGGGCTTTGTGCCCCTGATATCAGCGCAAGGGACCCTGTTTCTGCCACACCGGCAAAAGCCATCACCAGACCATTTAAATCATCGCCCGCACTGGGGCCAAAACTTGTTTGCAATTTCGACCAATCCAGATTTTCCAGATTGGGGTGTGGGGCAATACGAATTGCCGTTCCCATATCATTATCTGCCAAATATTTTGCAACGGCACGCGGAATACCATCCAAAGATTTCAGGCGGGACACGGTCGCATTGACCTCTTTTGCCATTTTTACAAACAGACTGATCTGTTGTTTAAGGGTGCCTGCGCCGCGCTTCGGAATTAAATTGGCCTTGGGTTGGGACAAACGTTCAACAAGGCTTAAATCATCTTCGCGTTCCAACGCACCGCGACCCAATGACCAACGAATGCGCCCCAAAATATAATCACGCGAACTCATGAGCGACGCCCCCCTTTTTCAGACCAGCGTTGTTGAAAGGTTTTACCTTCCGGGGCTGGAAAATCACGATTTTCCGTCCAGCCGTTTTTAAGGGGAAACGCCTTGATATGCCCGGATTTCCGGCCCACAAAGCCCATAACCCGCATCTTCCAACCTGCCACCCGGTGATAAAGCTTCGGACGTAGCGCCCACCAGGCCCACCAGTTCATACCCAATCGTTGCATAGTCGGAACGGGGCCATCTTCCCACTGTTTTTTCCGCCAGGATCGCAGCATCTTCGGAATGGGAATACGGACAGGACAGACTTCTTCACATTTCCCACACATGGTCGAGGCATTGGGCAAATCACATGATTTTTCCAAGCCATGCAAAGCAGGGGTTAAAACAGAACCCATTGGCCCAGGATAGATCGACCCATAGGCATGACCACCGACACTTTGATAGACCGGGCAATGGTTGATACAGGCCGAACAACGAATACAACGCAACATATCGTGCGTATCATGGCCCAGCATGCGCGAACGCCCGTTATCCAGAATAACCACATGGAATTCATCCGGTCCGTCCGGGTCGGTTTCCCCGCGTGGCCCGGTGGAAAAGGTCGTATAGACCGATTGTTCCTGCCCTGTGGCTGAGCGTGCCAAAACCCGCAGCAATGTTGTGCAGTCTTCCAACGTCGGAACGACTTTTTCAATAGAACAAAGCACGATATGAACACGGGGTAAAGTTTGGGTCAGATCGCCATTACCTTCGTTCGTTACGATAACGGTTGAACCCGTTTCCGCCACCATAAAATTCGCGCCCGTAATCCCGACATCAGCGGCAATAAATTTTTTGCGCAACATGGTGCGGGCTTCAACCAACAAATCTTCAGGGGCATCCAGATTACGGTCTTTAGGTAATTCCGTATGAGTTTTGCGAAAGGCTTCTTCCACATGGCTTTTACGCAGGTGAATAGCGGGTGCAATGATATGGCTAGGCGGTTCATTTCGCAACTGAATGATATATTCACCCAAATCAGTTTCAATCGGAATCAGACCTTTTTCTTCAAGATATTCATTGATCGCCATTTCTTCGCCGATCATGGATTTACCTTTGGTGACAGTCTTCGCCCCCACTGCTTCACAAATTTCATGAACGATTTTGCGCCCATCTTTGATATCGCGTGCCCAATGGACCTTGCCGCCGGTTTCCACCACACGGCTTTCAAATTGTTCAAGATAAAAATCAAGATGGCGCAGCGTATGGTCTTTAATATCGCGCGCCTGATCGCGCAAATCCTCAAATTCCGGCAAACGCTCCATCGCCGCCAAACGTTTTAACGGAAAACCCGTCCCCAATTTCTGCAAGGAAGCCTGAAGATCGTCGTCTTTCAACGCCTTCTTGGCATTTTCTTTAAAATTATGGGCGTTCAGTTTCATCGCTTAGCCCTTTCCCTGTGAAATCGGCGGCACCTCATCACACATATCTGCCAAAACCTCAGCGATATGGCGCACTTCCACCGTTTCCCCGCGTCGTGTCATCCGTCCGGCGATATTCATCAAACACCCCAGATCACCACCCAAAACGGTTTGCGCCCCTGTTTTCAGCAAATCATCACATTTATCATCGGTGATGCGCGACGATATATCGGAAAATTTCAGGCAAAATGTCCCGCCAAACCCGCAGCACCGCTCGGCTTGTTCGGCTTCCACCAGTTCAAGGCCCTCAACACTGTCCAGCAGTTTGCGCGGTTGCTTTTTGATCCCCAATTCGCGCAGGCCCGAACAGCTATCGTGATAGGTTGCTGTACGGTCCAGGGCGGCTTCGACCTTTTCCACATGCAGAACATCACTGAGGAAAGTCAAAAGTTCATAGGTCTTGGCTGATAAATTCTGCGCACGTTTCAGCCAGTCAGGACAGTCTGCAAACAATTCCGGATAATGCACCCGGATCATCGCCGCACAAGACCCACTGGGCGCGACAACGTAATCGAAATGTTCAAATTCTTCGATCACCATTTGCGCCATTGCCTTGGCATCCTCATTATCGCCACTGTTATAGGCGGGTTGACCACAACAGGTTTGACGTTCCGGTACACAGATTGAACAACCCGCATCTTCCATCAATTTTACGGCTGCAAAGGCAACGGTCGGGCGAAATAAATCTACCAGACAGGTTACGAACAAGCCGACATTCTTCTCATTTTCCGACATACAATGAAGATGGCCTTTTTAGGCACAATTGACAAGCATTATGCCGTTTTACGCCGCCACAGGGGTAAAAGTTCAACCGACAGAATGCTGATAAACATAATTGCAGCCCCGAAATAACCCTCAACAGGTAAGCGTTCGCCTAAGATAATAGCACCGGCGAGGGCGGCAAACAGGGTTTCCCCACTCATGATAATGGCAGCATCGGCCTGCCCGGTATGAGTTTGGGCCACGGCTTGTAACGTAAAGGCAATACCAACAGACAAGATACCTGCATAAAAAATTTCAAATCCGGCGGCTGTAACATTGGCCATACTGAATTCTTCAAAGATCAACCCACCCGTCAGACCCAGTATGCCACAGACTAAAAACTGTGTGGACGCCAACATCACCGGGGTTGAACAACTGCGAACAACAAACCCAACCGTAATGATTTGGGCCGCCCAGAAAATAGCCGAAACCATCATCCAGAAATCACCGGTGCTTAACCCACTGAGGTTACCGCCTGACAGATAATATGTACCGACCATACATCCCACAACAGACGGCCAAATTGACCAATGGGGGAGTTTGCGCCAGAAAACCAGCAACATCAACGGCACCAGTGGCACATAAAGCCCGGTTAAAAAACCCGCATTGGTCACCGATGTCATAGAAATTCCGATTTGTTGAGTGATCGAAGCCGTAAAAATAAACACCCCGCAAAGGGCCATACCCAACCAGTTTTTAAGACCAATATCAGTACCGCCTTGACGATATTTCAATAATTCGCGCAAAGCCAAAGGCAACACAACCAATCCACCCAACATAAAACGGATCCCGGTAAAATAATACGGGCCGATATTTTCCATACTGGTATGTTGGGCAACAAAAGCAGTGCCCCAGATCAACGCTGTGATGAGCAGCAGAATATTGGCTTTTAGACGGTTCATTTCGATCTCTACGCTTATTATTTTTTTGGCAGATACCTTTGGAATAATTTTACCAACTGGTCAACCTTTCTTTTAAGCTTTCCAAACAGCCTTAAACCCACCGTTGAAAAAAGAAAAACAAAAAAAATCGCCGCGCTCATCCTCAAAAGAATGAACACGACGATTTAATAAATCGACTTTATATTTCTTTATTTAACCCACAGTTTTCTCTGCACGTTTACGGACATGCGGGTCAAGGTAGAATTTGCGCAAACGGATGCTTTCCGGTGTCACTTCTACCAATTCATCATCCTGAATATAAGCAATAGCATCTTCCAACGTAATTACGCGCGGCGGTGTCAAACGAATGGCGTCATCTTTACCAGATGCGCGATGGTTGGTCAGTTGCTTGGATTTCATGGCATTGACTTCAAGGTCAGTTCCTTTGGCATGTTCGCCAATGATCATCCCTTGATAAATCTTGGTTTGCGGCGCGATAAACAACGGGCCGCGCCCTTCGAGGTTTGCCAACGCATAACCGACAGCGGCACCCGCAACCATAGAAATCAGAACCCCGTTGCGGCGCCCTGGAATTGGACCGGCATAAGGACCAAAATGGTGGAAAGTACGCGCCATAATACCTGTACCACGGGTTTCCGTCAGGAATTCCCCATGATAACCAATCAGGCCACGAGCTGGAACATGGAAAGTCAAACGTGTTTTACCGCCACCGGAAGGGCGCATTTCCGTCATTTTCCCTTTGCGGATTGACAGGCTTTCCACCACGATACCGGAAAATTCTTCATCCACATCGACCTGAACTTCTTCAAACGGTTCCAGTTTCTCACCTGTTTCCGGGTCTTGTTGAATCAAAACACGCGGACGTGAAATACCTAACTCAAAACCTTCACGGCGCATGGTTTCAATGATCACACCCAGCTGCAATTCACCACGACCGGCAACTTCGAAACTATCCGCATTTTCAGTTTCATTGACCGTAATGGCAACGTTACCTTCGGCTTCAGCAAACAGACGATCACGGATCATACGCGATGTCACCTTGGATCCTTCCTGACCCGCCAACGGTGAATCGTTCACCGAGAATGTCATGGCAAGGGTCGGCGGATCAATCGGTTGCGCTTTCAAAGGTTCCATCAATTCCGGAGCGCACAAGGTATCGGCAACGTTGGCCTTTGTCAGACCGGCAACCGCCACAATATCACCAGCGTGCGCTTCATTGACCGGAACACGTTCCACACCACGGAAAGACAGCAATTTGGTCACACGCGCCTGTTCGATGATTTCGCCGTCTGCCGACATCGCTTTCAGGTTGGTATTGACTTTAAACGTCCCGGTATGGACACGCCCGGTCAGGATACGACCCAAAAACGGATCGGATTCCAATGTTGTCGCCAACATAGAAAACGGTTTATCCAAATCACCAACTGGTTCTTTGACATGTTTTAAGATCAAATCAAACAACGGTGTCAGGTTGGTACGTTCCCCATCCGGTGTTTCAGCCGCCCAACCATCACGCCCTGAAGCAAACAAGGTTGGAAAATCAAGTTGTTCGTCATTCGCTTCCAAAGCACTGAACAGATCAAAACATTCATCCTGTACTTCATAAGGGCGCGCATCAGGGCGATCAGCCTTGTTGACAACCACGATCGGCTGTAACCCCAGTTTCAGGGCTTTACCGGTTACGAACTTGGTTTGCGGCATCGGACCTTCAGCGGCATCAACCAACAAAACCACGCCGTCAACCATAGACAGAATACGTTCCACTTCTCCGCCGAAATCGGCGTGACCGGGTGTATCGACGATATTAATACGGGTATTGTTCCATTCAACGGACGTACATTTTGCCAAAATCGTAATGCCACGTTCTTTTTCAATATCCCCAGAATCCATGATACGTTCTTCAACGCGCTGGTTTTCACGGAACTGGCCGCTTTGTTTCAAAAGTTCGTCAACCAACGTCGTTTTACCGTGGTCAACGTGTGCGATAATCGCAATATTGCGAAGTTCCATGAATTTAATCCGTCTGTAGGGAATATGATTTGCGCGGGACTATACGCTTAAATAAAAAAACAGCAATAAAAAAACCCCTACAAACCGCAGTTCATAGGGGCTTTCTTAAAAGTATCATAAATTATGCGGACAAAGCGGCACCGGCAAGGTCTGCCAAATCAGCCTCAGGGCGCGCACCATAATGACTAATAACCTCGGCAGAACAAATAGAACCGAGACGCGCACAGGTTCCCATATCAAATTCTTTGGTGTAGCCAAACAGGAAACCCGCCGCATAGGCATCACCGGCCCCGGTGGTATCGACAACATGGTCAATTGTTTCCGCATCAACCACATGAATTTCATTGCCTGCAATCACAACAGAACCCTTTTCCCCACGGGTCAGGGCCGCAACGCTACATTTATCGCGCACACATTGCAGGGCCGCATCAAAGCTATCGACTTCATAAAGGGATTTAATCTCGTCTTCATTTGCAAACAGAATATCGACGTGATGTTCCACCAAATCTTGAAAAGATTTACGGTGACGATCTACACAAAAGGCATCAGACAGGCTCAATGCAACTTGACGGTCTGCTTTATGCGCCGCCATAGAGGCTTTTAAAAAGGCTTCCTTTGCATGATCTGGATCCCATAAATAGCCTTCCAGATACGTTACCGCACCACGAGCGATATAATCCGGGTCAATATCATCAGGCGTCAAATTCACACAAGCGCCCAAGAAAGTATTCATCGTACGTTGTGCATCATCAGTCACCAAAATCAAACAACGTGCGGTACTAGGGCCGTCACTGGCATGTTTGGACGCAAAATCCACACCCACAGCCTTGATATCATGGGAAAAAATTTTGCCTAAACCATCATCCTTAACCTTGCCGATAAAGGCCCCTTTTGCCCCCAGACTGGCCAAACAGGCAATGGTATTAGCTGCAGACCCACCGGAACATTCCACACCCGGACCCATCTTGTCATACAGACGGTCGGCTTGCGTTGCATCAATCAAGGCCATACCGCCTTTAGTCAGCCCATTTTCCATAATAAAAGCATCACTGGAGTGGCTTAATACATCGACAATCGCATTTCCAATACCGATAACATCGAAATCTGCTTGCACCATGTTGTCCTCATCTTCCCATAAACATCAATTTACGCGCCAGTATAGAAGGATCGCTTTAAACAACAAGAGAGAAATATATGCTTTTTGGTTGTATCTCTGGGCGCTTAAGGTATTGTTACTGTATAAAATAAATAAATCATATTGACGTTGTCCGATTGTAACAGGAAATTGGCGGGTCTGCATTTGAAGCATAAATCGCAAATTATAACCGGCTTATCTTTCGTATTGGCCGTAACCTTTCTTGTCACCCTCGGTTGGTTTGCTGCACGGGAGACTGAGGAAACTGCGGCGCGGACAATCGACCAAAACCTAAATCACCGCATCACACTCTATAAAGACTTTCTACAGCGCGAACTCAATCAAATTGATTATATCGCCGCTATCCTGGCACAAAACCCACAACTCATTGCCGCTTCACAATCAAAAGATGTGAAATCTGATATAGATGTTGCAAACACTCTTTTGAAAACAACAAATCAAAAACTTGAAACCGCAGCCGTCTTCTTAATGGATAAAAATGGTCGGACCGTTGCCGCCAGCAATTTTGATCAAGAACACAGTTTTGTTGGAAAAAATTATTCATTCCGCCCCTATTTCAAAGACGCGTTGGAAAAAGATACAGGTCGTTTTCTTGCTGTTGGGATTACATCTTTTAAACTGGGCTATTATGTTGCCCATGCCATTAAAAATGGTGGCGAGACGGTCGGCGTTATCGTCATCAAAATCGACCTGCGCCATATCCAACAATTCACAAAGGATATGGATGGCGACTATTTCATCGCCGATGAGCGCAATATTATCTTTCTTAGTTCAAATAAAACGTTTGAGCTAAAATCACTAACAACCATTTCCGCAAACGACCGGCGCTTTATTTCGCATACACGCCAATATCCCATCCAAATGATCGAAAGGCTTGAAAATCAGCTTTCTGATAAAAAATACGGCACGTTAAATACATATCAAATCAATTATAATGAATATTTTGTCAGAAAAGTCTCTTTAGAGAAACTGAACTGGACTGTTTGGCTCTTTGCACCGACAGAACCCGTTACAAACCAGGCTCTTTCCAGCGCAATTGGTGTTTCTTTAATTGGTTTAATGGCAATGATTGCCTTTTACCTACTCTATAAACGGCGCAAAGATAGTGAACGTTTTCAAACTATTGTGGATAACCTTCCCAGCGGAGTGACCTTTTTTGACAACAACCTGCAAATGTTGATTTGCAATGAAATGGTTAAAAAAGTTCTCGATTTCCCGGACACTCTATTTCACGGTGGATTGCCCAGTTTGCGAACATTACTACGTTTCAACGCGCAACGCGGTGAATACGGAGACAATAACCCCGACCTTGTCATTGCCGAACAAATTGAAAAAGCCAAACAACGCCTCGATCATGTGTTTGAACGCAAAAGACCTGATGGCACAATTCTGGAAATCCGCGGTGTTTGGGTGGATCAGGGCTTGATCACCACCTATACAGACATCACAGATCGCAAAAAGGCCGAAGAAGAAGCCATGCGCACCTCCGGTTACTTACGCGCTTTGCTGCACAATATGGATCAAGGCGTTACCGTAACAGATGAAAATCTTAATATTGTTTTCTGGAACAATGCCTTTTTCAATCTTTTACAATTACCGGACCACCTTAAAAAGCCGATCATGAAATATGAAGACCTAATTCGGTACAATGCCGTCCGTGGAGAATACGGTCCCGGTGACCCTGAACAACATGTCAAAATGCGCGTCCAAGCCTCTTTAAAATTTGAACCCCATAAATTTGAACGTACCAGGCCGGACGGACATACCTTACAAGTCACCGGCAAGCCTTTGCATATTGATGGAGAACCCTTTGGCTTCATTTCTACCTATGTCGACATTACCGAACATAAACGTATGGCGACACGATTGCGTAAACTGGCCAATACGGACCCCTTGACCGAACTGAACAACCGCCGCCATTTTACCACTTTGTTGGAACGCGAAATTAAACGCAGCCGTCGCAATGGCAACCCTTTGTCTCTTTTATTGCTCGATCTTGATCATTTCAAAACCGTCAATGACCGGTTTGGGCATAACAGCGGCGATATGGCCCTGAAAGCGTTTGCCGATACAAGCCGTGATATCTTGCGGGATATTGACGTGATCGGTCGCTTAGGGGGTGAAGAATTCTGTATATTCCTGCCCGATACAGACCGCGAAGGTGCTTATATCCTCGCCGAACGCATGCGCCAAGGTATCGAAAACATCGACTTAGTCAGCGACAAAAATGAACCAATAAAATTGACGGTTTCCATCGGCGTTGCCATGCTTGATAATGTCATGGGCGACCGGCTTGAAGATATTCTGCAACGCGCCGACAAAGCCCTTTACCGCGCCAAACACGAAGGTCGCAACCGGGTTTGTTAAATTAATCCATCTATTCTTTTCATAACTTGAAAGAGAAAGGATCAAAATATGACATACCCTTATGAAATAAAAACACCTCACGGTCTATATCCACAAGATGGACACAAGCTAGACCGTATGATTTTAGATGATCAACTTGTCGTCCAAATCGGACACGTCAAAGAACATCAATATATTATTCCTGAACTTGATTACAGACAGTTTATTAAAGACGGAAAACTATAAATCCTTAAAGATAGTTTTGTTCAATATCCCGCAACAAACCGTTTGAGGCTTCTTCCACCAAATCCAAGACGTAATCAAATCCAGCCGGACCGCCATAATAGGGATCGGGCACTTCTTCTTCCGGACTGTTGGGATCGAAACCTAAAAACATATGCAAACGGTCTTCATAACCGGGCACGCAAATCTGTTGCAGTTGCGCATAGTTGCTACGGTCCATCGCCAACACATAATCAAATTCTTTAAAATCAATCGGTTTGGCCTGACGGGCACGCAAATCCGAAAGATCATAACCGCGCACCTTTGCCGCAGCTTGTGCCCGTTTATCCGGTTCTTTACCCACATGCCAATTCCCGGTTCCCGCAGAATCGGTTTTAATATGGTCTTGCAAGCCTTTTTGCTTCACCAAATCACGAAACACCCCTTCAGCAGTGGGGGAGCGACAAATATTTCCCAGACAGACAAACAGGACTTTAACCACACTTTTCTCCCTTTTCATTTTCCCCTAATATGAATTCAAACCAAACCGGGGGCAACCATGAATGTACGTATCGACAAAGAAGGCACCATCGTTATTCTGACAGGCGCGGGTATTTCGCGTGAATCAGGCCTTGATACGTTTCGATGTGAAGATGGTATCTGGGCAAAAGTCAATTTGGAAGATGTGGCCACCCCCGAGGCATTTCAGCGTGATCCCGAAATGGTGCAGGCTTTTTACAATGCCCGGCGCAAACAATTGGTTTGTGAGAAACCTCAACCCAATCCCGCCCATCTCGCCCTTGCCAAACTGGAACGCGACTGGCCGGGGCGCGTCCTGATTGTGACCCAAAATATCGATAATTTGCATGAACTCGCCGGATCAAAAGATATTATCCATATGCACGGGGAATTAATGAAAATCCGCTGTAATCATTGCGGCGCTTTGCATCTTTGGGAAGATGATCTTTATATCGACACCCCCTGTCCCGATTGTGCCGAAATTGGCGGTTTGCGCCCCCATGTGGTCTGGTTTGGTGAAGTCCCCTTACAAATGGATAATATTTATGATGCCCTAGAAGACGCTGATCTTTTTATGTCCATCGGTACATCCGGCAACGTCTATCCGGCTGCCGGTTTTGTACAAGCCGTATCCGGTTTGGGTCATTGTCACACGGTCGAACTGAATCTCGATCCATCCAACGGGGCCACCCAGTTTCAAGAAACCATCTATGGCCCGGCAAGTCAGGTTGTTCCGGCTTATGTGGACAAGTTGTTGGCGGATTAAATGGACGATCTACTCAAAGAAATACGCGGATGCTCCTTGTGCCAAGACCTGCCGTTGGGACCGCGTCCGGTCATTCGAGCGAAAAAATCAGCCAAAATTCTAATCATCGGGCAAGCACCGGGAACAAGGGTACATGAAAGTGGTGTACCTTGGGACGATCCAAGTGGGGAGCGATTGCGTGACTGGCTGGCAGTGGATAAAGAAACATTCTACGATGACAGTCAAATCGCCATTATGCCGATGGGGTTGTGTTATCCGGGACGACTGGATAAAGGGGGCGACAAACCGCCCAGTCCACAATGTGCGCCGACATGGCATGATAAAGTCTTACAGGAACTGGAAAACTTACAACTTACCTTGCTGGTCGGATCTTACGCTCAAAACCGTTATTTAAAAGGCGTGCAAAAGAAAACCATGACCGAAACCGTGCGTCATTGGTCAGAATATTTAAAAGACGGATACCTGCCTTTGCCTCATCCCAGTTGGCGGGTGACGAATTTAATCAAGAAAAATCCGTGGTTTGAAGATGAGCTGGTTCCTGACTTACGCCGCCTAGTTCATCACCACCTTAATGCCTAAACACCTGAGCGTTCGCGCCGTTTTTCCGGTTTGTGGAAATTTTCTTCGGTAATGGTTTGCAACAAACGTGTCTTAATGGTTGCCAGTTTACTTTCTGAATTCACCTTCAAACCAAAGACATCTTTAACATAAAACACATCGACGGCGCGTTCCCCAAACGTCGCAATATGGGCAGAATTGATCTGTAGGCCCAAATCGGTCAAGGTCCGGGTCACATCATAAAGAAAGCCCAGTCGGTCACGTCCATTGACTTCCACCACCGTAAAGGCATTAGACACTTTATTGTCAATTAAAACACGCGGGGGAACCGTAAAGACATCGCGGCGTGATTTTAAAGTATTACTGGTCACTTTTTCCAATTCACTGGCCGGATAAAGCTCACCTTTCAAGGCCTTATCAATCCGTTCTGCCAAACGTTTGATTTTTGTTTCTGAATCAAAGGCTTCCGCACTGTGATCCTGTACAGAAAAAGTATCAAGCGCCATTCCGCTTGATAATGTCGCAATTTTTGCATCCACAATAGACCCGTTGGTCAAAGCCATTGCCCCGGCAATGATCGAAAACAAACCCGGATGATCCGCCGTATATATGGAAATTTCACTGACATTGTTAAAGGTATCATGTTCTACATCAATATGAACCGGGCCCTCTTCCTGTGCTGCACGCTTAACAAGGGCAGCATGTCGGGCCTGAACCTCTGTTTCAAAACTCAGCCAATAACCGGGGTTACCTTGTTCAATAAATTCTTCAATCTCGTCTGTCGGCCAATCCTGCAACGCATCACGCAAGGCATTTTGCTTGGCTGTCACACGGGCCTGAACACCGCCTGCCGCCAATTCTCCGCCGCTTAAAACCTCCAGCGCACGCATATAAAGAACACGCAGCAAGTTCCCTTTCCAACCATTCCAGACATCCGGCCCAACTGCACGGATATCACATGCCGTTAAAACCAACAGCAGGCGCAGACGTTCTGGTGACTGGATAATATCGCAAAATTGTTTAATCAGGTTTGGATCTTCCAAATCACGTTTAAACGCAACATTAGACATCGTTAAATGATGCTTCACCAACCAGGCCACAGTTTCGGTTTCTTCATCATCCAAGCCCAGGCGCGGTCCAAGTTCCAGTGCAACTTCTGCACCCAATTCGGAATGATCCCCACCACGGCCCTTGGCAATATCGTGCAGCATCACCGCTACATAAAGGGCACGTCGTGAAATAATTTCATGAATCGCAACTGAACTTGCCGGTAATTCATCCGCATTTTCCCCCAACTCAATACTATTGAGTTCTCCAATCGCCTTGATGGTATGTTCATCAACCGTATAGGTATGATACATGTCATACTGCATCTGGGCGGTAACACGGGCAAAATCAGGAATAAATTTTCCCAGCAAGCCCACTTCCCCCATCATCCGCAAAATCCGTTGCGGTTTTTTAAGAGACGTCAACATATCCATAAATAAGCGGTTGGCTTCAGGGTCTTCACGTAGATCATGATCAACCAATCGCAAATTTGCCCGCACCTGTTTCAAGGCAAAGGGATGAATATCCAGATCATGTTCCTGCGCCACGCTAAACAGTTCAAACATCAAGAGCGGGTTTTTAACCAATGCATCCTTATCGCCCAACGTTAAACGTCCTGCATCAACGCCAAACCCCTCCACATTGCGTTTGAACAGATTGGTAAGCATGGCAAAACGCTGTTGCTGTTTCTTGTGCTGTTCATCCAGAACCGCACATAAATTACGCGTTAAGTCGCCAACCGTTTTTGCCGTCAAATAATAATGTTTCATAAAACGTTCAACCGCACGCAAAGTTCCCCGGTCTTTATATCCCAGGGTCAGCGCCAATTGGTTTTGCACGTCAAATGTCAAACTTTCTTGCGGACGGTTGGTCAGGTAATGCAACGCACACCGCACGGAAAAGAGAAAATTCACCGCCTTTTTGAAAGCAGCCGCATCATCGGCCGTAATCACATCGTATTTGACCAGTTCGCGCCAACGTTCCACGCCATAAATATATTTACCAATCCAATAAAGCGTTTGTAAATCACGCAAACCGCCTTTGCCTTCTTTCAGATTTGGCTCCACCACATAACGAGTGTCCCCCATACGTTGGTGGCGTTCATCGCGTTCTTCCAATTTGGCATCAACAAATTGGCGCCCTGAAACATTAATAACTTTCTCTTTAAAACGTTGCTGAAACTCATCAAAAAGGTCGCTATTCCCCCACAGATATCGTCCGTCCAGCAAGGCGGTCTGAATGGTCAAATCATCTTTCGCCAGTTTGATACATTCATCAATACTGCGGGTGGAATGACCAACTTTCAGCCCAAGATCCCACAAAAGATACAGCATATATTCCACAGCCTGTTCGACTTTGGGTGTCTGTTTGTAAGGTAATAAAAAAAGTAAATCGATATCAGATTGAGGTGCCATTTCCGCACGCCCATACCCACCAACAGCTGCCACACAAAACTGTTCGGCCTTGGTCGGGGTATGAATGGCATAAACATATTTGGTCGTAAAATCATAAAGAGTACGTATAATTTGATCGATCAGAAAAGCATAATTGTGAAATGTGACAATTCCATTGGCTTCTTTTCGTTCAAACCGGTCCCTGATTTCCTGGCGTCCGTCTTTCAACGCCCCTTTGAACAACTTCAAAACATCATTTTGCATTTTAGAAGAGTAGCCGGACCATCCTGCCATGTTTTCCAACTCGGCCCACAAGGCTTTGCGGTCTATAATTTTGCGTTGTTCTAGGATTTTGGCCATTCTTTTTTAACACTTTTCAAAATGCAATATATTCAAACTCAGGGAGCAACATAAAACTGGCGCCCAAACCAACGCCAGCGCCCTTCTCCTGCGGGCATTGTACAATTCAATCGCGTGCGACCTACCGGCATCGCTTTTTCAAGCCGGGCTTCTACGCGGCGATCAAACCGTTCTAAACGCACCTTTCCTTCATGAGAAGAAAAACAGGCCAGGCTATCAAGATCACCGACTTTTTCACCGACTGTAAAACCAATGATCGGCGGATTGCGACTGCCAACCATCATATCGCGCGGGCCGATGTCTTTGACATGCAGAGATTTAGCCTGTGCCACCATTTGGAAACGCTTCAAATCCCCATATTTCTCATTTAATGAAAAACGGGCCAAATAATATATATCGTCCCCAATACCAACCGCTCCACTATGCTGTCCAAACGCAGCACGCATCCCAAAACCACGTGCCACAGACACAGCCGTTAAACTGGCTTCTCCATAAGGGTAGGCAAACAAATCAGGACGATAGCCCAGTTCTTTTTCAAGACGTTCAAGCGAACGTGACATTTCGTCGCCCATGCGTGACTGTGATGCCGCTGCCATATGAAGATGGCTGGCTGTATGCGCCCCAATACTGACCAATGGGTCTTTATCCATCTCGCGGATTTGGTCCCAGGTTAAATGCCCCGCATAACCACGATCAATGGAGTCTGTTGAAATAAAGACCGTAAAAGGAATACCTGCTTTTTTAAAACGCAGATAAGCTTTTTCATAAATACTGGCATAACCGTCATCAATGGTAATGCTTAAGGCTTTGTCGGGCAATTCCTTGCCCGCCCGCAACTTATCAACCAGATCGCTTAACGCCAAAACATGGTAACCACCTGTTTTAATTTCTTTAATATGCGATTCAAACTGTTCAATCGTAATGTTTGTCGATGGAAAACTCTCTTCACCAAAACGGTGATACATAACAATACTTGCTGACGACTGCGCAAAGGCGGGTAGGGTGCTACAAGTCAAAAAGCCAATCGCGCTTAAGACCTTTTTCCAATTGGAAAATGAATGACCGAGTTTCATTAGATTAACTTCCGCCGCATTTCTTTTTTTATGAGTTTATAATTTAAACCCGTACTATCCCAAGAAGGATTCAAAAGAGCAAGATTTAATCTAAAACGCTGATGGCAAGAGACGTTAATTCAACGCTTCAATCGTCAAACGATTTCGTCCCGATTGTTTGGATTTGTATAAAAGATCATCCGCACGTTTAACGGTGACATCTAATTTTTCACCTGCTTGAATTGGAACGGCTCCGAAACTAGATGTCACATGGCGTCGTTCCTGTAACGAAGGAATGATGCATTCTTCAATTGCCCGGCGCATATTTTCCAGCAAGTTTTCAGCCGTACCCTTATCTGCATCTTCAAAAATAATACAGAATTCTTCCCCGCCCATTCTGGCAACCAAATCGCATGCCCTGATTTTCTGTAACAAAATAGACGAAATCTCTCGTAGGACTTCATCACCGACATCGTGTCCATACGTATCATTTACGCTTTTAAAATGATCAATATCCAGCATGGCCACATAACCCGGTTTTTTTTGTGCCAACAAACGGGCAATTTTTTTGCTGCCTTTATCAAAAAAGAAACGGCGGTTATAAAGACCCGTTAAGAAATCTTTCGTTGCCATATCCAACAACTTTTTTGATTTTTCAATCAGTTCCATATTTTGGGTAATGCGACAGAAAAATTCTTCTGGTTCAAACGGTTTCCTTAGGAAATCATTCGCACCCGTTTTTATAAACCGTGCTGACAAAGTCGCTGTATCCATCCCTGACAAACCAATAATGGCCAATTCATCCTTATCATAAGTTTCACGGATTTTTTTTGTCAGATCAAAACCGTTCATACCTTCCATATTAAAATCCGTGACAACCAGTTTTATATCTCTGTTTTCCTGCAAAATATTCAAAGCTTCTTCACCATCAGAGGCTTCTAAAACTTTGAACTGATGTTGGCGCAAAAGTTCACAAACATACATACGCATCGTACGTGAATCATCAACAACCAAGGCCTTAATCGTGCGATTTACAATCAAACGATAAATAATATTACAAAGATAACGTAACGAAGCCTGGCTTTCTTTGACGACATAATCGACAACACCCGGCATTTGAATAAATTTGTCGCGTAATTCTTCACTATAATCACTGGAAAAAATAATGGTGGGAATTTGATATTCTATTATTGTTGTAACAATAGACCCATCATTTGCATCTGATATTTTAAGTCCGGTCACAACCAGACAATAACTTTCAACTCCATTCGTTTCAATCAATGAGATCGCTTGTTCTTTTGTCGATGCCCAATCAACAGACACATCAACCATCTCAGCCAACTGAACTTGAATCAAAGAAATAATTGTCTTTGAATTTTCAATAAGTAAAAGACGCATTTTTCAGACCCTGTTTTTTTTAATTTTCAATTTTATTATATACACATAAATCATGTTGTAACTAACAATTGAATTTTCATACCCTATATATAGGGTATGAAAAATAACAAACACACATATAAATTATCCAAATGGGGCAACAGCTATAAAAGCTGGCATATTCCCTTGTCCCAAAACGATATTGTTCTAGGTGATGCCTTGACCGATATGCATTTACATTCTCATGGGCAAAGCGCAATTCCATTGATCATACAATTGGTAGAGAATCCACGTTTTCGCCTGCCTGGGCTTGAACTTTTTCACGGGTCTGTTGATCTTGATGATCATGACTGTATCCATATTTTACTGGGCCGAGGCATGTTACCCAAGGATGAGGCCTTTGTAATCGGTTTTACCATGGGTTCAACCGGGCAGGTTGGATCGTTGGAAGAAAAGCTCTATAGCCTGATTTCTCAGTATCTTTATCCCGATGTGTACAAATTCAAGGAAGACGATTTGGAAATTTTCCGCGATGGATTACATCTGGGTATGGTTTGCCGTAGTGATGCGTTAGACAAGGTGGATTACGCCCCCCTTATGGATAAAACTTTAGGCGAAATGCGCAACAGGCTGGGCATTGATACCGCCTTGTTAAAAGCCTATTACGCACTGGAAGCCAAACGTTACCCTTATGCCGGGGAAAGTACGCGTTTATTGAATTGAACGTTTCCGACTGAGAACAAACCAGACCAACGGCACCACACCACCTGCCACAAACAAGATCCCCCCGACGGAGCGGAAAATCGTCAGATTGCGAAAAACATCACCTGACACAATTTCCGAAGAACGCGCTTTCCAAAAACCTTCTTCCAAAACGGTAATGACCTGATAGACCCCGACCGGAAAAAGATCGAGAAACATCATCAAAGCCACCCCGATATTTAATGACCAGAAAGCCGTTCGCAAAAGCTTTGCATTCCAGCGGGTTTCACATAACAAATGCTGGCAACAGAACAGCATCCCGGCAATGGCAATATTGCCTTTTACGCCAAACATGGCTGCATGTGCATGATTGCCTGTCAGATAGGTCGCATGTTCAAAATAGTTGACGATCGGCAGGTTAATCAACGAACCAAACACACCGGCGCCAAATACATTCCAGAAATTTACCGCAAGGATAAAATACCAAACCTCGGTCATCACACAGGTTTGTTTGCCTTGTCCCTGCAACCCGGTTGCCCGCTGTTTTTCCTGATGTAAACGCCACGCATCCAGCGTCAACAGCAATAACGGTAAGACCTGAAGGGTGGAAAACACACTACCCAGCGCAATAATACTAGTTGGTTTGGCGATCCAGTAAAAATTATGGGCCACCCCCAATGTTGCCGTTGCAAAAAACAACATGACAGCCAGAAAAATCACCCGTTCCGCCATAAGACGCGTGATCAATCCCATTTGCACCATCATATAGGCGACAATCACGGTGGTGAAAACTTCAAACGTGACTTCGACCCACATATGAACAACCATCCAGCGCCAAAAATCGGCCACGGCAAAATTGCTGTCCGGCAGCACCAACAGACTGAAAAATAAAAACAAAACCATAACCGCACTGCCATATAACAACCAGGCAGGAACCGACCAGATATTTTGCCGATTTAAATGGGGTTTGATCCCGCGATAAATAATCAGGATCCACAGGCTGAAGGCGATTAACAACAGAATTTGAAACGCCCGGCCCAATTCCATAAATTCCCAGCCCTGACTGCCAAACCAATAAGAAAGCGTATCGTTTATCCGACCTGTTTGCCCCAGATAAATCCCGATCATGCCGCCGACCCCGACAAAGGCGCACATCCAGAACATCAGATTAATCAAACCGACTTGTCCCTTAGGCGGTTGGGACAGGGCGGGTAAAAAGAAAATCGTATAACCCGCCCAGCAGATAAAGAACCACATGATCTGAAACAAAGTATGGTAACTGCGCGCCACGTTAAACGGGATAATTTCGCCCAGATACAAACCAAAAGGGCGTACAAAATCAGTTGCCGCCAAAATGCCGAAAAATACCTGCAAGGCAAATAGCGCCATCGCCAGCATAAAAAATTTATAAGTGGCGCGTTGCGTGGGACGGATGATTTTATGTTCCAGATCAGGCGTGCTTAAAGACCGTTCACCATGACTGTGGAACGGATCATAATGGGTTGATTTCATTTGACCATACACATACAGCACCAAACCAATACCCAGAAATAAAACAAAGATGGAAACCATGCTCCAAAAATAGGTGGGCGCACTTGGTTCATTTCCGATATCCGGGTCATAAGGCCAGTTATGGGTGTAGGTATGCTTTTCACCGGGCCTATCCGTACCCGCAACCCATGCTCCCCAATAGAAAAAGGCGGATAAGTCCTTTATATCCTGCGGATTACGAATATATCCGGCGCGGAAATATCCAGGATGGGCCGGATCCCGAAACATGGCCTGATAATAGGCGGAAATTTCTTCAACAGCATGGACTTGTGCCGTATTCAGCAAAACCACATTCAAAGATTCATTCCATCTGTTAAAATGAATTTCACGTTTGACACGGGCGGCAATGGCATCGCGTTCAAAATCCGACAAGTGTGAGGCATGTTCCTGTTCATAATACCGCCGCATGGCTTGCCCCATCAGATGCAAAGCCTCGGCAGTAAAATCCGGGCCCCGTTCAGCCCCATCCCCCCAAAAGGAACCATAATTCATTAAACCGCGTAAATGAAAAAGCTTTTGCCCCCGTTTAATCTGATCTTGTGATAAAATAACCTGTCCGGTCTCATCCAAATAATCCGGCAGGGGCGGGGCACTGGAATAGGTCCGGTCTCCTAAAAAATACAATCCGGCCAGACAGATAAGGGAAATCGTTAAAAACTGTACAAACCATAGTTTTTTATCGATCAGCATTTCTGCAATGTTTTTACATTTTTTCAAATGTATATTGGGCATCGTCAACTCCCCGTGACAAAAGCCAGAGCGTCGAACAAGCAAAATGCTTGTCGATCCCTTTTGCCATCAGGTTTCGCCCCTCAATAAAAAGATATACCCTGTTCGTCTTCTGGCTTTCGGATCGTCTGTTTTTCCGTCTATCCTTCCCGAAACAAATCATGTTCAGTGGATTTATAAATGTTGGAAAAACATCCCCGATTACAGCGGCGGGACCGCCACGGATTTACACCGTGTTCCGTTAACAGGTCACGGCTATCTATCAAGCAAAGGTTTGAAAAACAAGCGTTAAATTAAGAATTTGGGCTGTCTTGTGCAACATCACAGACTTCACAACGGCTTAGCGAGTTTGCTGGAAGAAGTGCAAAGAAACTGCCTGTTTCTTTCATCTTACCGGCGCGCATGGCCGCCTCTTCGCCAAATCCCCAAAAGACATCGCCGCGCACAACGCCTTTGATCGCCCCACCTGTATCCTGTGCCACAACCAACCGCGATATCGGGTTTGGCGTCACCGGATCTGTAAAGGTATGAAGATAAATAGGCAAACCCAATGGTAAGAAACGTTTATCAATGGCAAGGGAGCGCCCCGGCGTCAGTGCAACACCTTGTGCACCGACCGGACCATCGTCTTTGAGTTCGCGAAAAAAGATAAAAGAGCTATTTTCACGCATCAACTCCTGCCCCTTATCGGGATAAGCCGCCAACCAGCTGCGGATAGCCTGCATGGACATCTCTTCTTTGGAAACTTCGCCGCGATCAATTAAAATACGCCCGATTGAGGTATAGTCATGGCCATTGTGACCGTCATAACCAACGCGCATGGTGGACCCATCAGCAAAAACCACCCGGCCTGATCCTTGAATATGCAGGAAAAAAGCATCGACCGGATCATCCACCCACACCAGTTCGAGGTTTTTACCACGCAGTTTCCCTGCATCAATCTCGCTTCGTGATGCATAAGGGACCAATTGCCCATTTTCCAGACGTCCGGCAAGGCGTTTGCCTTTCCAGTTTTGTTTAAATTCACCCAGACCGACCAGAACCAAATCATCGGGCCGTTTATAAAGTGGTGTTTGATAGACCCCACCTTGGGTCAGTGCCCCGCGAAGGGCGGCTTCATAATATCCGGTAAATAACCCGCTGGCGGCGCGGTCTTCTGCAAGGTCGCTTACCAAATAAGGTTGGAAAAACATCTGGTAAAATTCACGTGCTTTCTGGCTATCACCATCAGGCAGGGAATAAGCCTCGGTGCAAATTGGTTTCCAATCCCCTGCAACACCGCCGATCCCATTGGGACCGATCGGTTTGTTTTCATCCATACGTCCAAATGTTTGGCAGGATTTACGTAAAGCAGGGATCGAATTAGCGATTTGATCTTCGTCCCAACCCGGCAAAGCGGCATAGGAAACCGGCATCAAGCGAATCTCATGACGTTCCGGCATATCCGGTGATGCCATGACTTCGTGTTTATCCAGATCACGCGGCGGGGTACAGGCACCGATAACCGACACCAGCGCCAAAAGACTACATACCTTTAAGAAAGACCCCCGCCCCACGAACATGAAAAAAGCCCTCTATTCCGCTTGGGTCGCTTTCAGGAACCAAATTGGGCTGTTTGAAGTGATATCACGCTCAAACGTCCAGACATCGGTAATGGTATCAATATAATTGCTGTCACCATCAACCACTTCACCATCAGCGTCACAGGTAACATTGACCTGTTCACTGACAATACGAACGGTGACTTCCGCCATTTTATTATCAAGTGCGGCGTCAATAATTTCCAGTGAACCGATACCGATCAAGGTGGTTTCCAATGTTTCACCGGCTGCCTTGCGCGCATCTAATGCCGATTCGAAATTTTGATAAACTTCTGCGGTCAACAGATTTTTCAGCGTTTCACGGTCATCACCAGCAAAGGCTGTTAAAATCATTTCAAAGGCACCACGTGCCCCTTCCACAAAACCATGTTGGTCAAAATTGGGATCAACCGCCATGATTTCCGCCAAAGCCTGTTGAACAGGACCGACCGGTTCAATCTCATTCACTTCGGGGATAGTGTGTTGATTTTGTTGATTTTTCGAGCCGGAACCCGGCAAATGGATCACATTGTCCTGAGAGGATTCATTATCTTCATCCATCGGATCTGGATTAAAGATATCGCGATGATTACGATTATCTTCATTTCCATCCTTACTCCCCAGCACACTACGAAGGCGCAGGAAAATAAAGACCGCAATCAGGGCAAGGAGTATGAGATCGAAATTAGCCATAATGATGTTTCAAACCTGTTATCTTTTGCAAGTAGTGTAGCTTGCGCTTAAGCTGTTGTAAAACTAGATAATCTTAAATCGCCAAAAGGGCAAGGTTTCACGAAAGTAAGGTTTTATGGGTTTTATTGTTCTACTCGTCTTTATCATCGTTCCGATCATCGAAATTTCCGTTTTTATTCAAGTCGGTGACTGGATCGGTTTATGGCCGACCATCTCTATTGTTATTTTAACGGCAATTGCAGGAACGGCACTGTTGCGCCAACAAGGTCTCTCCACCTTGATGAAAGCTCAACAATCCATGAACGAAGGACGCATGCCCACAAGCGAACTTTTTGACGGGGCCTGCCTGTTGGTCGCAGGGGCTTTGTTGCTCACCCCCGGATTTGTCACCGATACCATCGGGTTTTTGCTGTTTTTGCCACCATTTCGCGCTTTTTTACGTTCAAAAACTGGAAATATTATTAAAAATTCCCGTAATATACATATTGTCGGGGGCGATATGGACCCTCGCCACCCTGAGGGCAATTCCCCTCCTCATAAATCTGAAAATTCAACGGTTATTGACGCAGATTTTGAAGAAGTTGATCCCAATCCCGACAGTCCCTGGTCTGACAAAAAGGATTAAGTTGAGTTTGGCACAACTTTTATGCTACGACCTTGCCCAACATTTTTTCTTATCAGGAGAGTAGGGCAATGGCCGACCAAAACGAACAAGCAACCGAAGCTGGCGAACAAGAAGCTGCACCGTTTCTCATTCACGGTCAATATATCAAAGATTTGTCTTTTGAAGTTCCCAACGCACCGGGCATTTTTGGCAAAATGATGCAAAACCAGCCCGACGTTTCTGTAAACGTCGATGTGGATGCGGCTAAATTATCGGAAAATCAGTTTGAAGTTACATTAAAAATTCGTGCCGATTGCAAAGTAGGCGAAGATGTTGCCTTTATTTGCGAGCTGGCTTATGGCGGTATTTTTGAACTGAACGTTCCGGCAGAACATCTGGAACCGATGTTATTGATCGAATGCCCGCGCATGTTGTTCCCGTTTGCCCGTAACATCGTTGCCAGCACAACACGTGATGGTTCTTTCCCACCGATGATGTTGAACCCGGTCGATTTTGCTTCCATGTACCGTGCCCGTATTGAAGCACTTCAAAATCAAAAAGAAGCAGGACAAGCCTAAGCGGGTCGCACAGATATAAAATAAAAAAAACGGCTTCTGGTTTATTCAGAAGCCGTTTTTTTATTGTTTAATGAACCAAACTTTTCGCTTTTTCACGTTTTTCATTACCCCAATCTTCTGGAGGGGTCGGTGTTTTATGATCGTGATGCAAAATTGTCCCGGTATTTTCACCTTTTAAGAAAACTTCGCCACCATGGTTTTTCACATGAACACCGCCGCCGAACCAATGGGCCACATGTAATTTACCGTCCATTTCACCAACAAAGAATTTGGTCCCGCGAATACCGATGGTCGCATGCTGGGTTAGAACTTTCATACCATCGGGGTTAGCCTTGGCAATGGAACCGGAAACACCATCCATTGCGCCTTTCAGCAATTCCACAACCACATTGTCATTGCCTGTCCCGAATGTGTAATCATTCACAACAAAAGACGTTTGGGCACCCAATTTAAAATGACCCTCATCAACCATTGCAATTTCCAGACGTGAGTCTGGTCCGGTTGATAAAATATCGCCAATCATCACCTGATCGCCTGCTTTTAAAACACGAACCTGTGCATTTTGAACTGCCAAGGCCGAACCATTTATAAGGTGAACTTTTCCAGCAACGCCTTTTTCAAAATCTGCCTGTGCAGCAAAAGTGGCAAAAACCAGTGCTAAAAAGAACAAAGGGATAAAACGTTTCATTTATTTTTCCTCTCCCGCCAACCAGATGGGATTTTTTATTTTTTCCAAAAAAGCCGTATGGGCCGCAAGTTCTTCTTCACTTGCTTGATGGTCGCGTGGCTCTCTAAATAATCGTTCTTTTTTAATCGTATCATCATCATAACCCGCCTCTTTTGCCAATTCCAAACCGGGCTGGCGACCGCCGATAAGTTCCAGATAAACTTCTGCCAGCAGCTCACTATCCAGCAAAGCGCCGTGTTTTTCCCGGTTGGAGTTATCAACATTAAACCTGCGACACAATGCATCCAAATTGGCCGGGGATCCTGGGAATTTTTTGCGGGCAATGATCAGGGTATCAACGACATTATTTGCCATTTCGGGAAATTGGTGACCTTTTAATTCCCAATTCAAAAAAGGCACGTCGAACCCTGCATTATGGATAATAAGGGTTGCATCTTCGATAAAATCCAGAAACTCCTGTGCAACTTCTTTAAATAATGGAAAGTCGCGCAAAAATTCTTCAGACAGGCCATGAACCCGAAAAGCACCTTCCGGCATATCGCGTTCCGGGTTGATATATTGATGATAGGTTCGCCCGGTCGGCATATGGTTGATCAATTCCACACAACCGATTTCAACAAGTCGATGTCCTTGTTTATATTCAAAGCCTGTGGTTTCGGTATCGAGAACGATTTCGCGCATGATCAATCCTGAAGTTCGTGGATTATCTTTTTAACCTGATTACGGGCAACACGAAAGCCCGATCCGGTAAAAATAATATAATCCGCCTTGCGCCGTTTTAAGGCATCGGGCATCTGTTTTTTTAAAATGGCCCTATATTTTTCATAGGTCATCCCAGTGCGCGCCATGACCCGTTTTTTTTGTAGCGTTTTTGAAGCTGAAACCACTGCAATCGCATCACAACGACGGCCTCCGCCCGCTTCAAATAACAAGGGAATATCCAGTACGACAAGCTTGCGTCGTTGCAATCGAGCCAATCTTAAAAATTTTCTTTCTTCTTCACGAACCATCGGATGTAAAATGGCTTCCAACTTTTTTAAGGCTGGGTCATTGCCGAAAACCTGCGCCCCCAGTTTTTGACGATCCACCGCACCACTTGCCTCCAGACAATCCCCAAAAACCCGTTCAATCAAAGGCGTTGCCCGTCCATTTGCACCCATTAACTTGTGAACCGTTGCATCGGCATCATGGACAGGGACGCCATATTGGCGAAATATCGACGCAGTTGCGGATTTTCCCATTCCGATTGAACCGGTCAGGCCGAGAACCAGCATCTTTAATTTTCCAGAACAAATTGGCGTAAATCTTCATCCACAACCGGATCGACACCAAACCAGGCTTCAAAACCGGGGCGGGCCTGATGAAGCAACATACCTAAACCATCGACAGTCTGACACCCATGTACATGGGCTTTTTCCAGCAAGTTGGTTATTAAAGGGGCGTATACAATATCGTTGACCAAGGCTGTTTTTGGTAAATCAAACAAATCAATTTCCAACAACGCTTGCCCACTCATCCCCAAGGTTGTTGTGTTGGTTAAAAGATTGGCCCCACATAAGGTTTGTTCGCGTTCATTCCAATCAACTACCGTGATCGGGGCATCCAGTTCATCAGCCAGATTATCCGCACGTTCTTTCGTGCGGTTGGTCAAGCGGATTTCAGGAACACCCGCTTCTGCCAAGGCAATTAAAACGGCGCGCGCGGCCCCACCAGCACCTAAAACAACAGCCGGGCCAGTATCGGCTTGCCAATCAGGTGCCCCACAAATTAAGTTTTGATAAAACCCATAACCATCTGTGTTATCTGCAAAAATTGTTCCATCTTCTTTAAAAATCAATGTATTGGCCGCCCCAATTTTTTTGGCGCGTGCACTGACCTCATCGGCAATTTTAAGGGCGCTTTCTTTATGAGGGACCGTTACATTTGCCCCTTTAAACCCCATTACCTGCATGCCATGTATTGCCTTGGCAAAATGGTCCGGTTCTATAGGCAAGGGGATATAGGTTCCATCAATCTTATATTTTTCTAACCAAAACCCATGCAGTCGCGGAGATTTAGAATGTCCGACAGGCCAGCCAATCACACCGGCAATTTTTGCTTTACCTGATAAAACCATTTGATCCATCTCCCCTTATATTCATTAACACGCTAAAATATCACGGGATCGTAAAAATTCCAGAACTGCCAAAATCGGCAATCCCAAAATTGTAAAATAATCCCCTTCAATGCGATTAAAAAGCTGAACACCTAAGCTTTCCAAACGATAACCGCCAACCGTTGTTAAAACATCTTCGCCAATATTTTCTAGATAACGATCCAAAAAAATATCGCTAAAATCGCGCATTTCCAATTCTGCATTCTGCGCATAAAACCAAATAAGTTCCCCGTTTTTGACGATTGACACCGCACTAATCAAATGATGAATTTTTCCACGTAATTCCATCAATTGTTTTTTTGCTTCTTCTTGATCAACCGGTTTGTCATATCTTAAGCCTTCACATTCCATCATTTGGTCGGCCCCGATAATATAAGATCCGGGATATTTTTCAGAGACAGCTACTGCCTTGGCAAACGACAATTTTAATGCAGTTTCGCGAACACTTAATCCTTCACTTTTAATAAGACTTTCATCCAAATCAGCGGGACAACATTCTATATCCAGACCCGCACCTTTTAATAAATCAGCCCGGGATTTGGAGGCAGAGGCCAAAATAATTTTATTCACCATCCCAATTGCTATCCTCGTAAGCCTGATCACGTTTCATTTTCAGGTTTAAAATAGCGGTTGCCGTTTCTTCAATGGATTTGCGGGTCACATCAATCATCGGCCAGCTGTGTTTATTACATAACTTACGGGCAAACTGGACTTCATCCACAACTGTTTCCAGATCAACATAATCAGTATGGGAGGTTTCATTGAGCAAATTTAAACGGTTTTTGCGAACCTGAATAAGACGGCGCGGATCTTTTGTTAGCCCCACAATTAAACATCCGGCAAATTTTGGATCACTGAGATCAGTTGGTAACGGACATTGTGGAACGATTGGAATATTTGCTGTCTTTAGGCCTTTATTGGCTAAATAAACACAGGTCGGTGTTTTTGATGTCCGTGACACACCCAATAAAATAATATCAGCATTGTGGATTTCATGGCTGGATTGCCCATCATCATGGGCCAAGGCAAAATGCATGGCCTCAATCCGTTTAAAGTAATTTTGATCCATTTCATGTTGAAGACCGGGTTTAAAGCTGGCTTCAGCACTAAAAGTATCTTTCAAGGCTTCCATAATCGGATCAAGAACGGCAATACAGGGAACGCCTAAACTCTCACAACCTTTTTCCAGTTGGGTTCGTAAGTTTCGATCCACCATTGTAAAGATAACAACGCCCGGATGATTTTTAACACCGTTTAAAATTTTTGAAACCTGACCGCTTGTACGCACCAAGGTCCAGACGTTTTCACAGACGGTAATGCCTTCAAACTGGGCAATACAGGCGCGAGCCAGCGTTTCGATTGTTTCCCCGGTGGAGTCGGAGATAAGGTGGATGTGATAGTTGTTCATAAGTCCGCCAAACCTGGGGATAACTGGCCAAGTTGATCACAAGGGCCAATTTCATCCCGATATTTGCAAAAATTCTCTACCCGCTTATCAGGCTATGCATAATTCTTTTGTACTCTGCCACCTTGTGTGGACAAAGGTCTTTTTTTGAAAAATTATCCCCGTTATCCACAGAATTAAACACAGATCGGGCGACTCCGCCAAGATTTTAGGGCGACTCCAAAGCTAAAATTCTAAAATCCACAGGCCCGACTCCAATCCAGCCATATTTTAGCCAGAAACGTCCTTCATATGGGGACAGCTTGTGGATTAAATTTGATCCCCGTTATCCACAGGACCAACATCAACAACAAACTAAAGAAAATAACCTTTACTATTGTTATTGAACTGTGAATAACTCATCAAACTTTAGGGATCGAAGGGAAGACCGTATTATGGCATCGACAGACAAATTATTCTTACGCGCACTCAAAGGCGAAAAAACAGAACGTCCGCCGATTTGGTTAATGCGTCAAGCTGGACGCTATCTTCCCGAATATCTGGAAACCCGTGCCAAATCCAAAAACTTCCTGCATTTTTGCTATTCCCCAGATTTAGCCGAAGAAGTCACCTTACAACCCTTACGCCGTTACGGATTTGATGCTGCCATTCTGTTTGCAGATATCTTAACTATTCCCGATGCTTTAGGACAGAAGGTTGAATTTGTAAAAGGCGAAGGCCCAAAACTGGAAGCTATTCGCGATATGGACGGGCTTTCAAAATTGAGCCTCAATGGGATCCATGATCATCTCGCCCCCGTCTATGAAACTGTCTCCAGATTAAGTAAGAGCATTCCTTCCAGTACCGCGCTTATTGGTTTTGCCGGTGCGCCTTGGACAAATGCGACCTATATGGTCGAAGGCGAAGGATCAAAGAATTATGAAACAATTCGTTTAATTGCTTATCAAGATCCTGATTTTTTCCAATCTTTAATTGATATGTTAATTGAAGCCACTTCTGGATATTTGATTAAACAAATTGAAGCTGGTGCAGAAGCTGTCCAGATTTTTGATAGCTGGGCTGGTGTTCTGCCCGAAGATCAGTTCGATCGTTGGGTCATTGCCCCGAACAAAGAAATTACCCGTCGCATCAAAGAAGCCTACCCGGATATTCCGGTTCTTGGGTTCCCACGTGGGGCCGGACCGCTTTACAAAAAGTTTGTTCTGGAAACAGGTGTAGATGGTGTGAGCATCGATCAAACTGTTCCATTGGATTGGGCAGCTAAAGAACTGCAACCGTTATGCTGTGTTCAGGGTAATCTAGACAATCTTTGTGTGGTTGCCGGGGGTGAACAAATGGAAGTTCAGGTTCAAAAAATCCTTGATACCCTAAGTGATGGTCCCTTTATCTTCAATCTTGGTCATGGCATTGTACCGCAAACACCGCCGGAACATGTCGGACGTGTGGTTGAGATGGTTCAAAATTATAAAAAATCGTAATTAACAGATAAAAAGAAAAGAAGAGGGGAAAGCATGAAGCTTGCTATTGTTTTATTCAATCTGGGTGGTCCTGACTGTCCGGAAGCGATTGAACCTTTTCTTTTTAATTTATTTAACGATAAAGCGATTATCGGGGCACCTCAGCCAATCCGATGGATGTTAGCGCGCTATATTTCATCAAAACGCGCCCCGATTGCCGAAGAGATTTATTCTCATCTTGGGGGAAAATCCCCGCTTTTGAAACTGACACAAAATCAGGCTGATGCCTTGACAGCTTCAATTTCAAAAGAAATGGGCGAAAGTGTCGAGGTTCAATCTTTTATTTCCATGCGCTATTGGCATCCCATGAGTGATGATTGTGCGAAGAAAGTAAAAGAATTTAATCCAGACCATATTGTTTTACTGCCACTTTATCCGCAATTTTCAACAACAACGTCTGAATCTTCGCTAAAAGATTGGGCACAGGCGGCTAAAAAAGCAAAAATTAAGGCCAGAACAACTTCAATTTGTTGTTATCCAACCAATAATGGGTTTGCAAGCGCCATAACTGATCTTTTACTTCAACAAATTGAAGAAGCTTCCCATATTGGAAAACCACGTGTTCTTTTTTCTGCTCATGGCTTGCCGAAAAAAATTGTTGAACGTGGAGATCCCTATCAGTGGCAAGTTGAACAAAGCGCTTTAGCAGTGGTTGAAAAGCTGAATATGCCTGATTTGGACTGGTGGGTGAGTTATCAAAGCCGTGTTGGTCCATTGGAATGGATCGGACCAGATACGGAAGATGAAATCAGTCGTGCTGGGCGCGAAAAAGTGCCGTTGATTGTGGTTCCCATCGCGTTTGTTTCCGAACATTCCGAAACATTGGTTGAATTGGATATCGAATATAAGGAACTGGCTCAAAAACAAGGGGTGCCTGCTTATTTTCGAACACCTGCTGTGGGAACGCACCCGTTTTTTATTGATGGATTGCGGGATTTGGTCATTTCCCATATTTCAAATAAAGACGATATAAAACCTGAAGGTGGCGTGCGTCTTTGTCCACAAAAACATAGTCGTTGTATCTGTAAAGGATAAAGAAAATGTTTGAAGACAGTTATTTGTGGTTCAAGGCGCTTCATGTGATTTCTGTGATGGCTTGGATAGCCGGATTATTTTATCTGCCGCGTCTTTATGTCTATCACACAAATGCAGAAACAGGTTCTGAACTGTCGGAAACATTAAAAATAATGGAACGCCGCCTTTTGCGCGCCATTATGTATCCGGCGATGGTGTCTTCAACCATTTTTGGAACATTACTGCTGTTTGAAATTCAGGCATGGTCGCAGGGGTGGCTCCACGTTAAACTCTTATGTGTCGTGCTTATGATTATTTTTCATTTTATGCTGGCAAAATATAGGTTGGATTTTCTCGCCGATAAGAACCAGAAGAGTGAAAAATTTTACCGTATGATCAACGAAGTACCGACAGTCCTGATGATTGTTCTGGTCATCATGGTGATTGTAAAACCGTTTTAAGGTTTTATTTATCAGCCTTGTCCATTTCCTTTTTCGCAGCAATTATCCCCGCACAATCGGTTACCTGCATTTCTTTTAAATCTTTTGGCAGTGAAATTGCGCTATAGCGTCCGGAAAAGACATAAATGCTGGTGAAATATTCCAGTTTTGTCTTCAGGGCTTTTTTAATGGCTTCGCGCACGCCCGTGTCCATTCCTTCAGTCTCTGCATTACCGCGTCGATCAATTTTTGGTGGGTTTTCAAATAAATAATGATTGATTTGATCACGAATTCGACTGGTTTTTAAACAAGCACGATGTCCGAGAAGAAATTTGCGTGGTTCTGCATAAACCGTCATACGGGCATTTAAACGTTTTGAGGGGATATAGGTTTCAAAAACACCAAGAAATACAATATCGCCATGGCTGGCCGGGTCGCTATTCATAGAACCGCTACTATTTCCAGAGCCACCTTTTGAATCTTTATCATTTTTATCGCCAGAGCTGCTTTCCCCACCTTTATCTCCTGATTTCACACCTTGACCTGCTGCCTTAAGGCGGTTGAATCCGGCATCGGCTTCAACATTTTGAGAAAGGAAAAGAGAAAATATGAAAAATAATCCAGTGATCAGACAGATTTTTTTGACCATAATTCCACGCTCTTTATATTTACTAACTGTTTCATACTATTCTCTTTCCAGTAAACTGAATGTCAGCTCCAAAGGCAACAGCAGATATGAAAGAAATTTTGATGACTTGACTTTTATGTTGTTTTTGAGGTAGAGCAATAAAAGCAACTGGATCTTCTTTTGGTTGCCTTTCCTTCCTTTGAATTTTCTGTTTTCGAAAGTATTCCTTTTTTTCGATTTAATCTTCAGAAAATAGAAAATTATTATATTTTAATAAGTTAGTGATCGCGTAACCCTAAACGACGACATACAAAAGACTTATCATTTTCCCCTTTTCCCATTTCACTATTGATGTAGATTACTTATGAATCTTCAGGAACTTAAAGAAAAATCCCCTGCTGACCTTTTAGCTTATGCTGAAGAGTTGGAAATTGAAAATGCCGGCAATATGCGCAAACAAGAATTGATGTTTGCCATTTTGAAGACCTTGGCTGAAAATGACATCACGATTTATGGTGGTGGCGTTTTGGAAGTGTTGCAAGATGGTTTCGGCTTTTTGCGTTCACCAGAAGCCAATTATCTGCCGGGACCGGACGATATTTATGTGAGCCCTAATCAGGTTCGTAAATTTTCGTTGCGCACAGGCGATACAGTTGAAGGCCAGATCCGGGCGCCCAAAGATGGCGAACGTTATTTTGCCCTGTTAAAAGTTGAAAATATCAACTTTGAAGAAGCGGCAAAAGCTCGTCACCGCGTCCATTTTGATAACCTTACGCCACTTTACCCGGATGAGCGTTTGAAAATGGAAATTGAGGATCCAGAAAAGAAAGATTACACCCCGCGTGTGATTGATCTGGTTTCCCCAATTGGTAAAGGACAGCGCGCTCTTTTGGTTGCGCCGCCACGTACCGGTAAGACCGTGATGTTGCAAAATATCGCGCATTCCATCGCGAAAAATCATCCGGAATGTTATTTGATTGTTCTCTTGATTGATGAACGCCCGGAAGAAGTAACAGATATGGATCGTTCTGTGAAAGGGGAGGTTATTTCCTCGACATTCGATGAACCGGCAACGCGTCACGTTCAAGTCGCTGAAATGGTGATTTCCAAGGCCAAACGTTTGGTGGAACATAAAAAGGATGTGGTCATTCTGTTGGATTCCATCACCCGATTGGCGCGTGCCTATAACACCTGTGTACCGTCATCCGGTAAGGTTTTAACAGGTGGTGTGGATGCAAACGCTCTGCAACGTCCAAAACGTTTTTTTGGGGCGGCGCGTAATATCGAAGAAGGTGGTTCTCTGACCATTATTTCTACGGCCCTGATCGATACAGGTTCGCGTATGGATGAAGTGATCTTTGAAGAATTTAAAGGGACAGGTAACTCCGAGATTGTGATGGATCGCAAACTTGCCGACAAACGGACCTTCCCGGCAATTGATATCACGAAATCCGGTACCCGTAAGGAAGACTTACTGGTGGAAAAAGACACCCTGTCCAAAATGTGGGTTCTGCGTCGTATTCTGGACCCGATGGGCACAGCAGACGGTATGGAATTCCTGCTGGATAAGTTACGTTATTCCAAAAACAACGATGATTTCTTCGATTCGATGAATTCTCGTTAATTAAAAAAGGTGCCCCTCGCGAAAGCAGGGGCCTCTTTTTTTCTATTGTTTTTTATCAGACAAGTACATGCGCTATGACTGCTGTTTCCTATGTAATTACCGTTTTTAATAAAGAAGAATATTTACCGGAAGTGATCCGTTCCCTTGAAGCTCAAATTGGGATTGAGGATCGTGAATATATTTTTATTGATGATGGATCCAGTGATCGTTCTGTTCAGGTCATTCGTGATTGTACCCGTGATCTGGATGCAAAAACGATCATTATTGAACAGGAAAATCTTGGGGCATCCTGGGGAACGAACGCAGGTGTTGCAGCCGCCAGTCATGAATGGATTAAGTTGTGTGACGGGGATGATCTGTTAACACCACAGTCTAGCCAATGGTTAATTGAAGCTTGTGAAAAATTTGATGTTCCCCATGCTTGGGGGCATTCGGCCTATTTTGAATGGCAAGGTGAAGAAGACCCCTTAACGCGTGAAGTCTCTGATCCGGAGATGGAAGTTATGGAAGATGGACTAAAATTTTTCATTCGTAATAATCCAGCCAATTCCACCTGTATGTTATTTAAAAAAAGCTTTTATCAGCAAATAGGCGGCTGTGATCCACGTCTGGTTTCACCGGATCAAATGCTGTTTTTCCGTCTTTTTGGACATGCCAAAGGGGCACGTGTTCATGGTGATGTGGGTTTGTTGCCCCATGCAGCGCCTGATCGTTTATCTGCGCAAAAAGGGCGTTCGCGCTATGAATCGGTCCTGGCGATGTATTTTACCATTTTGGAAAATCCGCCATTATTAACGCCTGATCATATTGATTATGCTTATAAACGGGCCATTTCACGGGCTGAACGTTTCCATCGCAAAGTCTATGGCGGATTGTTTAATCGTTTTTTATGGGATCATATCCGCACGAAAATATGTCCTCATAAAGATAAAGTCGCCGCGATTAAAAATAGTTTAGGTGCTTTCACACCGGATGGAAAAATCGAACGTTCAATAGATTGGAAACCGGGGGCAGGAAAGACGGGAAAAGCACCGGCTGATTTTTAAGACCCTGCCTTCATTTCCCGCAAGGCTGCTAAGATATCGTCTGTGTCTTTATCGATTTTACGATTAAGCACTTCGTTATTTTTCGACAAAGCAACGATCATACTGTTGAGTTCTTTATTTTCTGCGGCAATTTCACGAATAGATTCATTGAGCTCTTTATTTTGTTTACTGAGTATTTCGATACGTCGATTTTGTTGATGCAACATATCGGTTGTTGCGGCCCGAACTACTTTGTCCAAAATGATGGACCCGAAATATCCGGCAAATGTACCGAATAAACCAATACCCATTGCAGCCAAGGGAACCGCAATTAAGCGACCGATCAGGGTGACGGGATAATGATCGCCAAAACCGATGGTGGTGACGATCATAAAACAGAGCCAAACTGCATCCGACCAGCTTTTGATATTGGCGTTCGGATCGCCCATTTCCACCCAGTAAAGAGCGGGACCGCAGATGGCAATCACAAAAAATGTGATGCCACCCAGCACGATTAAAACGCTGACAAAATCCAGTTTGGAGATTGAGAGAAAGCGAAAGTATTTTTGAAAGAAAATAGGGATCATTGGCCAAAGACGGTTTTTAAAATCTCGGTTGTGCGTTTTGCCGGATCATTACGAATGGCGGCTTCTTCCTGTGCGAGGTAATGAAAGATGCCATCCATTGCAAGGGTTGTTGTATGATTTACCAAATCGGCTTTGACATCAGGAACGAATGGCATGGATTTATATTCGCCGATCAGGGTATCATACGCTTGCAGGGCACCAACGTCTTTTAAACTGTTTTTTGCCACCGGTTCAATCATGGCTCGTAATTTATCAGAGGAAACTTTCTTAAAATACTGGGTAGCGGCATCTTGTGGCCCTTGATAAATGGCGCGGGCATCTTCCAGCTTCATATTTGAAATGGCATCCCAGACAATTTCTTTGGCTTTTGGGGCGGCCTGTTCAGCGGCACGGTTGATTTTAAGCTCTACATCATCTGCCAGGGAAGACAGACCGACTTTACCAAGAAGTTTTTGAACCTGCTGTAATTGCGCGGGCAGGGGAATATGAATAGCAGGGTCCATATTATATCCGTCTTTTGCGCCAATTTGCGAAACAACACGTTGGGTGCCAACTTTCAAGGCTTCCTGTAATCCTTGAATGATCTGGCTTTCGCTGAGGGAAGAAACAGGACTGGAATTGCCTGTGACTGAATTGGTCAGATTATCAATCACTGTTTTTTGAAAGGTGTCTTTAAAATCCAAAGCATGGGCAGATGTTGCCGTTAAGAAAAAAGCGGTGGAAAGAAGAAGAAGTGTGCGCATAAGGATCAATCCTGTTTTCGGCGTTTCACGTGAAACAATCAGTTTCCGATTCAGTCTCTAATCGAAAAGGTTAAATTATCATATCCTATTTTCATGGAATGGTAAGATGGAAATTAGGAAACTGTCATGCAAAGAACCATTGATCAGATTATCTCTCCGGTCTCTACATCCGATGGGGCCGGTGTGAAAATAAAACGGGCAATTGGAACATCGACATTGGATCATTTGGATCCTTTCCTTTTGCTGGATGTTTTTGGATCGGAAAAAGGCACAGATTATATCGCCGGTTTTCCTGATCACCCCCACCGTGGATTTGAAACAGTCACCTATATGTTAAACGGTAAAATGCGTCATCGTGATAGTGCTGGCAATGAAGGATTGCTGGAAACGGGTGGGGCACAATGGATGACGGCAGGGCGTGGTCTGGTTCATTCTGAAATGCCGGAACAAAGTGATGGCTTGATGAAAGGGTTTCAAATCTGGGTCAATCTACCGGCTGATAAAAAAATGATCCCCCCGCGTTATCAAGACATTCAACCCGATACAATCCCAACGGCCCACATCGAAGACCGGGCTGAGGTTAAAGTTATTGCCGGGGAACTTTTTGATCTTGTCGGTCCAATTTCTGATATTGCGACAAAACCGTTATTTATCGATGTTGTCTTAAAACCAAATCAGGAATTAAGCCTTCCTGTACCAGAAGGACAAACGGCATTTCTTTATATTTATGAAGGAAAAATGCATTTGGACGGGGAAGATATCGAAACCGACCGTCTGGTTATTTTGGAAGATGGCGATGAAGTGAGCGTTCGGTCCTGTACACAGGAAACCCGCTTTATCTTGCTCGCGGCAGATCCGATTTGTGAACCGATTGTCCGATATGGCCCGTTTGTAATGAACAGCCGTGAGGAGATCTATCAAGCCTTTGAAGATTTTAAAAACGGTAGTTTCTAAATAAAAAGCCCCTGTTTGATTACAGGGGCCTTTTACATTTTTATGGTATAAGAATAGTTGACCCTGTGGTCTTGCGATCTTCTAAATCCTGATGAGCCTGCGCAGCGTCTTTTAGGTCATATTTTTGATTGATGTGGATTTTAACCGCGCCAGATTTCACGACATCAAACAGGTCATTGGCCGCCCATAACAAATCATCACGTTTAGCAACGTAGCTCATTAATGTGGGGCGGGTGATGAAAAGGGAGCCTTTTTGTGCCAGCAAGGCCGGGGAAAAATCAGGAACAGGGCCTGTGGCATTGCCGTAAGTCACCATCATTCCGAGGGGGCGTAGACAATCAAGGGAACCTTCAAATGTGGCTTTACCAATGGAATCATAAACAACAGGAACGCCTTCGCCATTTGTCAGTTCACGTACCCGATCAGTAAAGTTGTCTTCCCGATAAAGAATGGGGTGATCACAACCCTGTGCTTTGGCTAACTCTGCTTTTTCTGGGGAGCCGACTGTTCCGATGACCGTTGTCCCTAATGATTTTGCCCATTGGGTTGCAATGGACCCAACCCCGCCGGCGGCTGCGTGAAAAAGAATGGTATCTTGTGGGCCGACTTTATAAATCCGGCGCAATAAATAATGGGCGGTCATGCCTTTTAACATCATGGCAGCGGCCGTATAGAAATCAATTTCATCGGGCAGGGGAATGACGACATTTTGGTCGAAATTTCCAAGATCGGTGTAACAGCCAAGAGCGGCCCCAATACAGACCCGTTGACCGATTTCAAATTGATCAACATCACTGCCCAAGGCCTCAATGATGCCGGCACCTTCCATCCCGATTGCGTGGGGCAGGGTAGGGACCGGATAAAGACCACTGCGGTGATAACAATCAATGAAGTTTAAGCCGATGGCTTTAAAACGAATTTGTACTTGATTGGCGGTGGGGGCAGTGACGGTGATGTCGTCATAAGACAGTACTTCCGGGCCACCAGCTTGATGGATACGAACGGCGTGGGTCATTTAAGAGTCCTTCCTGTATGTTTTATTTATTTTAACGTACTTAAGATGGCTTTTTCCATGCGCAAGAGTTGTTCTTTGGTCTCAATCCCATCACCGCCGGAATATCCTGTCATTTTTCCACCAGCCCCAAGGACACGGTGACAGGGGATAATGATGGGAATGGGGTTTTTTCCGCATGCACCCCCGACAGCTTGGGCTGCAGAATGAATGTTTTTAGCAATATCACCATAGGTCCAGGTCTCGCCAAACGGGATTTGCTGCATCTGGTCCCAGACTTTTTTCTGATGTTCTGTTCCCATTGGATCAAGGGGAAGATCAAATTTTGTCAGTTTTGCACTGAAATAGGCTGATAATTGTGCCTTTGCTTCTTTTAACAAAGGTGTTTCCAAACCAGCAGGGGCTTGCCCCCATTCAACAACTACAATTTTTCCATCGTCTTCAAAAAGAGAAAGGGTGCCGACGGGGGTCATAAGGGAGCTGCACAGAATATCCATAAGGTCTTTTCTTTCTTGTTTGTTGTTTGTGGCTTAAACATAACGTTTACGAAAATAATCCACGTTGTCAAACTGCATATGGAGTTTTCACCTTATATTATATATGACCCAAGAAGCTTATTAGAGGGAACTTTCTTTTGTAAGATCATTCAAATGTGCTTCCAACATAGAAGGTTCGGTTAAGGGCGAGGAACAGGTTGCATTCTGACAGACATAGGCAGTTGCCTTTTGGTTATACAGGACCTTGTCTTGTAGAATTTCTGGGGTGTTTTGCTGATTTTGAGCATCTCCTAGTAGAACTTTTCGAGTGGGAGAAGGATGTAAATAAGCCTTATTTATCAATGGATTGATATCATTTGTTCCGGTTTTTCCAACAACAACGATGGTTTCCATTGTATCAAATCGAATAAGGGCGCTGCATAGTCCAGGGGCGGCAAATATTTGATTGGGATCGTCATTGCCAAACAATTGCATCAATTGATTGAAGCGTTCCTGATATTTGGGATTGCCACTCAAATGATAAAGATCACACAAAACATGAGCCATTAATCCATTACCCGAAGGGGTCGCACTATCGTTGATTGGTTTGGGGCGGACGTTTAAGCCTTCGACCGTTTGTTTATCGGCAAAATGATATCCGTGATTTTCAACATCCCAAAAATGATCTTCTAAATGATCAGCCCATTTTACACAGTCTTGATAATATGAGGTGTGTCCTGTGACTTCATATAAGGCGAGGGCGGCCAGACAAAGATTGGCGTAATCTTCCAGATAGGCCGTGGTCGAATGACGGCCTTTAAACCAGCTATGATAAAGGACACCCTCTTTGATCAGGGTTTTTTTCAAGGTGGTATAAAGGTCTTGTGCCAGTTTGATCCAGTCAGGTTGATCAAAAACGAGGGCGGCTTCAGACAAGGCCTTAATCATCATCGCGTTCCAGTCGCAAAGTACTTTATCGTCGCGTGCCGGCCATATGCGTTTTTTGCGTTCCTGATAAAGGGTTTGACGCAGTTTATTTAATTTGTCTTCTTGAGCCGGGTTTTCAAACGAAGTTATGCGGCGCAAGATATTGTGACCTTCCCAATTTCCCTGTGAGCTAACGTCATAGGCTGTTTTAAAGAGGGGAGACTCTTCTTTTAAAAGGGCATCAATCTCATTTTCGTTCCAGACATAGAACTTGCCTTCCACACCTTCGCTATCGGCGTCATATGCACTGGCAAGGGCGAAACCGTTGTCGGTTTCCACGCGCATTTCGTTGAAAATCCAGTCGATGGTTTCAAAGACGCTGCGCTTGAATAAGGGGTTTTGATGTTTGCGCCAAACCATTGTGAGTAGGGAAACAAGTTGGGCATTATCATAGAGCATTTTTTCAAAATGTGGGGCGAGCCATTCTTCATCGGTTGAATATCGGGCAAAACCGCCGCCTAAATGATCATAAATTCCACCCAGACACATTTTTTCCAGACTGAGGCAGAGAAGGTGATCAATTTGCGGGTTTTTCTTTATCCAGTTTGTACGCCATAAAAAATCAAGCAAAACCGGTTGTGGAAATTTGGGGGCACCTTGTAAACCGCCATGAACGGGGTCCATATTTTGCTGGATATAATGAAGGGTATCACACATGGCTTTAAGATGAAGTCCCCCATTGCCGCGCGGCTTGCTCATATCTTCTAAGGCATCGGCAATGGCGGTGACATTTTGGCTGACGTCATCTTTTTTAGTGTGATAAATATCGGCGATGGTTTTTAAAACGTCTTTAAAAGACGGACGACCATAAAGGGCAGTTTTCGGAAAATATGTTCCCCCCCAGAAAGGTTGTCCGCTTGGTGTTAAAAACATGGTCAAAGGCCAACCCCCGGATTGACCGAGAACACTTAAGGCGCGCTGATAAATATGATCTACATCGGGGTGTTCTTCGCGGTCTACTTTGATATTAATAAATAACTCATTCATCAATTGGGCGGTTTCTGTATCTTCAAATGATTCATGAGCCATAACATGGCACCAGTGGCAGGCGGCATATCCAACCGATAACAGGATCGGTTTATCTTGGGATTTTGCTTGTGCAAAGGCCTCATCGTTCCATATTTTCCAATGGACGGGATTGTCTGCATGTTGCAAAAGGTAGGGGCTGGTTGATTGTCCAAGTTGGTTTTGGGACATAATCCGCACTTTCGTTTTCTTTGCTGGTTGTTTCCAGCTTTTCGTGTTTCGAAAAAAAGTACAACCCTTTTTTCTATGAGGGATAGACCTAAGCGCAAAAGATTGTCACATTAGAGAGAGATGGCCCTCAGCTGAATGTTGGAAGAATATGATGAAAATTACGATAAATATTGATTGTACGCCTGAAGAGGCCCGTACCTTTATGGGATTGCCGGATGTTAAACCCATGCAGGAAATGATGATGAAAGAAGTTGAAGAACGGATGAAATCCAATCTCAACGCAATGGACCCGGAAACGCTGTTTAAAACCTGGCTCCCTGCCGGGATCTCCAATATGGAGCAATTGCAGAAAATGTTTTGGGCACAATTCAATAAAGGCCCAATGGGCGGTTCTTCAAAAGAATAAAGAAAAAGATGAACGATCAAACAATTTATGCACTGGCCAGTGGCGCTGGGCGTTGTGGTATTGCGGTTATCCGTCTGTCAGGAGCGCAGGCCTTTGATGTCTTATGTCGATTATCCGGTAAGTCAGATTTTAAAGCGCGTTATGCGCATCGCGTGCAATTGATTGATCCTGTTGAGGGCGATCCGATTGATGATGGATTGGCCCTTTATTTTCCTGCCCCTCATAGCTTTACCGGTGAAGAGGTTGTTGAATTTCAAATCCACGGCGGGCGTGCTGTTGTTCAGGCATTACTGGATAGTCTTGCCCAAATGGATGGTCTGCGTTTGGCGGAACCGGGGGAATTTACCCGTCGCGCCTTTGAAAATGACAAGATGGATTTGACTGCGGCGGAAGGTCTTGCCGATTTGATCCATGCCGAAACGCGTGCGCAGGCCAAGCAGGCCTTGCGTCAGATGGAAGGGGCGTTGGGCACTTTATATAATGACTGGGCCGATCGTATTTTACATATCCTTGCGCATTTTGAAGCCGTGATTGATTTTCCTGATGAAGATTTACCCGAAGAGGTCGAAGCCGGCGCGCGGGCCAAGGTGGCAACTTTACAGTATGAAATCGAAGATCATTTAAAAGATGGTCATCGTGGGGAGCTTCTGCGTGATGGTGTACGCCTGGCGATTGTCGGGCCACCGAATGCAGGAAAGTCCAGTTTATTAAACCATTTGGCAAAACGCGAAGTCGCCATTGTGTCTGATATCGCCGGGACGACGCGCGATATCATCGAAAGCCATCTGGATATTGGGGGCTATCCGGTTGTCGTCTCCGATACCGCCGGATTGCGCCATAGTGAAGATGTGATTGAGATGGAAGGCGTGCGCCGTGCGCAGGATCGGGCACAATCATCTGATTTGAAAGTGGTGATGTTTGATGCGGCAGACTGGCCTAATCTCGATCAAAAGACTTTGGATCTGATCGATGATGACAGTCTGGTTGTTCTCAATAAAATGGACAAGGCAAAACCCGATGTTGCTGATATCGGTGGGCAGAAACCGATATATATGTCAGCTAAATCAAAAGAGGGTCTGGTTGACTTTTTCAAACGTCTGGAAGAAGAAGTAGCGACGCGTTGTATGGTGACAGGGGCACCGGCCTTGACACGCGCGCGACATCGCGAAGCCTTGGAAGATTGTGTTGAAGCCCTTGTTCGTTTTGCCGAGATTGATCTGCCGGAACTGGCGGCTGAAGATTTGCGCATGGCGACACGATCTTTGGGTCGCATCACCGGGCGAATCGATGTGGAAGATGTGCTTGATGTCGTCTTTAGTGACTTCTGTATCGGGAAATAAAGTGTTTCACGTGAAACACAGACCCTGCATTTCGTAAAATAAGATGAATGAAAACATCAAACCTGGCTTTACGCGCAGGTTATGAACGGTGTTTTCCACTGTTTTATCCACAGGTTTTAAATAAGTCTATTTTCCAAATTGACTTCACAGGGTGTGATACATACATTGCGCCTTATGAAAACATATGACGTGATAGTGATTGGCGGCGGGCATGCCGGTTGCGAAGCAGCAGCAGCAAGCGCGCGAATGGGGGCAAAGACCCTTCTTCTCACACAAAGATTAGATGCAATTGGTGAAATGTCGTGCAATCCGGCGATTGGTGGATTGGCGAAAGGGCACCTCGTGCGCGAAGTTGATGCGCTTGACGGTATTATGGGCCGGGCGATTGATCAGGGCGGTATCCAGTTTCGGATGCTCAATCAATCCAAGGGCCCGGCCGTGCGTGGACCGCGCGCGCAAGCTGATCGCAAGCTTTATAAACAAGCTGTTCAGGCGTTGTTATCCACACAGGATAATCTGGAGCTGATGGAAGGCACCGCCGAAGATTTGACACTGGAAAATGATGATCAACGTGTCAACGGTGTAGTGTTGGGTAATGGCGAAACCTTGCGGGCAGGGGCAGTGATTTTAACCACAGGCACCTTCCTGCATGGACTTATCCACATTGGCAAAGAAACATGGTCGGCAGGACGCATGGGGGATGAACCTTCTATCGGTTTGGCAGATACCCTATCACGTTTGAAATTTAATCTAGGTCGTTTGAAAACAGGGACACCGGCGCGTCTGGATGGCAAGACAATCGATTGGAATGTTTTGCAACGCCAAGATGGGGATACACCGCCGCAGCCGTTTTCCTTTTTAACAGATAAAATTACCACACCGCAAATTCCGTGTTACATCACGCGTACAACGGAAGAAACCCACGAAATTATTCGATCTAATATGGATCAGGCACCGGTTTATTCCGGGCAGATTCAAGGGCGCGGGCCACGCTATTGTCCATCGATTGAAGATAAAGTGGTCCGTTTTGCGGAAAAAACCAGCCACCAGATTTTTCTGGAACCGGAAGGATTGGATACGGACAGTGTTTATCCCAATGGGATTTCAACGTCTTTGCCTCGTGATATTCAAATGGCCTTTATGCGCTCTATTCCCGGTTTGGAAAAGGTCGAGGCATTAAAGCCTGCTTATGCCATTGAATATGATTTTGTGGATCCGCGTGAATTGCGCGAAACTTTTGAAACCCGCAAAGTCGGCCATTTGTATTTTGCCGGCCAAATTAACGGCACGACCGGATATGAAGAAGCTGCCGCGCAAGGTTTAATGGCCGGGGTCAATGCTGCGCTTAAAGCATCTGGGAACGAGGATCCGTTTATTTTTGATCGGGCAACCGCTTATATCGGTGTGTTGGCAGACGATTTGGTGACCAAAGGAACGAATGAACCTTACCGTATGTTTACGTCGCGGGCAGAATATCGTTTGATTTTGCGTGCCGATAATGCCGATCAACGCTTAACCCGCCGTGGGATAGAGATCGGCTGTGTGGGTGCAGAACGGGCAGGGGCCTTTGACACCAAAGAGAAAGCAATCTTGGAAGCAAAAGCCCGGATGATGGAAATTAATGCCACACCGCAGGAATTGGCTGGTCACGGCATTAAAGTTAATATGGATGGGCAACGCCGAAGCGCGATGGCTTTGTTGGCTTACCGGGATGTGACGCTGGATCGTCTAAAAGGGATTTGGCCGCAATTGAGTGATATCAGCGGCGCGGTGGCCGAACAGGTTGAAATTGAAGGCCGCTATGCAGGGTATTTGGAACGACAAGAATCTGATATCCGGGCGTTCCGCCGGGATGAATCTTTAGAACTGCCCGCAGATTTGGATTATATGGCGATCGAAGGGATGTCGACGGAAGTACGCTCAAAACTGGCGGAACATAAACCATCGACATTGGGGGCCGCCGCGCGAATTTCGGGTATTACACCAGCGGCGTTAACCGCGTTACTGGGGTATGTTAAGCGCAATAAATCGAACAGAGTTGCTTAGAGTTAATTTGTTGCATTTGTTTCACGTGAAACAGGGATAATTAACAAGACTTGTTTTAGAAATTAAGGTAGATTTGTCTATAGAACGACATTCGCAGGGGTAAAATGGGATTTCAGGCACAACAAGATCAATGGAATGCACTCGATGTTTCACGTGAAACATTGGATCGTCTCCAAGCTTATGGGGACCTATTGGTCAAATGGCAGGCTAAAATCAATCTGGTCAGTAATTCAACATTGGATGATTTATGGACCCGCCATCTTTTGGATTCTGCACAAGTCTATCCCTATCTGCCTGAAAATTGTAAAACGCTGGTCGATATTGGATGCGGGGCAGGGTTTCCCGGTTTGGTTTTGGCAATTATGGGAGTTGAAGATGTTCACCTGGTTGACTCCGATGCCCGCAAAATGGCCTTTGTCCGTGAAGCTGCACGCGTAACGGAAACTCAAGTTACCATTCATAATTGCCGAATCGACGATTTAAAGGAAAGTGGTTTTGCCGATGTCGTGACATCACGGGCTTTGGCGAATCTTGAGAAACTCTTGTCTTTTTCTGCACAGTTGCGAAAACCGGACGGACGTTGCATTTTCCTGAAGGGCCGCAAGGCTGAAGAAGAAATAAAAGACGCCCGCAAAGTATGGGATTTTGACTGCGAAACTGAACAAAGCTTATCAGACCCGGAAGGGCAGATACTCATCATCGAAAGGATGACACCTAAATGACGCAATCAATTACACCGCGTATTATTGCCGTCGCCAACCAAAAGGGTGGGGTAGGTAAAACCACGACAACGATTAATCTAGCAACGGCTTTGGCTGCTGTTGGTAAACGCACACTCGTTCTGGACCTTGATCCACAAGGCAATGCCAGTACGGGATTGGGTATTGACCATGACCAACGCAGTCGGAATGCCTATCATGTTTTGATGGGCGATATTTCGCTGGATGCGGCTGTTCAGGATTGTAAAATCCCCAATTTGTCGATTGTGCCCAGTGGGTCTGATCTGGCCGCCGCCGAGATTGAAATTCCCGAATTGGATCGTCCGCAGTTTTGCTTGAAAGAATCCATAGAAGGTATTAGCGGCTACGATTTTGTACTCATTGATTGTCCCCCGGCTTTGGGTATGTTGACGATCAATGCGCTTGTGGCCTCCGATGCGGTAATGGTGCCATTACAATGCGAATTTTTCGCTTTGGAAGGAATTTCGGCCCTTGTAAAAACCATTGAGCGGGTCCGTAAGAATTTTAATCAGAAACTTGAAATACAGGGCATCGTCTTGACCATGTTCGATAAGCGCAATAATTTGAGCGATATGGTCGCCAGTGATGTGCGTGAATTTTTTGGGGAAAAGGTCTATGAGACGGTTATTCCCAGGAATGTGCGGGTTTCAGAGGCTCCAAGCCATGGCAAACCCGTTCTTTTATATGATCATAATTGCGCGGGATCGAAAGCTTACCTGCATCTCGCCAGCGAAGTCTTAAAACGCGAAAACAGGAGCGCAGCATAAAAATGGCAAAAGAAATAAAACGCCGCAGTCTCGGTCGGGGGCTTTCTGCCCTATTGGGTGAAGAAACCGCCAGCGTTGTTGAAGATCAAAGCTTATCGGCAGGAGAGACTCCTTCTGTAATGGGAAGCAATGGCGCAGATGTTGTGCCGTTTTCCAGTGGTAATCAAAAAACAATCGCCATTAGCAAGCTGGTGCCCGGTAAATATCAGCCGCGCACACATTTTGAAGAAGATGCGATTGAAGGCTTGGCCTCTTCGATTAAAGAAAAAGGTATTTTACAGCCGATTTTAGTGCGCCCTCATCCAGAGCGCCCTGGAGAATATGAAATTATTGCTGGGGAACGTCGCTGGCAAGCCTCACAACGGGCACAATTGCACGAAGTTCCGGTCATTATTAAAGAAATGGATGATCGGGATGCGGCTGAAATAGCCTTGGTGGAAAACCTGCAACGCCAAGATTTATCTCCGTTGGAAGAAGCTGAAGGGTATAACCGTTTAATGGCAGAATTCAGCCATACGCAGGAAGCGTTATCAAAAGCCTTGGGTAAAAGCCGTTCACACGTTGCCAATATGATGCGTCTGTTGGCCTTGCCGAGTGAGGTAAAATCTTTCCTTGAAGATGGTTTGTTATCTACGGGTCACGCACGGGCGTTGTTGAACTGCGAACAACCAGCAGAAATTGCCAAGCAGGTAATTAAAAAGGGACTGAATGTTCGCCAAACCGAAAGCCTGGTTAAAACAGCGGGTGTGCAATCGCGTCCTAAAGCGAAAAAAGAAAAAGATACAGATACGATTGCTCTGGAACGTGATTTAACAGACCTCTTAGGCGTTAAAGTCGATATTAAGGCGAGCCAAAAAGGCGGGGCGCTGACCTTACATTACAGCTCATTAGAACAACTGGATGATCTTCTTCACCGTTTAAGTCATGGTCAACATGGAAAAACAGGCCAAGATCAATCAGAAGAACTTGATCCAGTGAGCCCGTTTGAAGTTGAAGCAGAGTTAAATAAACTTTGATGACTTTAAAACTTAACGAAACATAAGAGGCTCAAGAAAATGAGCCTCAGGTTATTGACAAAGCCCCAAACTGTCATCCCCGACCCCGATCGGGGATCCATCTTCATCCAATGAGCGATATCTAATCCGTTGATTTTAAATGGATCCCGCATCAAGTGCGGGATGACTATTTTGGTCAATTATTTACGAAAAACACTTTGTCAGTAGTCTGAGGCTTAAGAAAATGAGCCTCTTTTTTTATATGATTAGGTTTAGTTAATTCAAAGTTTTAATCTGAGCTTTTCTTCCTGCACTTCGACACCCCACTGAGTATCGAGTTTACTTTCTTCTAAGACAAATCCAAAACAGCGGTAGAGTTGGCCGGCTGGTTCCAGTCCGGCTAAGGTCCAAAGGTAAATGGATTCGTAGCCTTTGTTTTTGGCAAAATCGATAATGGATTGTAGAAGAAGCTTTCCAAGTCCTTTTCCTTTGGCATCCTCATGCAGAATAAACCATCTGAGATGTGCCCCGTCTTTTTCAGCGTATGAACCATCCAAAGTGATGGTTCCATAAAATTCCCCGTTTTTTTCCAGTGACCAGATGCAGGAAATATCTTCGTCATAACATTCCATAAAGATAGAAAGTTCACTGGCAACTTTACATTCAAAAAATTTCCAAAATTTCCATTTTTCAACATAGGCACGTCCATGTAAGGCGGCGGTGCGTCCGACCAGGCCGGGTTGATAACCTGTCAGGAGATTGAAGTCTTGTGTTTTGCTCATTTTCTTCACATATGCAAAAATACATTATAAATGTTAATTAAGGCTAGATTATCAGTTAAAAAAATGGCTATAAATAGGAAATATTGCAATAACGGAATGCAAAAATGCAGAACTGGGATGATTTACGCTATTTTTTAGCAGTCGCACGTAGTGGGAGCTTCTCTGCTGCGGCTGAGAGCCTGTCTGTAAATGGCTCAACAGTCGGTCGTCGTATCGATCAACTGGAAGAAGATTTAAAATGTAAGCTATTTGATCGATATCGCTATGGCATGAATTTGACTCCGGAAGGGCGAACCTTGTTGGATCATGTTCAGCAGATGGAAAAATCAGCCCGTAATTTGGAACAAAATCTGAAGGGGGCGGATGATGCACTTAATGGTCAGGTGCGCATTTCTGTGACCGATGGATTGGGGTCTTTCTGGCTGACACCGAATTTAGCTGATTTTCAAAAATCATATCCACAGATTAGTTTGGAATTGGCGAGCGAAAGTCATTTTGTTAATTTGGCAAATCGGGAAGCTGATATCGCCATTCGATTGAGCAAACCGAATGATCCGGCCTTAATTGCCCGTAAAGTCGGGATCGTGCCATTTCATGTTTTTGCGGCGCCAAGTTACATTGACCGTTATGGTGAACCGCAAAACTGGGCCGATTTGAAAGGTCACAAACTGGTGGATTATTTTGGGTATAAGGAAAGTAAGGCCTTATCCCTTTGGCAGGAAACCGTGAAAAATCATGATCAGGTGGTTTTTCAAACCAATAGTGCCATGAGTTTTGTCAGCGCCTTACGCGCAGGCATGGGCATGGGGATGTTGCCACGTTTTTATCGCCATGCCGTTAGCGATTTGATCGAGCTTGATTTGCGTGCCGATCTGTTTGAAATGCCGATTTATCTGGTGACCCATGAGGAAACCAGCCAAACTGCCCGTATTCAGGCGGTGAAAGACTATATTGGAGGCCTGTTTGACCGTGACCGTCGTGCCTGGTTTAGTTAACGTCGGGTAGCACGTGCAGCTTGGGCGATTCGCATTAAGGCGCGTGAACAAACTGTTTCCGGCGGATTTCCGGTAATTTTGCAGTCACGTTCTGCCTCGGTTAAAATATCTAAGGCTAGAGCAATCCGATGTAAGTCCCAGCTTGCGAGTTGTTTTTTAAAGGCAGGGACTTGTTTAAAGATAATTGGGGGGCGTAGTTTTTTTATGGCTTCTTCCCCATTATATCCTTTTTGCATAAAACCTTTTGCCAGATGTAGACGATGAAAATGACGTGCCAACATACGCAAGATCATGATGGGCTGGTTTCCTTCGTCAAAACAGCGCATCAAGGCTGTTTCAAGTTGTGCATGATCCCCATTGGCCGCAGCAATGGTGACATTATCTAAAGAGAAAGCGCCGCTATCGCCAATACAGGCAATGACATCATCAAGCGTTACGTTTTTTTCATCTCCCATATAAATGGCGAGCTTTTCCAACTCTCCCCGGCTGACCTGACGATCGGAACCCAGATGATTGAGTAAATAGCCCACCGCATCGCGATTGGCATTTAAGCCATGTTTTTGAAGAGTTTCTCGCACAACATCGGACAAACTACGCCCTTCGTCCCCATAACAGGCAACGACCGCAGCGATAGATTTTTCGCTTTCAAAAAGTTTCCGCAATGTAGATCGTGCACTTAGATCCCCGCCTTCTAAAACGATCAAAGCATCCCCGATAGGATCACTAAAATAGGTTTTAAAAGCAGCTGTCAGGCCGTCAGCCGCATCTTGAATACGGATAAAGCGTCGACCGCCAGTCAAGGACATGGCCGCTGCTTCGTCTGCGATTAAGGCCGGATCAGATTTGATATCACCGGATTGTAAAACAACACTGTTAAAGGGGTCGTTTTCATCGCCGAGAATCGTTTTCCCCAATATTTTTCCGCGCTCAAACACCAACCCTTGATCTGGTCCATATAATAAAATACAGCGCACATCCGGCGAAGGTGATTTAATAAATCCGTCTGCTTTTCCTGCACTGATTTTCATATCACGGCCTAAAATCCGCTATTTCATAATACGGACCGGTTGTTCCGGTTGTTTAGCGGGGGAATCATTGAGTAAATGAACGGCAATTCTGCGATGAATATCGCGGGCAACGGACTCAATGGCACGTTTGCGCGCATCGCGTTTGGCAAATTCTGTCCCGGTCGGGGAATTTAAAATATTAAAGGCAACGGTTGAACGGCTTAATCCTTTTAACGGATTATTTCCAATAAATTGGAAAGAGGCGGAAACGACAAGGTTTGAACGGGTTGCAAATTCGTTTTTGCCAATACCTGTATTGCTTTGTGTTTCGCTATAAATAATTTTGAGCTTAAATTTCGGGTGTGCTGGTCGTCCCTTGGGGTTAAAGAGATTGAGCAATTCATTGTGAAGCATTTGCCCTTCGCGGTCTTCAATTTCATAAATCCAGACTTTGGCCAGTTCATTTTTCATGATCTGGTTTTCTGCCGTTTTTCGTTTGCCATGAACGGGTTGAAAGCCGCAGGCACCAAGGCTTGCAACGATCAAAAGACAAACAAAAACTTTTAATATGAAAGAGTTATGCAACGACATTGATAATCCGCTTTGGTATGACGATAACTTTACGTGCTGGCTTTCCATCCAAGATAGCTTGTACTTTTTCAGAGGCCAAGGCCAGCTTTTCAATTTCTTTAACATCCATATCGACCGGAATTTCCAATTGGTCGCGGCGCTTGCCATTGACTTGGATCGGCATAACGATGGTATCTTCTTTGAGAAGGCTATCATCGGCAACCGGCCAGGAAACCTCGCATAAAATGCTGTCATGGCCGAGTTCTGCCCAAAGTTCAGCAGCAATATGCGGTGTCATCGGGGCGATCAGGCGTACAAGATATTCATAGCCTTCGCGCAAGACCCAGGCATCATCGCCTTCAACGCCATCCAGCGTCCCCAAGGTATTGGTCAATTCACGCAGGCGGGCAACGGCCTTGTTAAAGTGAAACTTGCCCAAATCATCAGTGACGGCTGAGATGGTTTTATGGACTTGGGCGCGGACTTTTTGTGCTTCATCAGAAAGGGTACTTGGTTGTGTGGCACCTTTGGCCGGATAGGGGGCTTTAGGGTCGGAAATCAAACGCCAAAGACGGTTCAGGTAGCGCCATGCCCCATCAACCCCGGAATCGGTCCATTCTAGGTCGCGTTCCGGCGGGCTGTCAGACAACATAAACAAACGCGCCGTATCTGCCCCATAAGAGGAGATGATTAATTCCGGGTCAACGACGTTTTTCTTGGATTTGGACATCTTGATGGATGGGCCGATATTCACAGTACGACCATCGTTTTTGTGAATGACTTCACCGTTTTCATTGCGGATTGCATCACTGGGTAACATCCAGTTTCCATCGGCATCTTTATAGGTTTCGTGACAGATCATGCCTTGTGTCAAAAGACCAGCAAAGGGTTCTTCTGCAGATAGATAGCCGCATTTCTTCAAGGCGCGTGTGAAGAAACGGGAATAAAGCAAGTGCAGGACAGCATGTTCGACACCACCGATATATTGATCAACCGACATCCAGTAATCCGCAGCGGCTTTGTCGATTCCATTTTCTGATTCTGGTGAACAATAGCGTGCAAAATACCAGCTCGATTCGAAGAATGTGTCAAATGTGTCTGTTTCGCGACGCGCGGCTTTGCCACAGCATGGGCAATCAACATGTTTCCAGGTGGGGTGACGGTCCAGTGGGTTACCGGGTTCGTCGAAATCAACATCTTCAGGCAACTCAACCGGAAGCTGGTCGGCTGGAACCGGTACAATCCCGCAGCTGTCACAGTGAATGACGGGAATCGGGCATCCCCAATAGCGTTGGCGTGATACCCCCCAATCGCGCAGGCGGTAATTTACCTCTTTTTCACCAATATTCAGTTCAGCGCATTTGGCAAAAATAGCCTTTTTGGCTTCGGCAACACTCATACCCGTCATGAAATCGGAATTGATCATGATACCATCATCGGTGAAAGCGTCATTTTCAATGGTAAAGCTTTCCGGATTTTCCATATCGGCCGGGGCAACAACGGGAACGACGGGCAGGTCATATTTGCGGGCGAAATCCAGATCGCGTTGATCCCCGCTGGGGCAGCCGAAAATGGCGCCTGTGCCATATTCCATCAAAACAAAGTTGGCAACATAAACAGGGAGTTCCCAGTTCTCATCCAGCGGATGTTTGACTTTTAAACCGGTATCAAATCCTTTTTTCTCTGCTTTTTCAATGGCTTCTTCGGATGTGCCGGTCTTATTACATTCCTCAATAAAGGCCTGTAAATCCGGATTCGTTTCCGCCAATTCAACAGAAATAGGGTGATTGGCAGAAATGGCGCAGAAAGATGCCCCATATAAGGTATCGGGGCGGGTGGTATAAACTTCCAGCGACTCGTCACGATCAACCAATTGCCATTTCAGGCGCATACCTTCGGAACGACCAATCCAGTTTTCCTGCATGATGCGGACTTTTTCAGGCCAGCGATCAAGGTCTTTCAAGGCAATGCGCAAATCTTCGGCGTAATCGGTGATTTTCAGGAACCATTGGTTCAGTTTACGGCGTTCCACCGGGGCACCGGAGCGCCAGCCGCAGCCATCAACCACTTGTTCGTTTGCCAGAACAGTATTTTCGACCGGATCCCAGTTGACCCAGCTTTCCTTGCGATATACGAGATCATTTTCCAGAAAATCGAGGAACATTTTCTGTTCATGGCGGTAGTACTGCGGATCACAGGTGGCAATTTCACGGTCCCAATCATAAGATAGGCCCATTGTTTTAAGCTGGGCACGCATATCTTCGATATTTTTATAGGTCCATTTGCCAGGGTGAACGCCAGCATCCATGGCGGCATTTTCCGCAGGCAGACCAAAGGCATCCCATCCCATGGGGTGGAGAACATTAAAACCTTGTGCCTTTTTATAACGGGCAACTACATCGCCAAGCGTATAGTTACGCACATGACCCATATGAATCCGGCCGCTGGGATAGGGGAACATCTCCAGCACATAATATTTTTCCTTATCCGGGTCTTCAGTAACCTTAAATGTCTGATTCTTATCCCAGTAGGACTGCCATTTGGATTCGGTTTCTTTAAAATTATATCGGGCCATGATCGTTATGTCTTACTTGTTCTAAAAGAAGTCATCCCGAACGTCATGTTCGGGATGTATGATTTTAACAGGTTTTATATCGTGCGCTTTATTGCGTTAAACTGTCCGAGCGCAGCTGACGTGCCTTGGTCAAAATGGCATTTTCAATGTCGATGACCGCTTTTGGGTCCATTTCAACGGCTTGCCATTCGTTATTGGCGTTTTTCATCTGGCGGAAGGCGGCGACACGAATCGCATCTGCACGCAAAGCCTGATCCAGAATATAGATGTTTAATTTAAAACGCTCGTTCGGTGCGTTGCCGGCACTATGCCAATCGGTCAGGACAACCCCGCCAAACGGGTCGGCAGAAGCCAACGGCATAAAGGAAACCGTATCCAGTGTCGCGCGCCAAAGATAAGCGTTTACACCGATTCCAGTACCACCTTGGCCTTGACGTTTCTTATCTTCGTCACCAAAGGTCAGGCCACCTTCTCCAAAAACGGATTGCTGCTGGTCACGTTTTTGCCATCTGTCGTTAGGCAAATCGGTTGATTGTGGATTAAGACTGTCGCAAGCCATAAGTAGTAAGGGCAAAGTGCCAATAAGGGCGAGGGTACGGATGGAAGATGGCAATCTTTTCATGAACGAATATTCCCGGCTCTGTGACAGAATAGTAAAGCTTAGAAAGATATATGCCTTATTATGTAGGAAGTAAGCAAGTATCTAAGCGCAGATTTGTCGGTTTTTCCTTATCTGTTTGTACTCATGGTAAAAATGCCCTGTGTTTTTTTTGCAACAGTGGGGATAAAAGGTCACATAAATGCTTTTCTTCTTGTTGACCTATGAATTAGAAAGGCATTTAATACGTTCACGCAAAAGGCATGTGGGTATGTCGATTGCACATGTTGTACAAACAAAACCTTTCTAAGGGGATCTAATTAGATGAAAAAGCTTCTCGTAGCTTCTACTGCTCTCGTAGCTTTCGCTGCAGTTAACTCTGCACAAGCTGCTGACCCGATCAAAATTTCTGTTGGCGGTTACATGAACCAGTTCGTTGGTTATGTTGATCAAGAAGCTGACGGTCAGCAAAACTTTGCTGATGTAAACATCAACTCTGAAACTGAGCTGTACTTCCGTGGTTCTACAACTTTGGACAACGGCCTGACTATCGGCGTAAACATTGATCGTTACTCTGACCGTAATGACACTGGCGGCGATGACGTATTCCTGCAAGTTTCTTCTGACAGCATCGGTCAAATCCGTATCGGTCAAACTAAAGGCGCTGCTTACGCTTTGTCTCACGCTGCTCCGAACGTAGCTATGGGTAACAACGACGGTGACGTAGAAGATTGGATCAACGATACTTTGATCACTTCTAACCAAACTCACACTGCTTCTGAAGCTAACGACGGTCAGAAAATCGTTTACTGGACTCCGAACTTCTCTGGTTTCCAAGCTGGTTTCTCTTACGGCTTGAACATTAACAACGCTGCTATCGAAAGCGCTGTTGATGTTGGTGGTACAAACACAGCTAACGACACTGCTTGGGATGCTGGTATCGCTTACAATGGCGAATTCGGTGGCGTTTCTATCGGTGCTGACGTAACTTACCAACGTGATTTCAATGGTGGTACAACTGGTACAACTGTTGAAGATCGTGAATCTATCCGCGCTGGTCTGTCTGTTGGCGTTGCTGGCTTCACAATCGGTGGTTCTTACCGTGACACAGACAACGAAGGCAGCGTGAAGAACATTGACTCTGCTGGTTGGGATCTTGGTGTTGCTTACAAAACTGGCCCGTACGCAGTATCTTTCTCTTACATGCGTTTGGAACAAGACGATGCAGCTACTAACGCACAAGAAGATACTGCTAAGCAGTGGGTTCTTGGTGGTTCCTATGACATGGGCGCTGGCGTAACTTTGGTAGGTTCTGTCTTCGGTGCTAAATACGAAGATGCTTCTGCTACTGCTGCTAACAACACAACTGACCACGAAGGTTTCGGTGTTGTTTCTGGCCTGAAAGTTTCCTTCTAATCTGATATCAGTTTAGATAAAACTTCAAAAGTTAGGGCGTTCCTTCGGGAGCGCCCTTTCTTTTTGTTTAAAAGGATAATTAGTTTATCCAAGCAACAACCGTCATCCCGCACCTAAAACCTGTCAATCCCGCACTTGATGCGGGACCCAGTTGGATCAAAAGGTTCAATGCCTTATATCCGGGAAGACTGGATTCCCGATTAGGGTCGGAGATGACGATGGAATGGCTTTGTCATTTAAAGCTCTAAATCTTAGCGTTTTACAGCAACGATACTACAGGCCATGTACTGGCAAAACGGCTTAGAAATCTGGATTTTTTTGTCTTCGCGTTTTTTCATAATCTTTTGTTCCGGCATATCACCCATTTCAAAACGTAATTGGAAGAGGCGCCCCTCTAGATCACACATGCGGGGGCTATGTTCCGGAATACCGTTACGGGTCAGTTGATAGGCATAACCTTCATGGCCGTCGGCATAAAATTCAAATTCAAAATCTAGATTCTTAAAGAGTTGTCGTAGACCAGAGAATGAAATGCGCCAAAAATCGTCTGGATAAGCATGAAAAGCCTGTACCCAAGGCACACTGAGAATCAATCGCCCGCCCGGTTTTAAAAGCTTTTCGATATTGGCGGCCACTTCAAACGGATTGGTGACATGTTCCAACAGGTGATAGGCAACAATAGTGGAATATTGTTTGATCCCGGTTTTTTTTCGCAAACCGGAGATATTTTTCGTTATATCAAAGACATAATCTACATTGTCGCCGTCTTCAATATCGATACCAATGACTTGTTTACCGGCAAAAACCCGGCGCCAGCGTGTTGTGGTATCTAAATCCGCAGCTTTACTGCCAATATGCAGGATCGGCCCGTCGAAAGTCGTGAAATGGCGCATGACCGATTCCATATCAATGCGACGCAATCCAACCTTATTGCCTTCCGCGTCACTTTCCCATTCGCCGATAGTTTCAAAATTTTCTAACATAAATGCCCCAAAATATAAGTGTTCTGATTTGCTTTGAATTTATACGATCTTGCTTGGATGAAAAAGGTCAAATCAACCCGCTAATTCCGGCAAAGCCGATTGATTTGCTGGGAGACAGGCGAATTGCCGTTTTTTTGTTGATTCCACCGAGGGCGTAAACCGTCCTATTTGTTTGCGAAAGCCACGTATTAAATCGAACAGAACCAAGAGAGGTGCTGCCAGGATGGCTTTGTGTAGCAAAGACGGGGGACAGAAGAATACCGTCCAGTTTGGCCTTTTCCGCCCGTTTTAAAGCGGGCAGGGAATGACACGCCCCTGTTGTCATAAAGCTTGCCTTCGGTCGTATAAACCGTCCGCAAGCCGCAATTCTCTTCACAGATTTTTCCGGGAAATGTACCCCATCCAGGCGATGTTTCAGGGCAAGTTGAAGGTCATTAGAAACCAGAAGTTTTACTTTATGTTTACGACATAACTTTTTGATTTTAATTATAATTTGTTCTTTTTGTTTTTTGGAAAAATGGCGCACAATCAGGGCGGAATTTTTAGGCATGCGAGCAATTAAGATTGCGGGGGCTGGAAGTCGTTTCGTATCCGTCATGAAAATAAGCGCAGGCAAATCTTTCTTTTTTGCATTCCGGCGATTGAGCTGACGGGCTACCTCTGATACGGTCAGGGCCATTTCCACACCTTTGATGTAAACGGATTCACCTATGGGTATTGCAGATAATCTTGATCAAGTGAAGCAATCAATTCAACAGGCCGCACAAGACGTAGAACGTAATGCAGGTGAAATTGAGCTGGTTGCAGTCAGTAAAGTGCATGTCGCAGAGACAATCCGTCCAGCACTCAACGCCGGGCACCGCGTGTTTGGTGAAAACCGGGTGCAGGAAGCCCAAGGAAAATGGCCGGCGTTAAAAGATGAGTTTTCAGGGGTTTGTTTGCATTTAATCGGTGGATTGCAAACCAATAAGGTCAAGGAAGCGGTTGCCCTTTTTGATGTGATTGAAACGGTGGACCGCCCCAAGCTTGCGCGCGCTCTGGCAAAGGAAATGGAGAAACAGGGGAAACAAGTGGGGGTTTACCTGCAAATCAACACCGGGGAAGAAGATCAAAAAGGCGGATGTTTACCGGGCGATGCGGATGAATTTATCAAATTGTGCTGCGATGAATTGAAATTGCCGGTTCTGGGCTTGATGTGTATTCCCCCTGCTGAGGAAGAACCGAGTGTACACTTTGCATTCCTGCGTAAACTGGCCCAGCGTCACGGGCTTAAAAAACTCAGCATGGGTATGAGCGGGGATTACGAAACCGCTATTCGTTTTGGCGCAACTTCGGTGCGTGTGGGAACGGCTATCTTTGGTGAACGTGCCCCGCATTAATTGAGGCTACAGGCAAATTTCCATAGTTTCATCCGGGGTGATTTTAGCTAAAACCTCAAGCATATCGGTGAGGTTTAGGGCAACACAGCCTTCTGTCGGTGCATATTGATCGCGTGCCAGATGAAAAAACACCGCACTGCCTTTGCCGGGGAGGGGCGGGCTGTCGTTATGTCCTAAGACAACAATAATGTCATAGATAGGGTCATCGCGAAAAAGCTTTTCGTGTGACGCAGGAAAAGGCAGCGTAACAGGACGGTTATAATCTGCATGTTGTGGATCATCACACCAGCCGTCTGTTTCACCAATGGGGTGAATATCTAGGGCGCTATTGGGTTTTTTGATACGGTCCGCCCTATATAGAACATAGCGCAAAGCGAATTTTCCGGTGGGTGTTGCCCCATCCCCTTCTATTTTATCGGTTTTTACCCCACCTTTACCTAAGGCACAGCGATAGGTTTTATCCCTATAAATCAAGGTATTGTCAGAGCGAACCAAGATGGTCATGGTTTATCAGCCCCCGGGTTGTGCTGTGGTTTCATACCGTTTCATATTTTGCGCCATCATATCAGCAAACCAGCGATTATCCGATGTTTGGCTGAGTTGCGCCGTATTGGCAGGGACAGGTGTTGGTGGAGTAACAGGTGCTTTTTTTTCTACTTTCAGGCGGTCGCCTTGATCCTGTTGGCGTTGTGCCTGCATATCACGGGCAAAGGCACGCAAGGCATCAAGGGATTCGTTATGTGGTTGTTTTGCTTGAAAACCAACAGATTGTTGTGGTTGTGGAACAATTGTATTGGCCGGTATTTCTTCAGCTTTTGTTGTTGTAAGCGGGGCTGGCGCAGGTGAAGATGTTTGTGCCTGTGGTCGTTCGCTTGGGAAGGGCAAAGGCGGCTGGTTTGCCGGGGGGGCCCAGGTACCAGCTGATCCGGCCCCAACCGGGCTGTTGCTATGTGTTGGGACTTCACGGGTGGTCGCTGGATTCATAAATTCTTGTAATTGCGCCAGTCTTAAAGATTCTTCACCAGCGGCAAACGCATCAGCCTCGCTTTCGGGGATAGATTTGATGGGGGCAAAACCGTTGATATTGCGCGAGAGGTCTTGATTTTGTGCGATCATGGTTTTGTCTTGTTCCGGGACATCCACTTCTTCACCCTGAAACATGGCCAAGACATGTTCGCCGGCATCTTTGCCGGTGTTGTTTTCTAAAATCACATTAAAGGCAGAAGCCGCCAGTCCAATGGGACCACCAAAAAGCGTTCCGCCCGCCAAGCGTGCGCCGGGATCCAGTTCATCGCCGGTGATTGCGCGATAAGCGGTGGAGACAATGGGGATATGCTGCAAGGGATTGATAACATCCAGCATATCCCAGAACGTGACACCATCATCGCCGAAGAAACTGAATTCTTTTTCTTTATCAGCCTGTTTGGTGGTGGGGTCGTTTGTTTGTTTTGTCGCCTCGTTGCCAGCGGGCGGTGGATTGTATGCCACCTGCGTATTTACATGATCGACCATATCTGGCTCCGATTGCTCAATTATCGCTCTTTGGTTTATTGCTTTTGAGGGATATATCGCAAACTTTGTGCCAGATTGTAACTATCTGAAAAATATGAATTATATTTAAAGTGAAGGGCAGGGGAGGGCAAAAAATTCCGACTCAGCGGTTTAAAGACCTAAAGATAATGCCCACCTTTGGTCGCCTTGGCAAAAAGGTAAGGTTCGTTGTGTTTGTTGGTTTCAAACGCATGTTCGACCCGTTCAACTACATCGACATGACAGGTGCCTAGAACTTTGACTTTTTCCGGGTTGTTGGTCATAAGACGAACTTGTTTGACACCCAGATGTTCAAGCATTTGCGCAGCCGGGATATAGACCCGCTCGTCCGCATCAAAACCTAATTGTTCGTTGGCATCAAAAGTATCCAGCCCGGTGTCTTGTAATTTGTAGGCGCGCAATTTATTGATTAAACCGATCCCGCGCCCTTCTTGTGCGAGATAGAGCAAAATGCCGCTGCCATGATCGGCAATGGCCTTGATTGCACCGCGCAGTTGATCCCCGCAATCACAGCGCAAACTACCAACCAGATCGCCTGTGAAACATTCTGAATGAATACGGATCAGGACGGGTTCATTGGGATTGGGTTCACCAATAATAATGGCGATATGTTCAATGCCACCGTCTGCCGGGCGAAAAGCGACCATTTTGGTCTGTGGGGCATCGGCCAAGGGGACTTGTGCATCACTGACAGCGCGCAGGGAACGCGCAGCGGCCTCTTCATAACCAAAGATATCATGGTTGGTCACACCCATTAGGTTTTCTGCACTGATAAAGGATTTAAAATCGTCTACAGGCAGGTTTACCGTAATCGCTGCTGGTAAGAGGCGGGAAAGCTTGGTTAGGCCGATTGCAGCACTTTCGCCACTTTCAAGATCGATATCTTCAAATGGGATGTCAAAAAAGTCGTTCTTTGAAAATTCAGCCAGTGGATTGACCAGACTTTCAATCAAATCGGGGCGCAGGGCTTTGCCCATCTTGGCCCGAACGGCCTTATATTTAAAGCTACCCAGCCCTAATGTGTGAGCACGTGCGGTCGTAATGATCAAATCCGGTTGACCCTTGCTTAAATCTTTAAGGCGCTGGATCGTTGATTTTGTTGCACCTTCTGCAGCTAGAACCAGGGTGGCATGTCCATTTTTGTTATCAATGGCGACAATTTGTGCACGCCGTAAATCAGACAAGGCGCGGTCAACCGCCAGTAAAGACGGGGCTGTGGTCGCGGATTTGGTTTCGCTTAGGGTAATAGACAGACGATGCGGCATAGGAACAACGGTTATTTTTTAAACAAAGGTCCCCATATGTAGGCCGAATAACGTGATTTCACAATAGCGTTATCGTGCTTAAAGTCCTCTATACGAGATATTCTTTAGTTGTTATGGTGGGGAATGAGCAATATTCAGGTCCGTGTGAGGGAAGCTATGTCTAACGCCAAACGTGTTCTTCTTGTTGATGATGATGATTCGTTACGTCAAATGTTGACTGAACAATTGTCGCTACATGAGGATTTCGACGTGGTTGAAGCCGATGGGGCGGCCAGTGCTTTGGCTGTGACCAAGGATGATACTTTTGATGTGGTGATCCTGGATGTGGGTCTGCCGGATATGGATGGTCGTGATGTGTGTCGATTGATGCGCAAACAAGGGGTGAAATGCCCGATTATCATGTTGACCGGGGCCGATACCGATGCGGATACCATCCTAGGTCTGGATGCAGGGGCCAATGATTATATTACCAAGCCATTTCGCTTGGGGATTTTGCTGGCCCGCTTGCGTGCCCATTTGCGCCAGCATGAACAAAGCGAAGATGCCACGTTCAAAGTTGGCCCTTATACGTTTCAGCCTGCGTCCAAATTGTTGATTGAAAATGAAACAGAACAGAAAATTCGTCTGACGGATAAAGAAACCAATATCATTAAGTTTTTATATCGTGCCGGGGGTAAAGTCGTTGGGCGTGATACGTTGTTGGATGAAGTGTGGGGTTATAACGCAGGCGTAACGACCCATACATTGGAAACGCATGTCTATCGTTTGCGCCAGAAAATTGAAAAAGATCCCTCCAACGCTCAGATCCTTGTGACGGAGCCAGGCGGCTATAAGTTGGTGCCTTAGTTATGTTTCGCGCGTTGTTGTCCCGTTTTATTGGTGATGATGGTGATCGTAAGATCCCTAAACGGGTTCAGGACGCGATTATCGAACAACAGAACGTGTCAGAACAATTGGTCGGCTGGATCCAGTTGGCAGTGGTGCTGACGTTTGGCACTCTTTATGCCCTTTCCCCAAAAACCTTTCGTATGGACGCGTCGTTTGAACCGGTACCATATGTTTTAAGTCTGTATTTTGGCTTTACGCTTGTCCGGCTTTATCTCAGTTATCGGATGCGTTTGCCGGGTTGGGTGATTTCACTATCGATTGTGGCCGATATCTTGTTGTTATTTGGCACAATTTTCAGCTTTCATATCCAGTATATGCAGCCGCCGAGCTTTTATTTAAAGGCACCAACTGTTCTTTATATCTTTATTTTCATTGCGTTACGCGCCCTTCGTTTTGAAGCGCGCTATATTTTGCTCAGTGGGGTTGCTGCTGTTCTGGGCTGGGCCGTGATGGTGGGGTATGTGGTTATCCATGATGATATGAACAACATGGTGACGCGTGATTATGTGCATTATCTAACCTCAAACAGTGTGTTGATCGGGGCGGAATTTGATAAAATCGTATCGATGGTCTTGGTTGCTGTTATTTTGGCACTGGCGACGTTGCGTGCGCGTGTTTTATTAGTGCGGGCGGTAACCCAAGGTCAAGCGGCCCAATCGTTATCGCGTTTTTTCTCGGAAGATTTGGCAGATCATATCAAATCGGCTGAAAATGATGCACATGTCGGGGATGTGGTGGCGCGTGAAGCCTCAATCCTGAATGTGGATATTCGGGGGTTTACGCCTTTGACCAAACGGCTGCAGCCGTCAGAACAAATTGCCCTGATTACCGAATATCATGCCCGTATCGTGCCGGTGATTTCCAAATTTGGCGGTCATGTGGATAAGTTTTTGGGCGATGGCATTATGGCCTATTTCGGGGTGTTGAAAGAATCGTCACAGCATGGGGCGCAGGCTTTGCATGCGATGGAAGAAATTATCAAAGCATCTGATCAATGGAATGCAGACCGGGCAGATCTGGGGCAGGATCCGGTTGTTATCCATGCCTCGTGCGCATCCGGTCCCATTGTGTTTGGTGTGATCGGTGAATCGCATCGGTTGGAATATACTGTGATTGGAGATGCGGCAAATGTGTCTGCCAAAATGGAAAAACAGACAAAGATTGAGGGCGTGCGTGCCATTGCGACGGCGCAAACCTTAAAATGCGCACTGGATAACGGCTACGAGAACGCAGAAGACCGTTGGGAGCTTCGTCAAGACCGACAAGTCGGTGGTGTCGAAAAACCGATGGATGTTATTGTCCTGAAAGAAACTTAAGAGACAACTTCGTGAAACGCCTGATCATATAGCGTTTTACTTTCGATATCGAAACAACAAAAAATTACCTGCTCAAGCCCGGGATGTATTTTGCAAAACTCAATGACATTTTTAACGACAAGTTGGGCCGCCCGCTTTGAGGGGAAGCCATAAGCTCCTGTAGAAATACATGGAAATGCAATGGATTGCAGGCCTTTCTTCAAGCAAATTCTTAGGGAGTTAAAGTAGCAGTTGAGAAGAAGTTGATCTGCTCTTTCCGAGGTATGTTGTTGCCAAATGGGTCCGACGGCGTGGATGACATGACGGGCGGGTAGATTATGTCCACCTGTTAATTTGGCTTCACCGGTTTGACAGCCGTTCAGGCGATGACATTCTTCAAGCAGGCTTTTACCTGCGGCCCGATGAATGGCCCCATCCACGCCACCGCCGCCCAGCAGGGTTTCATTGGCGGCATTGACAATAACGTCTACGTCTAACTTGGTAATATCACCTTGTTTTACGGAAAAGACAGTCATGGCGGATTTCTTTCTTCAAAATCGGGTCAAGGTTCCCATATGACAATCATAACATGGGAGGCATTATGAAAAAAACATTGGATCATGGCGCACAGGGTCGCTTTCTGGTTCCTGAAATGGCGTTAGCGCGTACCGTTTCAAGTCAGTCGGTTATTTTATGGTTGGCCAAAGGCTGGGAAGATGTCAAAGCGTTGAAAACAACCAGTCTGTTATATGCAGCCTGGTTTTTATTGATTGGTTTGATGATTTCCTTTGGTTTTTATCGTTGGCAGGTTCCTTACTTAATTCTTCCCGCTTTGTCTGGTTTTTTGCTGGTCGGCCCTGCAATTGCGCTGGGATTTTATGAGGGATCTATTCGGCGCCAACAGGGACAGCCATTTCATTTACATCATGCACTCATGGCGTTTCGGCGGTGTCGTTATCCTATTTTGGGAATGGGAATTGCACAGGTTTTTTTATTTATGGTCTGGATTCGTTTATCTTTTACCCTGTTTGCCGTTGCGTTTCCCGGTGTGATGCCCCAATGGGTCGTCATTTTTGAACGGGCAACAACAATAGAGGGGCTGCATTTTGCAATTATGATTACGGCGTTAGGCGGTTTGTTTGCAACCCTGATCTTTTTCACCGGTGCGTTTTCCCTGCCCTTGATGATGGATCGCCAAACCGTTTTAATTCCGGCACTGTTGACCAGTGCTTATGCAGTTTTTCTTAATTTGAAAGTCATGCTCTTGTGGGCAAGCTTAATTGTTTTGATCATGTTTTTAGGATTGATCAGCGGGATCGGTCTTTTAATAGCTTTTCCACTGGTGGGTCACGCCACATGGCATGCTTATCAGGCGGTTTTGGGGGGAAATGAAGAAGGTTAAGAATCTTTTTTCATTTTTTTGACTGTATTTGTTGTTGAAAATCCGTCTTTTAGTTGGGCAAGAAAGACGCGACCGCCATTTTGTTGAATCAATTCAGCGCCAACCACTTGATCGATGGTGTAATCAGCTCCTTTAACCAGTACATTGGGCAACAGGGCTGATAAGAGCTCCATTGGGGTATCTTCATCGAAGATCACCACCATATCGACACAGGCAAGCGAAGAAAGCACAGTTGCGCGGGCCATTTCGTTCTGGATGGGGCGTTCTGGCCCTTTCAGGCGTTGAACGGAAGCATCACTGTTCAATCCAATAACCAGTTTGTCACATTGTTCTGCGGCTTGATTTAACAGGGAAATATGGCCGGGATGCAAAAGATCAAAGCAACCGTTAGTAAAACCAACGCTTTTGCCTTGTGTTTGCCAGCGAAGAACGCGGTCTTTGGCACTGTCGCGACCTACGACCTTGGCTTCGGCTTCGGACAGGTCCTGATGATGCAGAGCTTCTATCAATTCTTCGCTATAGACGCTGGCGGTGCCGATTTTTGCCACAACGATACCGGCAGCGATATTGGCGAGCTTGGCCGCATCGCTTAAGGAGGTGCCAAGGCCCAGCATAACTGCCAAGGAGGCAACAACCGTATCACCTGCCCCGGATACATCAAACACTTCACGTGCTTCGGTTGGGAAATGAATGACGTCACCTTCTTTGGTAACAAGGGTCATGCCGTCTTGAGACCGGGTTGCCAAAACGTTTTCAATTCCGCAAGTTTCGATGATATGGCGGGCTGCGGCGACGATGGATTGATCGTTATCACAGGGCATACGGCTGGCTTCGCTGAGTTCCTTGCGGTTCGGGGTGACCAGTGTCGCCCCGCGGTATTTACTGTAGTCATCACCTTTTGGATCGACGATGATGGGGAGACTGGCTTTTTTGGCTAACGCGATTAAATCAATCGCATTTTCCCCATGTAACACTCCTTTGCCGTAATCTGATAAAACCATGACTTTGGCCTGTCCGAGGCTTTGGGCTACATCCATCATAAGGTCGCCATGTTGTTTTTCTGATAAGGGGCCAAGGCTTTCATGATCGGCGCGCAACATTTGTTGGTTGGAGGCCATAAAACGTGTTTTTAAGGAAGTTGGGCGTGCTTCGTCCAATAACAGAGCCGCGCAGCACCGATCATTTTCATTTAACAGGTTGGCGATTTGCCGTCCGGCATCATCTTCACCGACCAAACCGCAAAAACGGGCATTGGCCCCGAGGCTGAGAACATTGCGCACCACATTGCCCGCACCACCCAACATGGCGTCTTCACGTTCAATCCGTAAGACCGGGATCGGAGCTTCTGGGGAGATACGGTCCACATGTCCATAAACGAAACGGTCCAGCATGATATCGCCGACGCAAAGAATTTCGACTGTTTCGGCCCGATTGACCATATCGATGAGGTGGGCGTGCTGTGACATGTTTGGTTTACTCTTTAAATTTCGGATGGGTGATTGCATTAAAAAGTCTGGATGTGACAAATATTTCTGAAAAAAATAAGGTCCCAAAGAACAAATATTTCCGGTCTTACCTCTTGTGTTTTAACGCTTTGGCGAAGGATGAAAAAGCATTTTCGCGCAGGTGGCGAAACCGTTTTTTCATCCTGCTCTCCCTGCTAAGATAATTTATTTTATAAATCATGGATTTAAATTAATTCAGCATGGAAAAAGCAACTTTCTTTATAGCCTGTTGGGCTTTCCTTTGAAAAGTTTACTCTATAGGCTTTTAGAGAATATTTTTGAAATATTCAGAAATAAAAGAAATTATTGCAGAAAAACGCTGGCAACATCTGTGTGTTTATATGGAATTGTGAAACGGACATACTTATCAGGGCGTTTCGACATCAGGATTAAATCCCCCAACTTTTATTCCTGCTCCCTAACCCGAGACGCCCTGCTTTTTTTGACCGCTATCACAATCTCAACGAACAAAGCCCTGAGTGAGGTCGCTATGATTACCGGACATATTGAAACTACGACACAAGAATATCAAAATGATACCCAAGTCCGCGCTTATGCCGAACGTCTGGTACTCAGCCTAGGATACAACGATGCGATTTGTACAGCGATGGAATTCCAACTGTTTAATGTGGCAGAGGAACTCCGCTTTATGCAAGACGACTATCGCGGCGTTGCCTAAGACCGCTCAGGCGAAAATTAAAATGAAAAAGCTCCATTTGCAAGATGGGGCTTTTTTTGCGACTCGTTACATTTATAGGTATTGAAACAGAATCGAAACGTTCCTATATAAATAAAAAATAACAAGCAGGTTCCGTTTTCATTTTGCAGATGAGGGAATGATTATGAATAGAACACTCACAATCGCGCGCAAGAACCGCTATACCCACCCCGGCCATGAAACCCGTACCAACGAGTTGGCAAAACTGTTGGTCAATGCATTTGGCTTTGATCAGGCGATAGAAAAAGCCAAACAAAGCCATTGGGATAATGTGGCACAGGCGATCCATTTTATGCTGAGCAAAAGCTATAACCGTTTTTAAAGGTTAATAAAACCTAAGTGCCTGTGCGATCAGTCACATATGATGCTGCATTATGGTGGTATTATATAAGCCTCTCGTCATGCAATGGTTTTTAAGGTATAAGCTGGTCCCTATGTTTGAGACCGTCCGACATAATTTGCAGCATTACGTTTTAAATGCGCAGGAACCTATGGATTCCGCGCAACGCTGCAGCCTTGCCGATGAAATGGCGTATATTTTTGATCATGATAGTTTAAATGAACGCGAACGGCATTTGGCTGAAGAAATTATTGCCGACCTGATTAATGATGAAGTTGAATCCGTTCGACTTGCAATCGCCGTGGCTGTTGGAACATCTCCGCATTTGCCGGTGGAATTGGCTCATAAACTTGCGTGTGATATTTCTGCAATCAGCTTGCCGATTTTAAAATTATCCCCGGTTTTAGAAGATCGTTTTCTGGAAGGTATTTTAAAAACGGGCGTGGTGGAAAAGATGCTGGCGATTGCAGAGCGTCATAATGTCTCGGCTCAAGTGTGTCGACGGATCGTTTCTATGGGTCGTAAGGAACCGGTTTTATGTCTTTTGGCTAATAAAGGGGCTGAGATTAACGACCATACCATGATCACGATTGTTCGTGTTTATGGGGATGACGAAAAGATGGAACAGGCAATTTTTGACCGGGGTGAATTGTCCGACGATGTTTTGGCGACCTTGCGGAACCTGAGTGAGGCCCATGTTTCTGATTTCATACAGAAATATTTTAAAATACCGGGTCACGTTATGGATGTTGAACGCGGACGCGATTTATTGGATGGCCTTAATCGCAAACCCGCATGGTGGAACAGTAAACAAGGCCCGATTTAAAGGGATTTTTCCATTTTAAAATTGATGAACGTTTCCCCCTTACGCTCAACCGTTTGGCGGGTCTGAACGTGAAACCCCTGCTTTTCAAAAAATGGACGGGCACTGAGACTGGCTTCGACAAAGATGCTTTTATTTTTATTGAGCCGAGCCTGCTTTTCGACCGTGTTATACAAGGATTTTGCAAGGCCTTGCCCTTGATAATCCGGGGAAACATACAGAAGATTAAGATGACCGTTGTCTTCCAAATCAATAAATCCAGCCAGTGTGTTATCGTCCCATGCCAACCAGGTTGGGCGTGATAAACAACGTTTTAGCCAGTCTTCCTGATTAATTTCCTTGGGTGCCCAAGCGGCAAGTTGAGCCGGGTTATAATGTTGGCAGGCGATTTCATGGACACTGCGCTGGAACAAGGTGATCATGGCCTCGCAATCGGGCGTTTTAAACAAGCGAATAGAGATCATGTTTTTTGAACCAGTGCCAGCAATCCGTCCAGATCGCAGTGGGTTTCTAAATGGGCGGCCAATTCATTCAAAATATCATCAATTTGTTGATCATAGTGCAAACCGGTCCACCGCCCTTGATAAATCTCACTTAGAAAGGCATGACGAAATTCGTCCGTGTTAAATAGTCCATGCAGATAACTGCCCATGATCAAATTATTATCGCTAATTGCGCCTTCGCTTTGACCGTTTAATTCTAGCCATGGATTCTGCCGCGCCGGACCATTTGAAACACCCATATGCATCTCATACCCGTGAACAGCAAGACCGTTGGTTTTGCAATGGCCTGTCGCTTCGCGCAAAGTTTTGGGACCGCATAGGGTGGTTTCCATATTCAATAAACCAAGACCCGGTAGTTCCTTGATATGGCCCTCAATACCGTCAGGGTCACGTACTGTGTTGCCCAGCATTTGATATCCGCCACATAAACCGACTACACGTCCGCCCCGGCGCACATGGGCCTTGATATCGATATCCCAGCCTTGTTCGCACACAAAAGCAAGATCAGCCAAGGTTGCCTTGGATCCGGGTAGTAAGATAATGTCACTATCACCGGGCAGCGCATTTCCGGCTTCAATGATTTCTACCTGAACATCGGGTTCAGCCCGCAAAGGGTCGAGATCATCAAAATTGGCGATACGGGAAAAACGCGGTACGGCAATTTTAATCGATTTTTGATCTGTTTCTTTTTTCCGGTTATCAAGGCTCATGGCGTCTTCATCGGGGAGAAGACGGGCTTTACCAAAGAAAGGAACGATACCGAAACTATCAAGATTTACCTTGTCTTTGATGATATCAAGGGCAGAGGTAAACAGGCTGACATCCCCGCGAAACTTGTTGATCAAATAGCCTTTGATCCGGTTACGTTCACTACCTTGCAACAGGGCTTGTGTCCCGACGATGGAGGCAATGACACCACCGCGATCTATATCCCCAATAAGAATAACTGGGATGTCGGCGGCTTCGGCAAATCCCATATTGGCAATGTCACTTTTGCGTAAATTGACTTCGGCAGCACTGCCGGCACCTTCGACCAGAATGAGATCACAATTTTCAGCCAGTTTATGAAAGCTTTCCAAGACCTTTGGCATTAAGCTTGGTTTTAACGCGGTATAATCACGCGCTGTCGCATTGCCGATAACTTCACCTTGGACAACGACCTGAGATCCGACATCGCTTTGCGGTTTCAGTAAAACGGGATTCATGTGAACACTGAGGTTCAGACCACAGGCGCGGGCTTGCAAAGCTTGTGCGCGCCCAATTTCGCCGCCATCTGGGGTGACGGCGGCATTATTGGACATATTTTGGGGTTTAAACGGAGCGACTTTTAATCCTCGTTTGACAAAAGCCCGACAAAGTCCGGCCACCAGCAGGGATTTTCCCACATCCGATCCAGTCCCTTGAAACATAAGGGCTTTGACAGGCTTTTGCATGAGCGTTCTCTTTATTTACTGGCAAGCGCCGCCAAAGTGGATCGTAAATTATCCGCTGCCGGATTGCTGGCTTTTCCTTCAATAACAATATCGCGCGGTTCAATTGTTTGGGCATAGAAAGATTGGTTCAGGTCTGCCCGTTTGGCAAAAACGGACCCTTCCAGTGCACCACCGCCAAACAGACCACGATCAAGGGAAAAGGCCACAATATCTGCACCAATCGCTGTCGTTGACGCACCTTCGACGCTGCCGCCAAAGGTTCCGACAACGATCCCGGCTTCGGCACCGACTTTAAACTGATCTGCCAAAATGGCTTCCATTCCGGCGTGTGTGCGAATGACAAGGATCATTTGGCTGTCTTTCAAACCGATTTGGAAACCGACACTGCCGCCACCGATGGTATAAAAGGCCGGGTAGCTCCAATTGCCATTGGATTTTTTGGACAGTAAAACCGCATTCCCGTATTCACCGCCAACAATAAAGCCACCTTTGAGCAAGCGCGGCACAATGACGACCCCGACAGCTTTATCAAAAGCATTATTCAGGTCAGGATATTGTTTGGAGCCGAGAACATGGCGGGCTGTTGCTTCAGATTCCAATAAAATCTGGATGGCGTCCTGATCAACAGCCTGTGCCTTGTTGAAGGGAAGAAGGGTGAAGACTGCAAATGCTATGGCCAGAAAGCGTTTCATGGCTTCTATCCTTTGAAATAAGAGCGTTGTTGCCGATTATGCGCGTTAAATCTGAAGAAAGTCCTAAAATTCCACACCGGGCTGGGCTTTGATACCACTTCGAAACGGATGTTTAAGCAAGGTCATCTCCGTTGCCAGTTCGGCTGCATCCAACAATTTATCGGAGGCATGACGACCCGTTAAGACCACATGCACCATATCGGGGCGGTTTGCCAGACAATCCAGAACGTCGTCTTCGCTGACATATTCATATCGGATGGCGACGTTGATTTCATCCAGAATAACCATGCGGTAATCGCCCGACATGATCATTTCCTTGGCGGCGGCCCATGCTTTTTGGGCGGCGGCGATATCACGTTCTTTATCTTGGGTTTCCCATGTGAAACCTTCGCCCATGGCTTTAAAGGTCACCTGATCGGGGAATCCTTCAAACACGCGGCGTTCTGCCGTATCCCATGCGCCTTTGATAAACTGGATCACACCGACTTTAAAACCGTGTCCGACGCAGCGTAGTGCCATGCCGAATGCGGAAGACGATTTCCCTTTACCTTTGCCGGTATGAACGATGACAAGGCCTTTTTCATCAATCTTTTTTTCCATCATACGGTCGCGGGCGGCTTTCTTTTTTGCCATTTTACTGGCGTGTTTTTCCAGATCTTCGTCTGACATGGGGGGTCCTTCCCTTTTTTAAGAAACGGTTTCCTCCAATATAGGAGTCTGCAAAGATTTCGCAATCGTAAAGGTAGGTTTAGAGCAAGGAAAGCAATGCAACCATGCTCGCGTTGACAAGACAAGCGGCGACATAAACCTGTAAGGCACGTTTGATATCTTTGGACAGGACACGGGCCCGACCATCGCCGATCCACGGATCATTGGCTTGGCCTTCGCGATACTTACGTGGTCCGGCCAATGAGATATCCAATGATCCGGCCATTGCACCTTCTGGCCAACCTGCGTTTGGGGAACGATGTTTGCGCGCATCGCGAAACATGGTTTTCAGACCTTTCAATGGGCTGGAGGTCGGTAAAAAGAAAGATCCTAAGAAAATCCAAAACCCGGCAAGACGTGCGGGAATTAGGTTGAGAACATCGTCCAGTCGAGCGGCGCAAAATCCAAAAGATTTATGGCGATCGGTTTTATGGCCAATCATGGAATCCATTGTGTTTACAGCCTTATAGACCAATAAACCGGGGAAACCGAAGATAACGTACCAAAAAACGGGGGCAACCACCCCGTCACCAAAATTTTCAGCCAGTGATTCAATTGCAGCGCGGGCAACGCCGTGTTGATCCAGTTGATCAGGGTCTCGCCCGACAATATGACTGACAGCTTCACGTCCCCCTGAAATCCCTTGTTCATTCAATGCGACGGCAACCCGGCGCACGTAGATAAACAGGCTGCGTTGTGCGATAAGGGCAATGGTCAGGAACAATTCAAGGATCCAGCCAAACGGATAGTTTTGCCCAAACCATGTGACACTAAGACCAATGGTGAAACACAGGGAAACCATGAAAACAACGACCACAGCACCGCGAAGGGTGCGATTGACTTGAGATCGATTTTCCCGGTTGAGTTTTTTATCGAGAAAGGCAATCAATTCCCCCATCCAGACGACGGGATGTTTGATGATATTAAACAACCGGTTCATATCTCCGACATAGGCGTCCAAAGCCAAGGCACAGAGCAGCAACCATAGCGGATTGTAACTGTCGTAAGGGATAAGGGAGGGAATGGCGAACATGGTGCTATTTTTCGTTTAGATCGGTCTTGAGTTGATCAAGGTCGAATTCGCTATATATATTAATACCGTTTTCTTTCAATAGCTTGGCAACAATGCCTAATCCTTTGATCTTATTTGATGTAAAGGTTCCATCATATATTAAATTGACCCCACATGAGGGGCTGCGTTCTTTGAGCAAAGCATATCGGATATTGTGTTTCTTTGCCAAATTAAGCGCAATTGATGCGCCTTGATGAAAGCTATCGGTAAAATCTTCGCCATCCTGGCTAATAACTCGTCCTGTTTTCAAATCTCGTTCGCAGGGTTTACGCGGGACAGGTAAGCCACCCGCAACTTCTGGACAAAGAACAATAAAACGATCTTCTTTTTTCCATTGTACCACGATGGGGTCATCAATCAGGGTATCGCCCCCATCATAACGAACTTTTTCGCCAAACAGGCAGGCGCTGATCAGTATCTTTTCCATAGTTGCCTTATCTAGGTCCGTTTGCTCAAAGACCGTTTTTTCAAATTCATTTTATCGTGTGCGGCCGCCCGTTTTTTCAGGGTTCGCATGTTTTTACGACGACCTTCTTCTGCAATCAAGGCTTCAACATGGCGCCCTTGAAATAATTCAATCCCATTGTTGCGGCCGAATTCGACGGCTTCTTCACTATCACAACGGCTAAGAATAATTTGTTTAGCTCCTGTTAACATGATCTGTCGAATGACCTTATCTGATAAATCATGCCCACCGTGGATAATGTCGGAGGACCAGATTAATTTGATCATATCTGCGCCCAGACGTTCGCGGTCAATAAAAGGCAATGTTTTGTAATTCACACCATCAATACAGATACGATAGCCGCGTTCTTTGACATATTCGCGTGCAAAGAGATAGGCGTTTAAATCACTGAAAATATCAAGATGTTGCAATTCCAAAACGATATTGCCCCGCATGGCGGCAATGACATTTTCATCAAAACGCATAAATTCGGTGGATAGCAGGGTTGCAACGTTTAAATTGATGCTGATATCGCCCGTGATATCGCGATCTTCGGTTTTACTGAGGAGGGAAAGAACCCGTCGATCCAATGTTTCTGTTAAATGCTGGAACAACCAAGGCGAAGATGTCAAATTGACACCGGGCAGGAGAGTTTCACGCAAATCACTGATTGAAATGAATAACTCACTAAAACGTGCCGTGGGAACCATTTGTGGGCCTTCGACACTACAGACATATTGGCGGCGCACCATGTTGGTCAGGTCGGCGGCTTTCAAGGCCTCGATCACGCGATCAAGGATACGCGGTGTCATACGTTCGCCGGCTTCTTGTTTGGCAAGCAGGGCAGTTTTGACATCAACGTTCCCGCCCATTGCGGCGCGGGCATTTTTATCCTTTTCCACCAAATCACGGGCCATTGCGACAATGTCTTCATAGTCAGCTTCTACATCGTACCAGCTGTTAAACCCTTTGCCTTCTGGCCCACTTTCTTCCAATAAAGGATCATCGCCAAACAGGAATTTGACTTTTTCAATCGCCTGTTCCACTTGTCCCATTGCCTCGGTTTTAAAGACAAAGATAATATCGGCGTTTTTGAAGACAAAAATCTGCCCGAGTAAGTCTTTGACCATCCCTTCAAAGGCATCGGCGGCAACGCGAATATGGTGTTCGCGTCGATTGAAGGGGCGCAGTTTTGACAGATGGAAATGTACCATTTCGCGGCCTTGACGGTGGTGTTCAAGGCGGCGAATATAATCGTAGAACAGGTTTTCCTGATTTTGAGTTTGCATGGTTTATGCCCCCCTCATGGCCGAGGCTGTTTTTTGGGTCATAGCTTCCACCAGTCGATCGACGAAGAACCCCTGAAATCTTTGAACACCTAATTGCAAACCGAATTTAACAGCATCTTCGCTATCGACCAGCGAGATAATAACGTTAGAAGCCCCGATGCTATGGATTAATTCGCGCATTTCACCGCGTCCTTCCTGTGTGGCGGATGCACCGAGCCGATCACCCCAGGCGATTTTATAAAAATCAGCTTTCAATCTGGAAGGATCGAAATAATCCAGAACAAGGGGTTGTAGACTATCGATCAGCACCTTGTAACCACGGGTTTGCAGCATATCGCGCACTTGTTCATAGGCGAAGATATCGCTGAAAACATCAACGGGTTGAAATTCGATAATAAAACGATAGGCTTCTTCGCCGACAAAATGGTCAAACAGTTGAAAATCTTTAGTATGGATGGTTTGGATATTCAAATTTAAACTGATATTTTTCGGCAAATCATCCATTGTTTGGCTACGTAGCATATGAAGCACACGTTGATCTAAAATCGTGGTGAGATATTGAAACAACCAGCGGTCTGCCAGTAAATCCACATCCGGTGCAACAATTTTGCGCAGATCAGCGATAGAAACATAATATTCACGAAACAGAAGCTGACCTTGCCCGTTTGTCCCCACCTGAACCGCGCTTTGGTGACGCATTAAAGGGCGGGCATCCAGTTTGCGAAAAGTTCGGGCCAATTGATCCAAATTTTTTGGGGTCAGTTTTTCGTCATCCATAGAGGAGAGGTTTTTATCCAGGGATTGGCGTTTGGCAGACAGGATGCTGGAAACAACAGCTTCTTTGAAATATTCAAAATCTTCTTCAAGGTCGTACCATGTACAAAAAGCTTCTTCTCCGCTGATATCGCGTCGTTCGATTAAGGGGTCGGCGCGAAACATATTGCGAATAGAGGACAAAGCCCGGTCAATGTCTTCAATCCGGCTATTCTGGCAGGTCAGCACAATGTCGAAGTTGGCCAGAACGAACAGGTCTGACATATGGGTTATCGTAATGGGATCGAAACAACGTTCGGCAATGCGGATATAATCAGGTTTTCGGTTGGTACGCTGTAATTGGGATAAATGCAGATGAACTGCGCACAGGCCTGCGGGTTTTTTTTCCAAGATCTGCATATTTTCCAGCAGCTTATTTTCCGGGCTGTTGGTTTCCGCCCGGATGGCCCGCATCAACTGTGCATCGCTTAAATTTTCTGCCATTTTCTTTCGTTCATCCCAGCATAGAAAGCAAATTTATCCTTAAATGTATCATAGAGATAAAACACTTCATAAAAAATTAAAATGCTCTATGTTTTTTGAGGCTGGATATGTTACATGGTTCGGCAGTCTTTAAAGGGGAGATTCAGCTCGTGCATATGCGTAAACGGATTTTAGTAACCGGCGGGGCAGGTTTTCTGGGTTCGCATCTGTGTGAACGCTTATTGAAAGAAGGTCACGACGTTATTTGTGCCGATAATTTTTTTACCGGCAGCAAAGATAACATTCGTCATTTGCTGGATAACCCTTATTTTGAATTGATGCGCCACGATATTACATTCCCGCTTTATGTCGAAGTGGATGAAATTTATAATTTGGCGTGCCCGGCATCCCCTATCCATTATCAGCATGATCCGGTTCAGACGACAAAAACCAGTGTACATGGGGCGATTAATGTTCTGGGGTTGGCCAAACGTGTGGGGGCCAAGGTTTTTCAAGCGTCCACCAGCGAAGTGTACGGCGATCCTGAAATACATCCTCAACCGGAAGAGTATAGAGGGAACGTTAACCCCATAGGTCCGCGTGCCTGTTATGATGAAGGCAAGCGATGTGCGGAAACGTTGTTTTTCGATTATCACCGTCAGCACGGGGTAAATATTCGGGTGGCGCGTATTTTCAATACTTATGGTCCGCGCATGCACCCCAATGATGGGCGCGTGGTGTCCAACTTTATCATGCAGGCATTGCGCAATGAACCGATTACCATTTACGGGGATGGGGCACAGACACGTTCTTTTTGTTACTGTGATGATTTAATTGATGGATTTGTGCGTTTGATGGCGGCACCGGATGGGATTACCGGGCCGATCAATCTGGGCAACCCTGGCGAATTTACAATCCGGGAGCTGGCGGAAAAAGTCATTGAAATGATTGGATCAAAATCGACTTTGACGTTTGAAGATTTACCGATGGATGACCCGATGCAGCGCAAACCCATTATTGATAAGGCACAAAATCAACTGGGTTGGAATCCGAGTATTGACTTGGAAGATGGATTGAAAAAAACCATCGCTTATTTTGAAAACATGCTCTGATCGCACATTGTTGACAGGCGGGTATCTCTGACCCAAACTGGGCGGATGTTTGAGCATCATCTCATATATGGGGCGGCTTGGCTGATCTTTGGACTTGTCCATTCAATGCTGGCTCGCGAATTTGTGAAATCCCGGCTGAAGCCTCTGTTCGGGGCCTTTTATCGTTTGGCTTATAATATCTTTGCAACTTTGCAAATCGCGGCTGTTTATGCTGTCGGTTTATGGCTTTATGAACATGAAGCCGCCTTTGTACGTGCAGATTGGTGGGTTGTGGGGCAGGGGGCTGTTTATATCATCGGCTGGTTGTTGATGATTTTGGCTTTGCGCGGATATGATCTGGGTACTCTTAGTGGCTTGACCCAAATCCGTGACCATTTTAAAGGGGTCTTGGCTCATGATGAAGAACCCTTGCATTTTCATGGGTTGCACTGTTGGGTGCGCCATCCGCTTTATAGTGCCGGATTGCTTATTTTATGGGGGCGGGTGACAGGGCCATTTGATTTGATGACAGCGATTTTTGGCACGTTATACTTGTTGATTGGTGTGCGATTTGAAGAACGCCATCTAATAAGACTGTACGGGGATCATTATGCGACTTATAAATCCCGTGTGCCTGCGTTTATTCCCGTAAAAGGGAAAGTGATTTTGAAAGAACCCAAACCATGACTGATTTTGATACCACACAGCATTTTGATGATCAAAAGGCAGAGGCCTACGACCGGGTCATTCGCCAAGTTGTGCCTGGTTATGATGTTTTACATGAAATGATCAAGGTTCTTTTAAAACGTTACGTTCTTGGAACAAATTCCAGTTTATTGTCTGTTGGCTGTGGAACCGGGGTTGAATTGATGACGTTGGGACAGGAATTCCCCAATTGGTCAATCACGGGGGTTGAACCGGCACAGGCAATGGCGGCGGTTGCACAGGCGAATTTGGAAATTCAACAACTTTCTGATCGTTGCGAAGTCATCAATGGATATGTGGAGGATTTGGACAGTACGGCTCGTTTTGATGCGGCAACTCTGATTTTGGTCATGCACTTTGTGCCGGATGATGGATCAAAAGAGGCTTTATTACGTTCTATCGCAGCCCGCTTGAACCCTGGTGCCCCGTTGATTTTGGCGGACTTGCATGCAGAGGTCGAAGGTGTGCGTTTCAAACGTTTTTTGGATGTATGGCGGGATTGGCAACTGCATCAAGGTATGCCGGAACATATTGTGGATCGTGGGTTCGAGCATGTTGTGCGTGATATCCAATTTATCGGGGAAGACCGGATTATGGAATTGCTCCATGCAGCTGGTTTTAAAACAATTGAACCTTTTTATGGTGCGTTCCTGTTTGGGGGCTGGATCGCGTGGAAAGAATAAACGAGCTTATTTTTAATTTGCTTTATAGATAGGCGCGGATAAGTTCGGGTCATACTTATGAAATACCCTTTCAATAAATCCTTGCTGATAAAGTGTGTTAAGTTCTTGTTGCAAACGTGATGTGATTAAATCACTGAGATGCGAATTACAGGCAATGCCTCCGGCAATTGCAGTGAGGGTGAATATTTTCTTTATTTCATAACCTGTTTTATTGGCAAGGGCATGGCCTGTCATTTCACCAGTCACCCATAAATCAATCCGGCCGCCCTGAAGCTTACGCACATTCAACTTATCATCGCGTGCTGTTTCAACCGGAATATTGCGGGTAACCAGATAGTCAACAGCGGCATCACCCAAATACCCCCCAATTCGATATTCAGATAAATCGCTGAATTGAGTAATTTTGATTTTGCTAGTCGGACGCGCGAATAAGACGATGGGGTTTTCAGTCAGTGGCGTAATCCATTTAAACAGGTCTTCACGTTCTTTTGTACGGCCTGTTGTAAAAAGACAGGTATTTTTTTGAGATAAAGTTAATTCGTAGGCTCTTTTCCATGGTGTTAGCTTTATACGATAAGCAAAACCCGTTCTTTTCATTATTTCTTGAACAATTTCTGTTGAAATACCGCTTATTTCACCATTTGATCCAATAAAGTTATAAGGAGGATAATGTTCGGTGAAGAAGAGTAAGTCCTCGCTCCAGGCTGTTTTGATGACAGCTAGAGATAAAGAACATCCAAAAGCAATTAATATAACAATATGACGCAACATATCCCCGTTTTTCAAGAATCGATCATTTAATTTTGTGTATATGGGGATCTTGATCTTTATATACAAATAAAAAAAGCCGCCAGTTATATGGGCGGCTTTCAGGTTATTGACAAAGCCCTAAGCTGTCATCCCCGACCCCGATCGGGGATCCATCTTCATCCATTGAGAGATATCTAACCCGTTGATTTAAAATGGATCCCGCATCAAGTGCGGGATGACAATTTTGGTCAATTATCTACGAAAACACTTTGTCAGCAGTCTGAAAGCTGCCAGTTATATGGGCGGCTTTTTAACTTAAATACTGAAAGGTTTAATCTGTTAAGTCGTCAAAGAAATCTTTTACTTTACTAAAGAAACCTTGGCTTTCAGGGTTGTGGTTTTCCACATTTCCCCCGCCGGCGGCTTCGAACTGTTTCAAGATTTCTTTTTGTTCCTTTGTCAGTTTTACCGGTGTTTCCACGGCAACTTCAACGAACATATCCCCGCGTGACTCGGTGCGCATGACGCTCATACCTTTGCCGCGTAAACGGAATTGATTACCGCTTTGGGTGCCTTCAGGCACCTTGATACGGGCACGTCCCCCATCTACGGTTGGGACCTCAATTTCACCGCCAAGAGCCGCTTTTGTCATAGGAATTGGCACGCGGCAGAAGATATTGGCCCCTTCGCGCTGGAAGATACGATGTGGTGCAATGCTCAGGAAAATATAGAGATCACCGCTGGGCGCACCGCGCAATCCGGCTTCACCCTCGCCGGATAGCCGGATACGAGTCCCATCTTCGACACCAGCTGGGACGCTGACGGACAGGGTTTTCGATTTGCGTTCACGTCCAGTTCCGCCGCAGTTATCACAAGGATCAGAAATGACAGAACCTGCGCCATGACAGGTCGGGCAGGTGCGCTCAATGGTGAAAAAGCCCTGTTGTGCGCGCACTTTACCACGGCCGTGACAACTTGGGCACATGCTTGGTGGTTTACCGCCTTTGGAACCAGAACCGTCGCAGGATCCACAATGAACGGATGTCGGGACTTCAATCTGGGCTTTTTTACCGTTGAAGGCATCTTCCAGACTGATTTCCATATTGTAGCGCAGATCAGAACCGCGCCCGGATGATTGGCCGCGTCCGCCGCCCATCATATCGCCGAACATTTCTTCAAAAATGTCACCAAAACCGGAGAAACCGCCACCGCCGAAACCGCCATGTCCGCCGCCCGGACCGCCTTGTTCAAACGCGGCATGACCGTAACGATCATAAGCAGCGCGTTTTTCGGCATCCTTTAAGACTTCGTAAGCCTCGTTAATTTCTTTAAATTTGGATTCTGCGTCTGCATTATCTGGGTTACGGTCAGGGTGATATTGCATGGCAAGCTTACGGAACGCGCTTTTCAGGGCTTTATCATCTACATCGCGGTTGACGCCAAGCGTTTCGTAGTAATCTTGTTTTGCCATTTTTTGTCCTCTTTAAAGACAAATATGTCCCCGTTTGTGGCGGGGACTATTTGAAACAAGGCCCCCTGCTTTCGCAAGGGGCACACTTTTACAGGTTACTTGTCTTTTTTGTCCGGGTCGACTTCTTCGAAATCGGCGTCGACAACACCGTCATCAGCCGGTGCGTCTTCTTGTTGCGGAGCCTCAGCACCAGCGGATTCTTGCTGAGCTTTGTACATGGCTTCACCCAATTTCATAGAAGCGTTCATCAAAGTATCTGTTTTCGCCTTGATATCTTCGGGATCGAGATCGTCACCTTCCAACGCGGATTTTAGCTCGTTGATCGCTTTTTCAATTTCGCCTTTATCCTCTGCACCCAAGGCATCCCCATGTTCTGTGAGGTTTTTCTCGGTTGTGTGGATCAGGCTTTCGGCTTGGTTACGAGCTTCTACAGACTCTTTTCGTTTTTTATCTTCTTCCGCATGTGCTTCTGCATCTTTAACCATTTGGTCGATTTCGTTGTCATCCAGACCGCCAGAGGCTTTGATCGAGATTTGTTGTTCTTTGCCTGTGGCTTTGTCTTTGGCAGAGACGTTTACCAAACCGTTGGCATCAATATCGAAGGTGACTTCGATTTGTGGGACGCCACGCGGTGCCGGCGGAACACCAACCAGATCAAATTGACCCAGCAGTTTGTTGTCAGCCGCCATTTCACGCTCACCTTGGAAGACGCGGATGGTTACAGCAGATTGGTTATCTTCTGCTGTTGAGAAGACTTGAGATTTGCGTGTCGGAATTGTAGTGTTGCGATCGATCAAACGGGTGAAGACACCGCCCAATGTTTCGATCCCCAAAGACAACGGTGTTACGTCAAGAAGCAGAACGTCTTTCACGTCACCTTTCAACACACCACCCTGAATGGCAGCACCCATGGCAACCACTTCGTCCGGGTTTACGCCTTTGTTGGGTTCTACGCCAAAGATTTCTTTAACTTTTTCAACAACTTTCGGCATACGGGTCATCCCGCCCACCAAAATAACGTCGTCGATTTCAGAGGCTTTCAGCCCTGCATCTTTCAAGGCCGCCTGACAAGGTTTAACGGTACGTTCGATCAAACCTGAAACCAGACTTTCCAGTTTTGCACGGCTGAGTTTGATGTTCAGGTGTTTCGGGCCAGACTGGTCAGCCGTGATAAACGGCAGGTTGACTTCTGTTTCCTTAGAGGAAGACAGTTCGATCTTGGCTTTTTCACCCGCTTCTTTCAAACGTTGCAGGGCCATACGATCAGAGCGCAGGTCAATGCCTTGTTCTTTTTTGAATTCGTCAGCGAGATAATCAATAATTGCCATATCGAAATCTTCACCGCCGAGGAATGTATCGCCATTGGTGGATTTTACTTCGAAAACACCGTCGCCGATTTCAAGGATGGAAACGTCAAATGTACCGCCGCCCAAATCGTAAACAACGATGGTGCCGGTTTCTTTTTTGTCCATACCGTAAGCTAACGCTGCGGCTGTCGGCTCGTTGATGATACGCAGAACATCAAGGCCAGCAATTTTACCAGCGTCTTTTGTTGCTTGACGTTGAGAATCGTTGAAGTAGGCCGGAACGGTGATAACGGCTTGTGTGATGGTTTCACCGGCAAAGCTTTCTGCGGTTTCTTTCATCTTTTGCAGGATGAAGGCAGAAATTTGTGACGGGCTGTATTTTTCGCCATTGGCTTCTACCCACGCATCGCCATTGTCTGCTTTGACGATTTTGTAGGGAACCAGACCTTGATCTTTTTTGGTCAGCGGGTCGTCGAAACGGCGACCGATCAAGCGTTTGATGGCAAACAGGGTATTTTCTGGGTTGGTGACGGCTTGTCGCTTGGCAGGTTGGCCGGACAGGCGTTCACCTGAATCTGTGAAAGCAACCATAGAAGGGGTTGTGCGTGTTCCCTCGGAATTTTCGATAACGCGAGCGTCTCCACCGTCCATAATGGCGACACAGGAGTTGGTTGTACCGAGGTCAATACCGATGACTTTACTCATTTTACTCTCTCTTTGTTGCGGCGAGTTCCCTGTCGTCCGCCCTTCTCAAACAAGGCACAGACATTTAGAACTCCCTGAGGGTCAAAAACTGGGCGTTATATAAGACGATTGGCGCGTTCATGCAAGCGCTTCGGCATAATCATTTACATCAAAAGTTAAGATTTTTCTATTTTTCAACCGGATTAATCAATTTTCTCGCAAACACGGTTGCGTCCCTGCGTTTTTGCATCATAAAGGGCAACATCGGCACGTTTGAGCAAATCATCTGGGTTTTGGTCTTTTTCCAATAAACCAGTCAGGCCGAAACTGGCCGTAAATCCTTCAATTTTGCCTTGTCCGGTATCGAAGGCAAAATCTTCGGTATTTTGTCGGATCCGTTGGGCGATTTGCCAGGCACCGATCAAATCTGTTTCAGGAAGGAGAATGGCAAATTCTTCACCGCCAATTCGACCCAAAACGTCTGAATTTCGCAAACTGTCGCGACAAAGTTTGGTCATCGACCGGATGGCCTCATCACCTGTGGCGTGACCGTAGGTGTCATTAATATGTTTGAAATGATCCACATCCAGCATAATCAAGGATAAATTATGTCCATACCGTTTGGCGCGATCCATTTCCTTTTCGCAGAGTTCAAGGAAATGTCGGCGATTGTTGGCGCCTGTCAATACATCGGTTGAGGCCATTTTACGGAGCTCGCGCTCCATTCGTTGTTGTTCCGTAACATCTGTGGAAATGCCGATCAAGGCATGGGCGTTGCCGACATCGTTGATCAACGGTGCTTTGATGGAGAGAAAATAGCAACTCTTGCCCGTGCGGTAATGGCGGGACTTTTCGATGCTGGTACAGTTTTCTCGGTTATTAAAAACGTGTGTATCGCTTTGATGGAAACGTTCGGCGACATTTTGACCAAAAATTTCAGCATCCGTTTTTCCGACGATTTCATCGAATGTTTTGCCCAGATATTCACACATATCTGCATTTACATAGGTGTAGGTATAGCTTGTATCCTTGATATAAACATGAGCTTTCATGTTATCAAGGATGGTTGTCAGCTGGCGTTCGTTGGCCTGAAGTTTCTGTTCCAGTCGTTTTTGTTCGGTTACATCGGTTGAGATACCTAAAATCGAATGAACGTCTCCGTCAGCTGTTAATAAGGGGACTTTGACAGACCAATAATAACTTTTTATACGAGTATGCGTGTCAACGGACGTTTCCATACGAGAAATTTTCTGCCGGGTTTTAAGCGCTTCCTGATCGGTCGTGCGAAAACCAACAGCGGTTTCTGGTTCAAAAAGATCGAAATCATTTTTACCGGTTATGCTGGTGCGATCCATTTTCAGGGTTTGACAGAGTTCTTCGTTGGCGTAGGTATAACGTAGATCGGTGTCTTTGATGTAAACACGCGCTTTCATATTATCGAGAATGCTGTTGAGCTTTTCCTGACTGGCCCATAAGGCTTTTTCTAGTCGTTGCTGTTCCGAAATATCAATAGACATCCCAAGAAGCTCATGGACTTCGCCCTGTTCATTTTCCATAGGGCATTTGACGGATAAATAACAGCGTTCGATCCCATATTCGTCCATGCCGCCATCTTCAAGTGCGCGCACCGTTTTGTGTTGTTCGAAAACGTTACGGTCATTTTTTGCGAAAGATTCGGCGGCTTCAAAAGGAAAGAGGTCATAATCAGTTTTACCAATGACTTCGTCGCTTTTTAAGGCATGCAGGGCCGCGAGCATGTGGTTAACGTAGGTGTATTCCCCTTTGCGGTTTTTTGAAAAAACATAAGCGGGTATATGATCGAGAATGCTTTGCAGTTTTTTCTCATTATTGATCTGGCGAAAGGATTCTTCTTTTTGCGCAGTTACATCCATTTGTGCCCAGATGAGATTGTCACCATTTTTGGTGATATTTGTACGAAACCATAATGAGGTTCCGTTCGGTGCGCGATATTCAAGTTCACTTTGCCAGATATTTGACTGGGCGATAATGTTTTGAATATCTGTTAAATCGGCATTGGGATAAATGAAGCGGATGTTCTTGCCGAGCAGTTTGTCGTCTGTCAGTCCGATCATTTGGCAAAAGGCGGGGGTTACAAAATTTATATGACCCTTTGGGGTACACATGAAAATCATTGCCCCGACATTCTCAAGAATTGCGGTGACAGACTCTGTCGTTAATCCCGTTTTATGCTTATCAGACACGCTTTTATTCATTCATGATAGAGAGAATTGATTTTGCTCAAATCATCCACTGCTTACGGGAGAAAAGCAAGCTTCGCGCAAAAAGGGAGACAAAAAAAATTAACATATTGATCTATAATAAGGATCGGAGGCTAGAAGGCTGTTCAGTTGTGCATTATGAATAAATAATACGATATCGAAATGACCGCGGTTTCTTTTCAGGCCTGTTTGGTTTAAAGGTGCAAAAAAGATCCGCTTATCGATTCGTATATAATTCGAAAGAAATGCGATCAAAATATGAGGCAGGGTTTTCTTTTATGTCAATTGTGCTAAAGTGAATTATACAACAAAACGCTATAACTATAAGATTTTGTTGTATCTATCGTCCGTTCGCAAATAAGGCATAATGAAATGAAGTATAAAGAATGGTCTGAAGAATTCGAGTTGGGAATTGGTGTGATTGATGAAGACCACCAGATGTTGTTTCGTACGATCCGTCAATTAGGTGAACAAATTGCTGAAAATCGCAATGCGGGTGTTATTGAAGCAACAATCAAATCGTTAGGTCTTTATGTTGAAGAACATTTTGATCGTGAAGAACGTTTTATGTTGCGCGCGGGTTATCCGGATTTTGTTATCCATAAAAAAGAACATGATGACTTTCGCGATAGTGTGATTTCTTTGCGTAATTTCCATGCCCGCTGCCCGCAAGATGTAGATGCAGAGAAAATTGTTACTTTTTTAGAAGGTTGGTTGTTGAGCCATATTGCGAAGGTTGATCGTGCTTATGCTCCGTATTTGCTGGGGAAAAAGAACGGTGATCCGGCTATTATGCAACGTCGTCAGCAAAATACTTCTAAAAATATAATCAATATTCCCTGTCCGGCGGATAAGGAAGAACACGTTCGTCATTTTATCACGTTGATCAGCGATGCGAGCGAAGAAGGTCAATTGGTGGAAACAGCGGTTGAAAAAATTACAGAAACTCAAATCAAACGGCGCGAGGCCAAAGCGAAAAGTCTGTTTGGTCGCTAGCTCTTCATTTCCTTTATCTGTCTGATCCCAATGACCTTATTGCATTCCCATGGCAGGGGTTTATAATAAGTTTATCGCTTATTTAAGGAATGCAAAAAATGGGACTGTTTGACTTTTTCGGCGGTGGCAAGAAAAGCGAAGCCAAAGGCGGTGTGCTTGAAGTGGCTTGGTCTAAGAATGCGGCAGGTAAGTTCCGTCGTCTCCCCTTTATAGAATTGGCAAAAGAAAACGTATCAGGTGTTTCTGCAATTTATGTCATTTGGCATGGCGGGGTAAAACCGGGCTGGGTCTATGTCGGTATGGCAGAAGATCTGGCGATGGATATTACAGATGCCAAACAAAGTAGCGAGATTATGAGCTATGACATGCGTGGTGGGGTTTTTATCACGTGGCAGACGTTTCCTGCAAAAATGGCACCAGGAGTTTTTGCGTTCTTAAGTGATGTCTTGCAACCGGAAGTCCGTAACCCTGAAGTAGATATGTATATGAATAAACAACATGTCAAAGTCTTACCACCGGGGTATACGAAAGAAAGTTTTAGCCAGCTTATTGGGTAGATCATAAGTATAATTTACATTTTTTATTTTTCCTTCATGGTTGCGAAAATTATTAAAAGTCCCTTATATTTAAAAAAAGCTTGTTTAAGAGTTGACGATTAGTGGGATATCGTACTGGACTGACAATAGGGTAGGCTACAACCATGAGCGATAAAAGTGATCTTACAAGACGACTTGAGTTTTTACGCATAGATGAAAATGCAAAAAAATCTATGCAGGATTTTTTTGCAACCATTAATGGCGATGTGCCCGCCATTGTAGAAAATTTTTATTCGCATTTATCCGGGTTTCAAGAAACCCAGTCCATCATTGATAAACATTCCAATGTGCGCACCTTAACGGATGCGCAACGCCAGCATTGGGAAAATATGTTCAGCGGAGAATATTCTGATTCTTATATGGAACGTGCGCTGACGGTTGGGCGCGTCCATGATGTGATCGGACTGGAACCGCGCTGGTATCTGGGCGGTTATTTCATGTTGATCGAGCAGATGCTGCAAACCTACTTGCGTAAAAATGGGGTTAAAAACGCTAAGGTCATGGATGGTGTCGGGGCCATGTTACGATCGGTCTGTCTGGATATCGATCTGGCGATGATGACTTACATTGAAAGTGGCGAGCTGCGTAAAATTCGCGAACAGCTTCTGCAAATGTCCGATGAGATTCTGGATGAATCGGATCAAACGATTCAAAGTGTTTCTGACCAAACCGCCTTGATGCAAGAAAATGTTGATCATTTGAGCGAAGCACAGATTGAATTACAAAAACAGGTCGATTTCGCGACTGAATCTTTAAATCATACTTTAAATTCCATTCAAACGGTGGCTGCAGCAACAGAAGAGTTGGATGCCTCGTCACAAAGTATTGCCGGGCAAGTACAGTCTTCTGAAGAGATCGCCCAAAATGCCATTGAACAATCGCGCCGCAGTCAGGAAACGGTCAACAGTCTGGAAACCAGTGCACAGGAAATCGCATCGGTTGTGGCTTTGGTGCAAAACATTGCCTCGCAAACCCGTTTGCTTGCCTTAAATGCGACGATTGAGGCAGCACGTGCCGGTGAGGCGGGCAAAGGTTTTGCCGTTGTGGCACAGGAAGTGAAAAACTTGGCCGCAGAAACTGAAAAAGCGATTGATCAGGTCAATATGCAGTCCGGTCAAATTCGTGAAGCCACAGAACGGGCGGTCCATGAAATTGAAATCACCAACCAGCTGATCCAGCAAATGGGTGAAAGTGTTGGTCATATTTCTGAAGCGGTGGAACAACAAACGGCTGCGACAACAGAGATCAGCAGCAGTGCAACCAGTGCATCCGATAGTACATCCCATGTGGATGAAAGCATGAAAGATGTGTCTGAACGCAATGTGTCAGCACAATCGATGGCGCGCAAAGTCTCTAATATTTCGCGCAATGTTATTCGGGATGTTTCGGGGTTGCGCGGTGCGATGACCATGTTGTTGCGCACGTCCTATGCCGGGAACCGCCGCCATAGTGAGCGGGTACCATTGGGGATGACGGTAACGTTGCAGCAAAATGGAGCTGAATTTGTCGGAACAACAGCGGATTTAAGCCTCGGCGGTGTTTCGTTGCGTATTGAACATGCGCAAAATCATTTGCAGACAGGGGCCTGTCATGTGGTTTTGGACAAAATCGGCGCATTCGATATGGATATTCGCCAAGTGGCGGATAATGTGGTGAATGCGGCATTCGGTGCGCATACGGATGGGGAAAAAGCGCGGATTATTCAGCTGCTTGAAGAAACGAAAAATCAGGACAAGGTATATATTGAATTGGTTCAAGAGGCGGCAAATCGAACGGAAGAAGCATTTGAAAAAGCCCTTCGTAAAAACCAGATTTCTGTTGAGGACTTTTTCGATATTGATTATCAGCCAATTCCAAATACCAACCCCCGCCAAATGTTGACAAAATTCACGCCGATCACCGATGAATATCTACCGGATATTCAGGAAGAGATCATTCAACGTGCCCCCAACATTGTTTTTTGTGCGGCAGTGGATCGTGCCGCTTATTTGCCGACCCACAATAAGGTCTATATGAAGGAACAAAGCGACGATCCGATCTGGAACGATGCGAATTGCCGCAACCGTCGTATTTTTGCCGACCCGGCGGGCCTGCGCGCAGCGCGCAATACACAGCCCGTTCTCGTACAGGCTTATGACCGTAAAGTCGGGGATCAGGTGGTCTTGTTAAAAGAAGTTGATGCACCGATCTATATCCGTGGCCGCCATTGGGGCAATGTGCGAATGGCTTATAAATTCTAGCTGTTTGTATGCCTTCTCGTTATGTTCTTAACGATTTTCTAAGTTTATGTCATATAGAATGAAGTCAACAGGAGAAGTGTGACCAATTTGATTCCTTCTCCTAATTTCTTTTCAATTCGCAGTTCGCAGTTCCAGTTCTTCCAGTTCCAGTTCGGGGGACCCAGTTCGGGGGACACCCAGTTCCAGTTCCAGTTCCAGTTCGGGGGACAGTTACCGAATTACTTGCCTAAGCTTTTCATACCTCTTTCAGAAAATGAAGGAGAGCACTATGGCACGTTTAGCACGCGTAACAATACCGAATTTACCTCATCATATAACCCAACGAGGAAACAGACGACAACAAACATTCTTTTGTGATGCCGATTATGAGTTGTATCTGGATTTATTGGCTGAATGGTGTCTTTTTTACGGCGTTGAAATCTGGGCTTACTGTTTGATGCCGAACCATACACATGTGATAGCGGTTCCTAAAACGGAAGTGGCTTTGGGTAGAGCGATGGCAGAAACACATCGGCGTTACACTCGTCATATCAACTTTGAGAAGAAATGGAAAGGTCACCTGTGGCAATCCCGTTTTGCGTCATTTCCAATGGATAAGGCTTATTTGATGAACTGTGCCAGATATGTCGAACTAAATCCCGTGAGGGCCCGATTGTGTAAATATCCAGAAGAATGGCGTTGGAGCAGTGCGCGGGCACATATGTGTGCAGAAGATGACGGACTGGTTCGTGTTGCGCCATTGCTACAGCATGTTGAGAGCTGGCAACGTTTTCTCGCGGATGATTTGTCGCAAAAGGACCATTTAAAATTACAACAGCACGAAAGGACCGGACGACCTTTAGGCGACGACAACTTTGTTCAAAACTTAGAGGAACAGCTTGGCCGCCCTTTATTGCCTAAAAAGCCCGGACCAAAACCGAGAGATCGGTAACTGTCCCCCGAACTCCCCGGTAACTGTCCCCCGAACTCAAGACTTTTGCCTTGCTGATTTGCTTTCAGCCGCTATTACGGCCATGTCATCGATTTTTCTCTTATTTATCGTCTGTACATGAGGTAATTACCGCCATTTGTGTGAACAACATTTTCATGGCTGTCACACTCAATATCGACGCCATAAGCCTGAAACTCTTCCCATTTCACTTGAGAAAGCTCCTTTAGGTCCTGTTGACAAAGTGGGTTCACAAATTGCTTAGAATGTGATTCAAGACTTCTTTTTATGAGGAGAAGTCTATGCGGAATTTGATGAGCGACGATGAATGGTTATTCTTCGAGCCATTCCTTCATGCCCAAGGGCCAAAATCTGGCCGTCCTCCCTCAAATCACCGCCTCACTCTTGATGGTATTTTTTGGATTGCCCGGACAGGAGCACCTTGGCGTGACCTCCCCAATTACTTCGGTAAATGGTCCTCTGTTTATCGTCAATTCCGCCGCTGGACATTGCTCGGCGTTTGGGATGTTCTACTGGATGCCTTGAACGATGCCAAAGCCGTTCCAGATACAGTGCAAATGATAGATAGCACAATCATCAGAGCCCATCATCAGGCTGCTGGGGCAAAAGGGGGACTCAAAAAGAGGGTCTCGGCCGTTCAAAAGGTGGCTTTACGTCCAAAATACACCTTCGAACAAATGCCGAAGGCTTGCCAATAGCTCTGGAAATCAGCGAAGGCCAAACATCAGATTACAAAGGGTATGCTCCATTGATGGAATGGGGTGGTCCAGATGCCAAGGTTCTATTGGCAGACAAAGGCTACGATGCAAACTCCATTCGGGACGATATGGAGAAACGCGGTGGATACGCCATGATCCCAATGCGGAAAAACCGAAAGGAAATCACTCCCGTTGATGATTTCGTATATGGCTTGAGAAATCAGGTTGAACGCTGCTTCAACAAACTCAAAAATGCTCGCCGGGTTGCAACTCGGTATGACAAGACGATGCTCAGTTTCCTTGGCTTCGTGCAGGTCACATCAATTCGGGTATGGGTAAAATATTTTGTCAACAGGACCTAGGCAAAACTCCTTTATATTGGATACGATTCCATCCAGTTTTGCTTGTTCCTTCATGTCTTCGGTATGGAAAAATAATATTATTCCTAGTAGGTTATCTTTGCTGTTGAAAGCACACATGGCAACATCGTGAAGGTAATCACGATATTTACTTCGAAGTTTTTGCCCTAGGTCAGACCTTATGTGTTCTTTAATTTCGTATCTATTAGTCGTCATTTATATGCCTCCCATAATCCGTCATCCCGTTTCCCAAAGCTAAATTCTTTGTCAGCTAAATATTCTACTTCTTGTTCAAAAAATGGACGAGTTCGGGGGACAGTTACCGAATTACTTGCCTAAGCTTTTCATACCTCTTTCAGAAAATGAAGGAGAGCACTATGGCACGTTTAGCGCGCGTAACAATACCGAATTTACCTCATCATATAACCCAACGAGGAAACAGACGACAACAAACCAAATTCCGGGGTCAGCCTCGAAATTATATTATTTTTTAGGTTTTGGCCCCCATTTTTTGACGAACTCTTCACTGGCCTACGAAAAAGCCAGAAAATATTTGCTTTTAGTCCAGAGGGTTAACGTTCTTCAAACGCCAGTTTAATCCCAAGAGCGACGAAGGCGGCGGCGAAGCTGCGTTGGAGCCAGCCGAGCAGGCGTTCATTTTCCATTACATAGCGGCGCATCCATGCAGCGGCACAGCCGTATATGACAAAGACCACAAATGTCATCCCCATAAAGGTCAAGCTGAGAATACTCATATCCAAAAGAGGCGTTTGGCTTTGCGCAGTGATGAATTGCGGTAAAAAGGCGAGAAAAAAGATGGAGAGTTTGGGATTCAACACATTGATCAATGTGCCATGTAGCGCAATACGTGCCCCGTTTTTCTGTTGATCGACTTGTTTGACGGATAGTGTGCCTTTTTCCTTCCACATGCCATAGGCGAGATAAAGAAGATAGGCCACGCCGGCATATTTAACCGTTTGAAAGGCAAACGCGCTGGTATGCATAAGCGCGGCGAGCCCAAGAATAGAAGCCAAGATATGCGGGACAATACCGAACGTACAGCCAAGGGCGGCCCATAAGGAAAAGGTTGTTCCCCGAAACAAGCCAATGGAAACAGTATAAATAACGCCGGTACCGGGCAGAAGCACCACAATAAAAGCCGTGATGAGAAATTCCAGACTCATTTTTTCTTCTCCTTCAAGTCAAAGATATGGTGCCTGATTTAAAGAGGGGATGCATCTGTTTTATGAGATAAGCCATATGATTTTTTTCCAATAAGGGTTGCTAAAAGGAATAAATACCTTAAATAGAGAGAGCTGATTATTTAAAACAGGAGTAGGAACTCATGTCAGAAACAGTTTTTAATGCACAGGATTGGGTCTATGTTCCCGATGCAATGGGCCGTTTAGGCCAAGGTTACTATGAGAACAGGAGAAATGCCTCTCAAACAATTACGATTGCGGAATTTGAACGCAGACGATCACAACCGGTTCAGGTCACTTCAAAAAAAGAAGAACAAAACATAAACAATAGTATGCCGGTCTCTGCGACGGCCCAGACAAGTCGTTTACAGACAACCGGGACCACTGACAGTCAGTTGACCCCGTGGAGCAATCCGATCAGTGGGGAGCAAACAATTTCAGATACAGGGGGTTCGCAGACAGCGAAGGCGTCTGCGCAAACTGATGGTAAAGCGCAAAAAAAGAAAGAGATCCCCAAAGAAAACCATGAAGGTGGCGATGGCGGAAATACTGGCGAAGGTGTCGGTTCTGCGTCTGACACAGACGGCTCGGAAGCCAATGGTGATGGTGGCGAAGGGGGTGCAAAAGTTATTTGTACAGAAATGGGAACACAAGGTTTGATGTCTTCTTTTGATCAAAAAGCCTGTCTTGTCTATGCACATAAATATTTACCGCCGTCTTTTATGGAGGGATATCACTTTTGGGCGGTGCCCTATGTCCGATTGATGCGCCGTTCCAAATTCGCAACGGCCTTGATCGTCCCGTTTGTTCACCATCGGACAAAAGAAGTGAAATTTCGCTTAGGCCTGTCAAAAAAAGGGTCATGGTGCGGCAAGCTGATTTGTGCCTTTCATGATCCGCTGTGTTGCCTGTTGGGGAAAATTGTCAAGCCGGCGGATTATCGCAGCCTTTATCCCTTAAAGACTTAAAACTCGTTCATTTAGCCGGGGAAGCCACCGGTTTGGCGCAAGGCTTCCCCCAGAACCATTGCCCCGCTGATGGCGACATTGATGGAACGCATCCCCTCTGCCATCGGAATAATCAGACGTTCATCGGCGTGGTCATGGACCTCAGCAGGAACACCTTGGCTTTCACGCCCCAATAATAAGGTATCATCAGAGCGATATTCAAATTCGGTATAGATATGGGCGGCTTTGGTTGACAGCAGGATCAACCGGCCGCCTTGTTTTTGTTTGGCTTCAACAAACGCTACCCAGCTGTTATGACGAATTAAATCCACGCGATGCAGATAATCCATCCCGGCGCGACGCATACGTTTGTCATCAAGAACAAACCCACAGGGTTCAATAATATCGACACCAATGTTCATACAGGCCGCGAGTCGAAGCAGGGTTCCGGTATTTTGCGGGATATCGGGTTGAAAGAGAGCCAAACGCACGTAAAAAATCCTTACAATTGAGAGTCGTTATTAACTACACCTGAATTAAGGCAATTCGCAACATAATTTCATGGATTTGTACAGGTTAAACCTTTTCTTGTCAGGCGAAATGCATTATACGGATGCGCGACTCGTCCTTCATTTTAGGTCGGGTCACGTTGTTAATTGAGTTTTGTCATTGTGTCTTTTCTCATTTTAGAAGACACCATGATATCACAGATGTTCATCTGTTTGATTAAAGGCAACGACTTGGGCACCCCGATTCTCGTTCGGGGATAAAAATGAGGTAAAACATGGCTGATACGGCTACTAACGTAGAGAATAAGACGGAAGACGGTGAATCCCGCCGCGACTTCCTGCTGCTGGCGACTTCCGCCGTGGGTGCGGCAGGCGTTGCAGGCGCGATCTGGCCTTTCGTTGACAGCATGAACCCTGCTGCTGACGTTCTGGCGTTATCTACCACAGAAGTAGATATTTCCCAGATCGAGGAAGGGCAAAGCGTCACTGTAGTATGGCGCGGGAAACCGGTATTTGTTCGCCACCGTGGCACGGAAGAGATCGAACAAGCCGTTAAAGACGACAGTGCGTCTCTGATTGACGTTCAAAAAGACGCTGATCGTGTTCAAAAACCGGAATGGCTGATTTTGATTGGTGTATGTACCCACTTGGGTTGTGTGCCGCTTGGTCAGAAACCCGGCGATCCGCGCGGTGATTTCGGTGGCTGGTTCTGTCCGTGCCATGGTTCTCACTATGATACGTCTGGTCGTATTCGCAAAGGTCCGGCACCGTTGAACCTCGCCGTTCCGCCGTACGAATTCCTCGACGACGAACACGTCAAGATTGGATAAGGGGCCCGATAAATGAGTTCTCCTGAATGGAATAACCCAGTCGTCAAATGGGTTGATGATCGTCTACCGGTCTTCTCTTTGATGCACCACTCCACTGCCGGCTATCCGACGCCGCGCAATCTGAGCTACTGGTGGAACTTTGGTTCCCTTGCGCTCACTGTTTTAATTGTGATGGTTGTTACCGGTATTTTTCTGGTGATGAACTATACGCCGCATGTTGATATGGCGTTTGATTCTGTTGAACGCATCATGCGTGACGTCAACTATGGTTGGCTAATCCGCTATATCCATATGAACGGCGCCTCCATGTTCTTTATCGTCGTTTATATCCACATTTTCCGTGGTTTGTACTACGGTTCTTATAAGGGCCCGCGCGAAATCCTGTGGATCCTCGGCGTTGTTATTTTGTTGTTGATGATGGGAACGGCCTTCATGGGCTACGTTCTGCCGTGGGGTCAAATGTCCCTGTGGGGCGCGACCGTTATTACCAACCTGTTCTCAGCTTTCCCGATCGTTGGTGACTTTATTGTAACGTTGCTGTGGGGTGGTTTCTCTGTTGATAACCCGACATTGAACCGTTTCTTCTCTCTGCACTATCTGTTGCCGTTCGTTCTGTTTGCTGTTGTTGGTTTGCACCTGTGGGCTTTGCATGCTGTGAAATCCAACAACCCGCTGGGTGTTGAAATGAAACAGCCGGAAGACAGCATTCCCTTCCACCCGTACTTCACGATCAAAGATCTGTTCGGGATGGGTCTGTTCTTTATGTTCTTCCTGTTCTTTGTTTTCTGGGCACCGAACTTCTTTGGTGAGCCGGACAACTATATCCCTGCGAACCCGATGGTCACACCGCCGCACATCGTGCCGGAATGGTACTTCCTGCCGTTCTATGCGATCTTGCGTGCGATTACATTCGACATCTTCATTATCCCGGCGAAACTGGGTGGTGTTTTGGCGATGTTTGCTTCCATCATTCTGCTGATGGTATTGCCGTGGCTGGATCGTTCTAAAGTAAAATCCTGTAAGTTCCGTCCGGTTTACAAATGGTTTTTCTGGATCCTGTTCCTTGATTGTATTTTCCTTGGCTACCTTGGTAAAAAACCGGCCGAAGGGTCTTACATCATCATGGCGCAGCTTGCGACCCTGTACTATTTCGCACACTTCCTTGTGATCCTGCCTTTGATGAGCAAGATCGAGAAAGTGGTCGATTTGCCGGAAAGCATTTCCGCTGCCGTACTCAAGAAATCGGAGGACGCGTAACATGCGTAAACTGTTTATTGCTGCTGTTGCGGCCCTGACATTGAGTGCCGGTGCAGCCCAGGCTTCCGGTGGCGCTTATGTGCCGGAACTGAAGGATGTAAACTGGTCGTTCGAAGGTTTCTTCGGTCAATACGATCAAAAGCAATTGCGTCGTGGTTTCCAGATTTACAACGAAGTCTGTTCGGCTTGTCACTCCTTGCGTCTGGTTGCTTATCGTAACTTGTCCGCATTGGGTTTCAGCGAAGATGAGATCAAGGAAATTGCAGCGGAAAAAGAAATCCGCCTGCCACATGGCGATGCAGGTGCTTTGTTAAATGATGATGGTGAATTCTTCACACGTGAAGCCAAACCATCTGATAAATTTGTCAGCCCTTACCCGAACGATGCAGCGGCAACAGATGCCAACGGCGCCTTGCCGCCAGATCTGTCTTTGATTGCTAAAGCCCGTTTGGGTGGTCCGGAATATATTTATAGCTTCCTGATGGGCTATATGGATGAAGTGCCGGAAGAAGTTCTAAATCAAAAAGGTTTTGTCTTAAACGAAGACAAAAACTTCAATGTCTACTTCCCTGGCTATTATTCCTCCATGCCGCCGCAAATCATGGACGAAATGGTTGAGTATGAAGACGGCACCGAAGCAACGGCTGTACAACATGCTGAAGATATCGTTGCGTTCCTGAACTGGGCTGCTGAGCCTGAGCTGGACGAACGTAAGTCTTTGGGCTTGAAAGTTATGCTGTTCCTGTTGGTTCTGACAGCTATGCTTTATGCGCTCAAGCGTAAAATTTGGGCAAATGTAAAACACTAAGTTCGTTTTGCAACCTGACGATTTTAAAAGACCGTCGTGCTTCGATTGAAGTACGGCGGTTTTTTTGTTTAAGATAAATTATCCATTTAATTGATACTTTTGAATAATAGTAAACTTACGGATCGGGTTATTACGCAAGTATTCGTGCGGATATACAGGACTGCATTTTTATTGGATACTCAACTTGTAAACACACAGTTTATCCCTGTTAGAACCGATATTCGAAAATAATATTTACGAACAAAATAGGAGGATTAAAAGCTCATTGTCACTCAATATCCCACCCTCTTGTGACTTGCCTCAGAGCGCTTTGAGTTTTTGATTCTCCGCCCAATTTGTTTGGATAGCCCCCTCTATCTCCCCTCCCCTCGATTTTCGTTTATCGGTTCTTTCTCTTTCTCCATAAAAAATATTCCTGTTAACCATCTGATCATTTTTTTGCGTCATGATAGGTCGAATGGATTTGTTTTATAAGCATGTTACGTGTTTGGGAGAGCGAAAAATATGGCACAGGCACAACAGATTTTGGTGGAAACCGCACAAACGCAAAATATTACGCCTTTGCGCCGTTCGCCGTTAACACCGGGATTGGCATCTGCTGCAAAACGATTTGGAATTCGCCCGGATGCTGTTAAACGTCATGAGCAATATCTCAAAGAACGTGAACTGGAAATGAATAAGCTGCGTTTGCAGCGTGATAGCACCAAAGCCCGTTATAAAGCCTTGAAGGGGACGGTTGATGAGCTGGTGGAACGTATTCATGACGTAGCACGTGAACCCAGTCAGGCTCAAGCAGGCGATATTCAAAATATCCGCACCCTTTTGAAACAAGCTTATCTGGCGATGGAACGCCAACAGGTCGAATTAAAAGGCATTCGTGCGCGGACACAACGTATGGAACGCGCCGCGATGAAAGCGGACGATGTTCATAAAGAAGTTGATGTCATGCGTGGGGAAATATCGGGTTACCAAAAAGCCTTATATGCCGTGCGTAAAGACATGGCCGATTTAATGGAAATCGTTGAAGGCGAAGGGGGCTTGAAAGATTTAGCCAGTCAGGTACGTGTTGTACGAACTGATTTGGAAAACACCCGTCAACGCACCAGTGATCTGGAACGCGGTGCACAGGAACAATCCGCCCGTACCCTGAAACTGGAACAGGATATGCAAATGTTGCGCACGCTGGTTGAATCAAACATGACAGAAACGGCAGGTGTTGCCGGTGCACTCCTGAATTTACGCGAAGAAGTGAATGGTTTGCGTTTGAAAATGGGTCGCTATATCATCGATCAGATTAAGGTATTTAGAAAATAAGAAGCGATCGGTTGATTGTAAATACGTCGTCACAGAGCAAGTTGACCTTGCCCTATCCTTTTTATAGTCTTTCCAATGACGGGATTTGCAATCAAGACCATTTTCCTGTATAGATGCGCCGACCGCTTGGAATAACCGAGCACAATACTCAGGAAATTAATGAAATGAGCGACCAACGCATCGACTTGGTCGGCCTTAGCCGTGAAGAGCTAAAGGCCGAAATGGAACGTATTGGTGAAAAAGGCTTTCGCGCCAAACAGATCTGGCAATGGATCTATCATTACGGCGTCACTGACTTTTCAAAAATGACCAATATTTCCAAAAACTTACATGGAAAATTGGCAGATCATTTCATCATTTCCCGCCCACATGTTTCAGAGGAACTGACCTCTGTAGACCGGACACGTAAATGGTTGTTTAAATTTGACGATAACAACGAAGCGGAAACGGTTTTCATCCCGGAAGAAGAACGCGGTGCGGTTTGTATTTCCTCTCAGGTTGGTTGTACGCTGACGTGCAAGTTCTGTCATACGGGCACACAATTGCTGGTGCGAAATTTAAGTGCGGCTGAAATTGTCGGTCAATTTATGGCTGCGCGTGACAGTTATAATGAATGGCCGTCTCCGCCCGGTGATAAGCGTTTGTTGTCAAACATCGTCCTGATGGGCATGGGGGAGCCGCTTTATAATTTTGATAATGTGGTGAAGGCCTTGAAAATCCTGATGGATCAAGAAGGTATCTCTTTATCCAAACGACGTATCACATTGTCAACCAGTGGTGTTGTTCCTGAAATCCGCCGCCTTGGCGAACAAGCAGATGTTGAATTGGCGATTAGCTTGCATGCGCCCCGAGATGATGTGCGCAATGAGATCATGCCGATCAATAAGAAATACCCGCTCAAAGAACTGATGGCAGCCGTGCGCGATTATCCGGCCGCGATTAATGCGCGCCGCGTGACTTTTGAATATGTCATGTTGAAAGGGATTAACGATTCCGAAGCAGATGCACGTGAGTTAACACGCTTGGTTAAAGGTATCCCGTGTAAATTCAATCTCATTCCGTTTAATCCGTGGCCGGGCAGTGAATATGAATGTTCAGACCGTAAAACACAGAAGCGATTTACGGAGATTTTGAACCGGGCCGGTTATACCGCGACGATTCGTGTGACACGTGGCCAAGATATTCTAGCAGCCTGTGGACAGTTGAAATCGGAAAGTGAACGCACGCGTTGTTCGCGATTGAAGGCACGCTTAGAAGCAGACATTCAAGAAGAAGAACATCTCCTCGGTCAAACAGGATCTTAATTTAAATATTTATTGCTAATCGCTAAAATGGTTCCGTTGAGATGAAGTTTTTTAAGCTCCTTCTCGAATCGGCGCTTGATCTTGTCTATATCTTTCATGTTAGATTTACGAGATATGACAAGAAAAGCGGGTTGATGCGGCATAAACGGTATATTTAGGGATTTTATTTTCCCCAGCTTATTTTGTTTTTTCAGGTAATATCTAAAACGGGCTTCATTATCTATAATGGCATCTATACGCCCATTCTCCAGCATTTTAATGGCATTCTTTGCATCATCGAATTGCAGACGTTTTATCTTTCTATCTGCAATCGCCTGTTCAAACCCGACAGATAGAGCAAACCCACGATTATGTGCGATACGTAAATTGAAAAAATCTGAAATTCTATTAAATCTTAAGGAATTAGAACGAAGTACAAAGACGCTGAAGGTGGAATAATGCATGGGGACGGTAAAGAGATAACGGGCAAAATCACGTCGCTCGTCTGTATCAAATAAAGAAAAGCCCATATCGCATCCCCCATTTTCAATAAGGCTTATCAAACGCTTCCACGGATAGGCTTTAATCTCAGCAGATTGTTCCAGATTGTTTAAAATGTTGAGGACAATTTCAATATCAATTCCGGTTAAAGAATTTTTCCCCTGAATGACATAAGGCTCAAAACCGGCATGGGTGCAGAGCTGCAAAGGACGTGCCTGAGCTTGTTGTGCAAACAAACCTAAAAACAAGAGAAGAATGGCGAATAACTTAAACGCTCTGCACAAAACAACCCCGATCTTTGCGAGCTAAAGAAATATTAATGTCTTGATAGTATCTATGAAAGAGGATTGCAAAAAAAGTGAAAAAACAAAAAGTCCGTAAAACCAGATACGGGAAGTTGTGTGTTTTATCAGTTTTACTTTGCAATTCTCTTTATGCGTTACAGTTATTTTTTAAATATTTTCACCAACGACAAGTTGCGAAATGGGTGAAATTTCTGAAAGAATGGCCTAACATACGGAATTATAAGCGAATGTGATGATTTTTGCCTCTTGCAAGATAGAGTGTGAGGTTGCAAAATCGAATATTCGAATGAGAAGAAAAAATATAATAGAGGCGGATCGAGATCTATGCAGTTTGATTTTGCAACCATTGCCGGGCTGATAATCGGTTTGACAGTTGTCACGCTAGCGATCCTGACGGGATCTGATATCGCCATCTTTTTCAATATTCCCGGTTTTCTGATTGTTTTCGGCGGGACATTTGCCGCAACTTTGATCAAATTTCCTTTGTCAGGGATCTTTATTTCCATTCCAATTGGGATACGCGCAGCCTTTACAGTTCAGAAAGAAAAGCCGCGCGACTACATCCGCCAGGCAATTCAACTTGTCAAACGGGCCCGCAAGAACGGCATTCAAACAATTGAAAAAAATAACCTGAAAAACCCGTTCTTTAAAAAAGGCGTTCAGCTTTGTGCCGATGGACGTGATCTTGATTATATTCGAAAAATTTTGACGCAAGAAATGGCGATGGCCATTCAACGCGAAGAAATTGGGGGTAAAATTTTCCGGGCAATTGGCGATTCTGCCCCAGCATTTGGCATGTTCGGAACAATTGTCGGTCTCATTCAAATGCTGGCCAATATGCAAGACCCCAGCACAATCGGTCCGGCAATGGCTGTCGCGTTGTTGACGACCCTTTATGGCGTGTTGATTGCCAACCTGATTGCTTTGCCGATTGCTGATAAGCTGGAGTCAAAATCAGCCGAAGACAAAGCGTTGCGTTCCTTGATTATTGAATGTGTTTTCCAAATTCAGCAAATGCAAAATCCAACGGCAATGTTGGAAATTTTGGAACCGCACCTCCCTGAAAAACAACGCCAAATGGGGACGGGTGGCAGTTACACCGCCGGTCGCGATGCGAAAAAGCGGGGCTAAGAGCGGATGACGACATCTGAAGACACCAAAGACGACACCCTTGATGGGTCAAAAAATATCAAGCATAACAAGGACGCTCCGGCTTGGATGGTGACTTATGCTGATTTGATGTCGTTGCTGTTTGCCTTATTTGTCCTTTTGCTATCCTTTTCAGAAGTAAATGATAATAGCTTCCAGAAAAACGCGGGACCTATGCGGGAAGCCTTTAACCAGAATGCGGATTTTCAAACGGATGAACAATCCAATCTATCTGGTGGACGCGGTATTTTATCCGGTGTGAAATCGGTGCAAATGGACATCCCGCAAACCGAAGCCATTCGCGAAGCAATGGTGGCCCAGCTTCGTCGTTCCTTACAGGCAGATCTTGCTAATAATTTGGTGGAATTACAAGAAACCAACACAGGTATTATTGTACGTTTTCCATCAGAAACAGCATTCCAGTCCGGTGGGGCGGAATTAGCACCAGCATCTTATGCGACGCTGGATAAAATTATTCCAGTTTTGGCGCGCACACCAGGGGACATTAAAGTTGGGGGGCACACAGATGATATTCCGATTTCAACCCTGCAATATCGCTCGAACTGGGATTTGTCATCATCGCGGGCAACATCGGTTGTGCATTATTTCTTGCGTTCTGGTCAAATCCCGAAAAAACGCCTGACATCACAAGGTTATGCGGATTCCCGCCCGTTAATTGAAAATAAAACACCTGAGGCACGCGCAAAAAACCGTCGCGTAGAAATTTCTATTGAAGTTCCTGAAAACACCAAGGACGCGCAGAAAATCTTAGAGAAAATGCAACCACGTCGCCGGGTATGGACCATTGAAGAAGGTCAGAAACAATTGTTACCCGGTGTTAAAGAAACCGATTTGGAACAACGCCGTCGTGAGGTTGAAGAAAAAGCCAAACGGGAAAAAGAAATGGCGGATGAATTAAATAAAATTCAGATGAATTCAATAGGCCGTCCGCAATAAATAGATTTAAACAAAAAAAGCCCGATGGTTCATCCCATCGGGCTTTTTTCTTTATCTGGTAGGAACTTAGCCTTTATTGGCGCGTTCGACACCTTCCAGAATCAGCTGCTTGGCTTTTTCTGCGCCTTCCCAGCCGGCGATTTTCACCCATTTCCCTTTTTCAAGGTCTTTATAGTGCTGGAAGAAATGCGCAATTTCATCAAGGATGATTTGCGGCAGGTCTGTGTGTGTTGCCACGTCTGCATACATCAGGTGCATTTTGTTAGTCGGAACGGCCAGAACTTTTTCGTCCATACCGCCATCATCTTCCATCATCAAAACACCGATCGGACGCGCGGCGATAACTGCACCAGGAATGATGCTTTCCGGTGCCAGAACCAAAACGTCAACCGGGTCACCGTCATCAGACAATGTGTGCGGAATAAAGCCGTAGTTTGCCGGATAATGCATCGGCGTATGAACGAAACGGTCAACGAATATCGCGCCGCTGTCTTTGTCAAATTCGTATTTCACCGGTGTAGAGCCGGCAGAAACTTCGATGATTACGTTGACGGACTCCGGTGCATCGCCAACAGGAATCTTTTTGATATCCATGGATTTTCCTCACACTGTTACTGTGGGCCCCGAAAGCGCCCCCTAAATTGCAGGCGCACGATAGCGAAAAGGCACCCTTTTATCAAGCAGGATTATCAACCACTGTATCATATCTGCGCTGCATCCACGCCAGCAGAAGCAAGGCGGGCAGGGCAATGGCCGAACAGGCAATGAAAAAGAAGGTCCACCCCAGTTGATCTGCCATAATGCCGGACAGGGCAGCAAACATATCGCGCGGTACAGCCATAAAAGAACTGAGCAAGGCATATTGGGTCGCCGTATAGGCGGAATTACATTGGCTGGACAGATAAGCGACAAAGGCGGTTGTTGCCATGCCAGCAGTGATATTTTCACCAGAAATTGCCGCCATAAGCATGGGGACATTGTGTCCGACCTCGGCCTGTACGGCAAATAACAAGGTGGAAAGCATCTGAACAATCCCGCAATAGAGTAACGCCCGCATAATGCCATAACGATAAACGACGATCCCGCCGATCATACCGCCAATGATGGTTGCCCCAAGTCCGAAAACCTTGGTGACAGAGGCAATCTCGGTCGCGCTGAAACCGATTTGATAATAAAACGGATTGGCCATGGCCCCCAGCATGGCTTCGCCCATCTTGTAAAGGACGATAAAGACCAGTACCCAAATCCATCCAGCCCGTGTCATAAAATCTTTAAAGGGTTCAATGACCGCAATTTTGAAATTGGCTATCAGGGCTGCCAGCCACGGGGCTTTGCCGTCTGCAATCAATTGGGCGCTGTGGAGATTACGTTGTTCCAATTGTTGTTGAGCCGCAAGATTTTCCGGTTCACGGTTTAATAAAACCGTGATCATGCCGATGACGATCAATCCGGCCATAATGGTATAAACCAACGGCCAGGAAATCCAGTCTGAGAGCCCGATTGCGACTGCCCCGGCGATTAACATACCCAGTCGATATCCATTGACGTACATGGCAGCGCCTGCGCCTTGTTCATCGTCTTTCAGCAATTCAATGCGATAGGCATCGATCAAAATGTCCTGAGTGGCGGAAAAAAAGGCGACAAATACGGCAAAAAGAGCCGTTGTCTCGGGTGTTTGAGCTGGATCGGAATGACCGAGTCCAAAAATGGACAGGATCAGAAAGATTTGCGAGACCAAGGCCCAACTGCGTCGATGTCCGATCAAACGATGGAGAATAGGCAGACGAACCTGATCGATCAACGGTGCCCACAGAAATTTAAAAGTGTAGGGCAGGCGTGCGAGTGAGAAAAAGCCGATGGTTGCCAGCGAAACGCCTTCAACCCCTAACCAGTAAGACAGGGTCCCATAGACCAGCAAAAGCGGGAGCCCGCTGGAAAAACCAAGAAAGAGAATGGCCAGAATTCGTCGATCGAAATAGATTTTTGACGCGTCCAACCAGCTTCTCATGATCTCAAATCCATAACGATTTGATGAAAACAGTTGGTTGTTGCTTTTTCCTTGGGGAGGCTTCCGCGCAATTCGGTATGATCAACCCGCAGATGGGCACCATTTTGATATAAAAACAGATCCAGAATACAGTGTTTAGCCCGATATTGCCAAATTTCAACACCACTATCCTTACGAATGAAATCGGCTGTACCAAGGGCTTGTTTTACTTCAAATCCATCGAGGCCAATGAGCTTATCTGGGTTTGCCTTTTCCAGCCCGTATTCCTTAATCGCTGCCAGCCGTCGAGGGGACAGACCTGGAATGTCTGGTTTTGTCTGAACTTTTACCTGTGGGGTGGTTTGTTGCGGACGTTCCCCGCCATACATGTCCTGTTTGGTAGGACTGGCACAGGCGGAAAGTAGCAACGCGCCGCACAAGGCAAGGGCTTGAACGGCGCGATTGGAAAATGACATCACGATCTTGCTAAATCAGGTTTTGCTGTCGTCGTTACGCGCTGCCGCAATTTCATCAGGGCTGAGCGTGGCCATAGAACCGGAAATTTCCCCACCTTCTTCAATAACGATCCGACCATAGCGCACGTTCCCTTTAACGCGGCCGCCACTGCGAACCGTCAGGGTTTTATAAGCATAAAGTTCGCCATCAAACACGCCGGAGATATAGGCTTCTTCCACATGGGCGCTGCCGGTATAAACCCCGTGGGAAGAGACATCCAGAACACGCGCATCGGTGATTTTGGCATCCACGTTGCCTTCAACAACCAATGTTTCACAAGCGGTGATTTCGCCACTGAGCGAGATTTCACGGCCCACGGTCAAAGTGCGCGGGTCTTGATAGTTGCGTTGATCGCCACGGCGCGGTGTTGCACCGGGAATATCCATTAAACGGCGTGCCGCAATATCCGGGCGATAACCGGGTGAGGAACCAGAAGAGGCCGCATTGGGTACAGCCGGTTTACTTGGCGGGGCCGGGGTATGTGTACCTTTTGACGAAAACGGCTTCAAAGGCGGCAACTGCTCGACTTTGTCTTCGTTATTCGTCTGTGCAGCCGGTTGCTCAGTTTTTGTTTCGGTGGATGCTTTGTCGCCGTTTTTATTACGCCCAAACATGCTCACACATACTCCTTAAGAACTCTGTTCCAGCATCAGGAATTTCGGCTCCTGTCGCCAGCGATGGAAAAGATGCACCATGGCGGCTGTGCCAACCACGGGTGCCAATAGGTTTACCAGAGGAATCGTCAACAAGAAAGCAGTCAATGCACCTGCGATCAGCAATCGACCCTGATAGGCTTTACGCAAAGCTTTGGCTTTCTTGACGCCGACACGGCGCTGGCCAACCAATTCAAAATACTCTCGACTTATTAAATAGCCGTTAAGGGAATAAAAGACCAGCAGGTTCACAGCCGGAAACAGTAAATAAATCGGCAAAGCGAGAATATTGAGGAGCAACATCACCCCTGCGAATTTAATGGCTTCGACCAGTGTTTCTCCCCAAGGGATAGAATCGGCAGGGGGCAGGCCGGGATAATGTTTCTTTTCAACAGCTTCGGCAATATCTTCCAACAAAAAGCCGATAATGACAGAAGCCACAGCAGGAAAAAGCAACCAGACAACGGCAATGGTTGCAATGGAACCCAGCCAATCAATTGCAGTATCCACCCACGGAATATTAACCAGCACGCTTTCAAATAAAAAGCCCGTTACCGCACTGAAAAGCAGCAAAAACGTAACCAAAGCACCGAGAACGCCCAGAAAAATGACTTTTCGAAAAGTGGGATCGGGTAATTGCGCGAAAGATTTTGTAAAAGCGGAGATCATGGGACTCTATCGTGTTCTTTATATCGATTCGAGGGATGAGTGTTTTATGTAGCCCGATCATCGCCCTCAGGAAAGGGCTTTGTTCAGGAAATCGACAATCAAGGCGTGAATTTTATTATGTTCAGCCAGTCGATCAAACCCGGGATTGTCGTTTGCCAGTTCACCGAGTTGGGATTTCACGTCTTCGCGGACCGGGGACAGGTAGGAAAAATGCCCGGCTTTTTTGGTAACGTGATAATCGCATCCGTTAGGCAGGTTTTCGCTGATTTCTGTACTATGAAACGGATGGCGCAGGATCATGTCGTGTTCTGCGCGAAAAATTTGAACAGGGACAGTAATATTTTGCAGACTGGCAGGTGGAAACAAACCGCCGCTGACCGGGGCAAGGGCAATGCAGGCCTTATAGCGCGGATCATAGGTCACAGGCAGGTATTCCTCGTCAAAGCCATCGCGCACAATGACTTCATATCCGCTAAAAATGGGATCGAATTCCCGGTTCATGCGGATATGTTGAGCCAATCCTTTTACATAAGGGGTGGCCCCAACGCAGGTCAGGGCCGTAAATCCACCCAGTGAAAAGCCGAAAACAACAATTTTTTGCGGATCAATAACCGGGCCCCATTTATTATCTGCAAGTATCATATCCAGTGCCAATTTCAAATGGCGTGAACGTCCACTGTAGGATCGGGCAGAACCGACCGCGCTGTCATCGAAAAAATTGTTATGGGGATGTTCCGGGACCAGCACGATATAACCGTTCTCGGCCAGAAACTCCGCCGTTTTGCAATGTCCGAAACGTGTCCCGCCGGACCCATGCGACATGACGACAAGGGGGAATACCCCCGGTGCGATATCGCCGTTTTTGGCAACATGAAACTGATAAACACCTTGGCGCAAATCTTGGGCAGGTGTTTCGGTGGGATACCACAAGGCGCAGGGAACGGTGCCGTCGCGGTCACTTGCGCGCAGTGTGGCAAATCCGGCGTGATAGGTCATAAGTCGGGCTTTAGCTAAGATTATTTATAATTTTCAATGGCATCCCAAATCTGGCTTTCCAGACAGGATCCGTCAAAACGATTGATTTCTTGCAGGCCAGTGGGTGACGTGACGTTAATTTCAGTCAGATAATCGCCGATCACATCAATACCGACAAAAATCATGCCGCGTGCCTTTAATTCCGGGCCGATGCGTTCGCAAATTTCACGTTCGCGCGCGGTTAGGTCGGATTTTGCCGCCTGTCCACCGACATGCATGTTAGAGCGCGCTTCACCTTCTGCCGGAATGCGGTTGACGGCACCAGCTGCAACCCCATCGATTAAGATAATGCGTTTGTCGCCTTTGCGTACATCGGGCAAATAGGCCTGAACCATGATCGGTTCACGGTAAAGTTCGCTAAACATTTCAATCAGGGAATTGAGGTTTTCATCCCCCGGTTTGATATGGAAAACCCCGGCCCCGCCATTACCGAACAGGGGTTTGACGATGATGTCTTTATGTTTATCGCGAAAACGTTCGATTTGTTCTTTGTTGCTAGTAATCAGGGTGGGCGGCATCAGGTCGGGGAACTTGGTGACAAACAGTTTTTCCGGTGCGTTGCGCACTTCCGCCGGGTTGTTAACGACCAAGGTTTGAGGGTGAACATGTTCCAGCAAATGCGTAGCCGTAATATAGGCCATATCAAACGGTGGGTCCTGACGCATCAAGATGATATCGACATCGTCCAACAGGTCAATCCAACGGGCCGCACCCAATTCATAATGATTGCCATGTTCGCGTTTCAACGTCATAGGCCGGGCATAAGCCACCACACGACCATCCAGCATGGTTAAATCTTTGGGGTGGTAATGGAAAAGCGTATGGCCGCGTTTTTGGGCTTCAAGTCCCATCACGAAAGTAGAATCACCATTGATATCGATGGTCTCGATCGGGTCCATTTGGATGGCAACGCGCAGGGACATATGTTTTCCTCACCTTAAAATGATATGAAACCAGATATAGACCAACTTAAAAGGCGGTGCCAGTCGTTGATGATAAAAAAGTTGTGAAGTCTGTTGAGACTAACTTTGGACCTTATCTTGTAAATCTTTCAGAATACGTTCGGTATGATGAATGGCATCCATATCCGTTGTATATTTTAAAGCTGTTTTCAATGCTTGAATGGCATCGGATAGTTGACCGATGCGGGCATGCAGCAGGCCACTGTCGCGCCAAAAGGCAGGCGATGTTGGTTCCAGAATATGACAAATTTCTAGTATTTCAAGGGCTTGCGACACTTGATCACAACGTAAAAAATGCGCCTTAATGGCCCCTAAATGACGGATAAACAGTGTTTTGGTCGGCATCGCATCGTAGAAAAGCGGTTGTAATTCCGCTTCGGCACCCCCCAGAACCTTGATCATTTGGCGCAGGGTATAGGCATCCAATTCAATGCAGCCCTGAAAAGGGTCGAGGATGGCGCGTTTTGCCCCATGTTCAATACAAATCAGGCTATAACCGGGGAAGTTTAGTCCAAACACCGCCCAACCGCATTGCCGCGTACAATGAATGAACAGCATACTCAGACACAGGGCAGTGCCGTATTTTTCATCCAGCAGGCAGGCCATGTTCATATGATCAAGATCATCATAGGCGTCTTCATCCCCCTGAAATCCTTTTTCCTTGCAGAACAGGGTTTGCAGGGCTTCGACCTTAGCCTGTAAGGGGTCGTTATGCAGGCACAAGCCTTGAAACCGTGTGTTGAGATCTTGCGACAGGCGTTCGATTTCATCGCGGTAACGGCTCAGATCAAGTGACGGTTTGAGAACTTTGCCCACCAAAAGACCTGCTTCACACAGATTGAAGGTTTCTTCATCCTGTTGTGCAAGCGACTGAAAGCCATGTTGGATTTGACCGGGGAGTGTCATGATGCGTCGCTCAGGACTCTTTCTTCTTTCGGACGATACATGGATTTGCTTTCTTTGACCTCGACATGTGAAACAACTTTGCGCACGTATGGGATGGATTTGGCATGGGCAATAAACCGACGCAGTTCCCCATGACTTTGGGCGAAACCGATGACATAAACCGTTCCGCCCTCAGTATCGTATTTATAGTTAATATCCATGATTTGCCCGTCAAACGTCAGGGCAGCAAATAAACGTGTGTTAATCAAGGTATCATGGGTGAAATCTTCAATACCGGTTTCTCGTTTCAGCACAATATCGTTGTAAACATCTTTAATACCATCCACTTTCCAGACAAGAGCAATGGCTTTGGCGCGTTCTTCTTCGCTTTCAACCGCGCCCATGACCATCGCCTTGGCATTATAGACAATCACTGATAAGTCAGAAGCATAAGACAGTTTTTCCTGTGCCCATGTCCCGATAATGTCGGCTTTCAGCCCCAAATCGTTTGTCGCCCCTTCCAGCCCGCGTTCTTCCAATGCGTAAGCCCCGGCCGTCGTGCCGACAGTGGTTAAAACACCAATCGGCGTGCAGGCCATGAGGATAAGGCAGCTCAAGCTTAAAAAAACAAAACGGGAGATCATCTTTCGTCGTACCATGCGTTTTTCAAATGTCTGGGCAATCTATGGGGTGAAATTGCCATAAAATCAAACCGAATATCCCTATCAGCATAACGCTGATTTGTAGAAAGAAAAGCCTCGGCTGCGACAATCAGACGTTTTTGTTGGGCAACGGAAAAAGACTGCAAGGCCAGATCAAGACTGGGGCGCGATTTTACCTCAATAAAACAAAGGGTACGCCCCTTTAGCGCGACAATATCGATTTCTCCGGCGCGTGTGCGCAGATTGCGCGCAAGGATCCGATATCCCTTTAAACGCAAAGTCCAAGCCGCCAGCTCTTCCCCCCAACGCCCGAAACGCACCGCTTTTAATTTTTTGTCCATCATAGGGTGGGTTAGGGAAGGGTCGGGGGCTTTTTTATGGTGAGATTAGAATTTAAGACGTCATATAATTTTGAGGCTGGTCCCGGAATTTGTAAATTCGGTATTGTTACGCGCGCTAAACGTGCCATAGTGCTCTCCTTCATTTTCTGAAAGAGGTATGAAAAGCTTAGGCTAGTAATTCGGTAACTGTCCCCCGAACTAAATCCCCGAACTAAACGGTCCCCCGAACTAATCCCGAACTAACGCCGAACTAACGTAGGTAGCTGTCACCGGTTACATTAGAACCAAAAACGTAATTTAATTTCGAGGCTGACCCCGGAATTCCGTTTGGTGAAGGAGCAATCATCAATAATGTTATTCAATAGTGATAATCTTCCTCCTAACTTTAGGTTTGTTTGTGGAGCAACCTCTATTGTTATTTTGGGTGAATCTATTATTTGAGTTCGGACGAGTTCCGAGTTCGGGGGAGTTGGGGGAGTTCGGGGGACAGTTACCGATCTCTCGGTTTTGGTCCGGGCTTTTTAGGCAATAAAGGGCGGCCAAGCTGTTCCTCTAAGTTTTGAACAAAGTTGTCGTCGCCTAAAGGTCGTCCGGTCCTTTCGTGCTGTTGTAATTTTAGTTCAAGTTCGGGGGACAGTTACCGATCTCTCGGTTTTGGTTCTAATGTAACCGGTGACAGCTACCTATCTCCCCGTTTCTAGTCCTTTAACGAACCGTTACATTCGGTGTAAAGATATAGCCCGCGCCATAGACGGTTTTGATCATGGTGGGGTCTTTGGGGTCGGCTTCGATTTTTTGGCGCAGGTGGCCGATATGCACATCGATGGAGCGATCAAAGGGGGAGGATTCCCGTCCACGGGCCAAATCCAGCAATTGATCACGGCTGAGAACCCGGTTGGGATGGCTGGCAAGGGCGCAGAGTAGGTCAAACTGCGCTGCCGTTAAGGGAGACTCCTCGCCTTGCGGATCAATGAGTTTACGCGCCATACGGTCCAGCACCCATCCGGCAAAGCGCATTTCAGAGATATCTTCGCCTTTCGGCGTGGCTTGTGCGTTGCCTTTGGCCCGGCGCAGGACGCTGCGCACGCGTGCGCGCAGTTCGCGTGGTTCAAACGGTTTGGAAATGTAATCGTCAGCGCCCAATTCCAGGCCGATGACCATATCGGCAGTTTCGCCCATTCCGGTCAGAATAATAACGGGAATATGGTTTTGTTGACGGATTTCACGCAGCAGATCGAGGCCGTCTTCGCCCTGCAACATCAGATCGAGAACAACCATATCCACATCGCCTTTGGCGATTTTTTCCTTCATTTCCTGCCCGCTGGAGGCAGAAGAGGCACGAAAGCCGACACCGGTTAAACAGCGTTCAACCAGCGAGCAAATATGCGGTTCGTCATCAACAACCAGAATATGGCCCGTATCTGTCATTTCTTCCCTGACTTTATTATTGCATTTTTGTAGGTTGGCGGGATTTTAACCGATGTTGCCCCCCCTGCAAAGCTGAAAAAACAAGAGGACTCAGTCGTTTCGGTCCAGTGCCTTGCGAACCCGTGTGGCGATTTCCTGACGTTCGAACGGTTTGGCGACCAAGTCCAGTTCATCCTGAATAAGGCCAGTTTGATCCATCACCTTATCGGGATAGCCCGACATAAACAACAAAGGCAGGTCTGCGATTAACGTGCGCGCTTGTGTGGCCAGTTCAATGCCGTTTATGCCGCCGGGCATCTCGATATCTGAAAACAACAGATCAAATTCCGGATCGCGTTCCAGAATGCCCAGGGCCTCCACCCCGTCGCTGGCGGCAACCACATCGTAACCGAGACGGCGCAGGCTGTTGGTGGCAAATCCGCGCACGCCGGGATCATCTTCGACCAACAGGATACGTTCTGTTCCCTTGGGCAGGTTGGTTGCGCGCTGGGCGATGGGTTCATATTCCCCGACTTTGGTGCTGCGCGGCAAGACAAGGCGGAAGGTTGTACCTTCACCCGGTGTGCTTTCGACCTGTAACTGACCGTTGGATTGACGCACAAACCCGTAAATGGTGGAAAGGCCCAAGCCGCTGTTCGGTCCTTTTTCTTTTGTGGTGAAAAAGGGCTCGTAAATGCGTTCAATAATTTCAGGTGACATACCGGAGCCGTTATCGCGCACTGAAATCACCACATAATCGCCCGGTGTCAGGTCGACACTGCGATCGGAAAAGACATTCTTTAAGGTGACGTTTTCGGCATAAATCCCTAATTTACCCGCACCGTTCATGGCGTCACGTGCATTGATGGCGAGATTGAGGATTGCGTTTTCCAATTGGTAGGGATCAATCAGGACGGGCCAGATATTCTGGTTGATATGCATATGTGTATCGATCTGGGAACCCACGGCACGCGCAACCAGTTCTTTCATTCCGTTGATCAGCTCGCCTGTGTTACTGATGCGGGGTTTTAAGGGTTGGCGCCGGGCAAAAGCCAAAAGCTGTTTGACGAGGTCGGCACCGCGCCGTGCGGCATCCAAGGCAGGTGACACAAGGTCCATCGTTTCGGAATTTTCTTCTTCTTCTTCTTCCAAAACGGACAGGTTGCCAACGATGATGGTCAACAGGTTGTTGAAATCATGGGACAGGCCGCCGGTTAATTGACCGATGGCTTCCATTTTTTGGGCTTGTCGGTATTTAAATTCGGCGGTGCGTACATCGGTCACATCCTGACCGAGAACGAAATAACCATGAACTTGATTGTCATCGGTCATATGCGGGATGAAAGAGACCAGAACATGCAGTTCTTTATTTTCAGCAACATTCAGCACAAATTCACGAGAGGCGCGTTCACCGCGCAAGGCCGCACGAATGCAGGGCAAATGTTCACGATATACTTTTTTACCCAAAACTTCTTGCGCGGTGCGTCCAACGATTTGGGCCGGGGTGCGTCCGAACCATTCCTGATATTGGCGGTTGGCGAACGAATAGGTCAAATCCCGGTTAACATAACCGATCAGGGCCGGAACCGTATCGGCGATCAGGCGGATTTGTTCTTCGGAAATTTTTAAGGCGTCCAAGGCGTTTTTAAGCTCAGCCGTGCGTTTTTGAACGCGGGCTTCCAATTCGTCATTGGCTTGGCGTAAGGCACGTTCAGCCATTTTACGTTCGGTAATGTCTTTATAGACGGTTACGAAGCCGCCCCCGGGAATCGGGTTGCCGCGTACTTCAAGGATCATGCCGTTGGGACGTTCACGTTCCATTGTATGGGGCAGGAATTTACGCGCTTCTGCGACTTTGTCTTCGATAATATCTTTAACGGGAAATTGACCATATTCACCGCGCTCAGCGTTATATCGAATGAACTCCTCAAACGGTGCGCCGTAATGTGCGAATCCTTCCATCGGGAAATCTGTCAGCTCAAAAAACTTGGAATTCCAGGCAACCAGCTTTAAATCCGCGTCGTAAATAGAAAAACCGTCATCAAGATGTTCAAGACCGGTTTGGACGAACGCCCATTGTTGCGCATCTAGAGAGGGCGCTTCCAATTTATTAAGCAGTTGTTTATTAACGATTTTATTCGCTTTCGCCATAATCATATCCGTTTTTAGCTTATATTTAGGCTAACGAAAAGAGGATTTAATGGGGCGAACTTTACATTCCTTTACAATGTTTATCCGCTTCTTGAATGTCTCTGCATTGACCCTTCACAGTTTTCAGGTAGCCTCTACACAGTCGAATAAGACGTTTACGTGAACGTTGCGCTTTTTGTTTCGCTGGAAACTAATTTAGTGATATCAAATAAGGCGCTGTAAATAAGCAAGAAAGAACGGCCTTCTCAAAAATAAGGGGTCGATGTGACGGGGAGAAAATACATGACAGGGCAAACCACGCCCATATTGGAAGTCGATGACATTTCCTTGCGTTTCGGCGGTGTCCGTGCGCTCAGCAATGTCAGTTTCAATGTGAAAAAAGGTGAGCTGTTTTCCATCATCGGTCCGAACGGAGCGGGGAAAACATCGTTATTGAACTGTATTTCCGGGCGGTATTCACCGCAGGAAGGATCTATTAAATTTAAAGGTCAGGAAGTCACCAAGATGACCCCGAACCACCGTGCTGAACTGGGCATGGGGCGGACATTCCAAAACTTGGCGCTGTTTGCGCATATGTCTGTTTTGGATAACATCATGGTTGGTCGTCATCACCTGATGAAAAACAATTTCCTGTCGGGTGGGGTGTATTGGTTTGGTGGCGCGCAAAAAGAAGAATTGATCCATCGCCGCGAAGCCGAAGACATTATCGACTTTTTGGAAATCTCCCATATTCGTAAATCTGTTGCCGGTACATTGTCATATGGTCTGCGCAAACGTGTTGAGTTGGCGCGCGCCGTTGCCTTGCGTCCCGATTTGATTTTGCTGGATGAACCGATGGCCGGGATGAACCTGGAAGAGAAAGAAGATATGGCGCGCTATATCGTCGATCTCAACGAGGAATGGGGTATGACCGTTATCATGATCGAACATGATATGGGCGTTGTTATGGATATTTCCGAACGCGTCATGGTGTTGGATTTCGGTAAGAATATCGCCGAAGGTCTGCCGGATGAAATTATGAGCAACGATTACGTTAAGCGCGCTTACCTCGGTGAAGAAGACGACGCTGACGAAAATGCATCCGACGAGGTGGCATAAGATGAGCGAGCAGTATTGCGACATCAAAACGCATAATACTTTCCCCAAGATTTTGCGTTATAATGCACAGAACTGGCCGAATGAAATCGCCATGCGCGAAAAAGAATTCGGTATCTGGAACGAATATACATGGGCAGACTATCAGGAAGAAGTAAAGCTTCTGGCTGTGGGTATGCATGTGCTGGGTTGCGGCAAGGGCGACACGGTCGGTCTGCTGGGTAAAAACCGTCCCGAATGGGTATGGGGTGAGGTTGCTGCACAGGCAATCGGGTCCATGTCTATGGGGATTTATGAAGATTCATTGGGACCGGAAGCGTCCTATTTGATCAACTATGCCGAAACAAAAGTCGTTATCGCAGAAGACGAAGAGCAAGTAGATAAGCTGTTGGAACTGGAAGACGTAACGTCCATCAAGCATATCGTTTATTGCGACCCGCGCGGCATGCGGAAGTACGATGATCCGCGTTTGATTGATCATGATAAACTCAAAGAAATCGCAGCCGATGCTTTGAAAAAAAATCCCAAGCTTTATGACGAGCTGGTTGATCAGGGCAAAGATGACGATGTTGCTATTTTATGTACGACATCCGGGACAACATCCAACCCGAAACTGACCATGTTGCAGTCTGGGCCGTTTTTGGATCATTCGCTTGCTTATTTGCGTGCCGATGGTCGCCTGCCGGGTGATAATTATGTTTCCGTTCTGCCGTTACCATGGATCATGGAACAGGTTTATGTGGTTTCTCAGGCCTTGATTGCCCGGGTTATCGTGAACTTTGTGGAAGAGCCGGAAACCATGATGGCTGATTTGCGTGAAATTGGTCCGAGCTTTGTTCTACTGGCACCGCGTGTCTGGGAAAATATCGCGGCTGATGTACGTGCCCGTATGATGGATTCGACCAAATTCAAACAGAAAATGTTTGAATGGGGGATGAAGCTGGGGATCGAAGCGCTGGATCAGGGCCGTCGTTCCAAATTGGCTGATTTTATTTTGTTCCGTGCGTTGCGTGATCGTCTTGGTTTTACCAATCTACGTTCGGCAGCAACTGGCGGTGCGGCGATGGGGCCGGATACATTCCGCTTCTTCCTCGCAATGGGTGTGCCGTTGAAACAGCTGTACGGTCAAACAGAAATGGCGGGTGCTTATACCATTCACCGTGGCGATGATATCGATTTCGATTCAGTCGGTTTCCCGTTTGATAATGCAGAAATCAAAATCATCAACCCGGATGAAGAAGGTGTTGGTGAAATTGTTTCGCGCAATTCCGGTATGTTCCTCGGTTACTACAAAAACGAAGAAGCAACCAAGGAAGATGTCCGTGATGGTTGGATGCATACAGGGGATGCCGGTTACTTCAAGAAAGAAAACGGTCATCTGGTTGTGATTGACCGGATTAAAGATTTGGCGGAAACGTCAACCGGGATTCGTTTCTCCCCACAATTTATTGAGAATAAACTCAAGTTCTCTCCGTTTGTGGCAGAAGCCGTTATTCTGGGTAAGGATCGTCCGTATCTGTCGGCTATGATCTGTATCCGTTTCTCCATTGTTTCCAAATGGGCGGAACAAAATCAGATTACCTTTACCAACTATACAAACCTTTCTTCATTGCCACCGATTTATAAGGCTGTGAAAAAAGAGATTGAAAGAGTAAATGAGACGCTGCCTGAAGCGCAGCAAATCAAAAAATTCGTTCTACTTTACAAAGAGTTGGATGCCGATGACGGTGAATTGACCCGTACCCGTAAGGTACGTCGTAAAGTGGTTGCAGAAAAGTACGCAGATATTATCGATGCGATTTATGAAGATAAGCCGGAAGTGCATATCGACACGATGATCCAGTTCCAAGATGGATCCAAATCACGCATCGTCACCGACCTGGTTGTGGAAACAATGGACGGTGCATCAATTCAAACAAATAAAGCTGCGGCTGAATAAGGGAGGACGATAAATGAACTGGGATCTGCTTATCCAGCTGCTTATGAACGGGCTGATCATCGGCTGTTTATACGGCGTGGTCGCGATGTGCTTCGTTCTAATCTATAAATCGACACAAATTGTAAACTTTGCCCAAGGGGAATTTCTCTTGATCGGGGCGTGGGTCTGCTGGTGGTTCTTGACCACTTGGGAACTGCCGTTCATCGTGGGCTTCCTCTTTACATTGGGCTTTATGACCGTATTCGGGATTGCCTTGCAGGTGATTGTCCTGCGCCCGATGATTGGCGAGCCGATTATCTCTGTAATCATGGTGACCATCGGTCTGAGCCTGTTTTTCCAGGCAAGCATGAAATGGATGTTTGGTGTGAACGTTCAGCCGTTCCCGCGTGTATTTGATACGCAAACGGTTGAGTTCCTCGGCTTCCAAGTGCAAACGGCTTATATCATGAGCCTTGTGATATCACTCTTTATCATGATCGGTTTTGCATGGTTCTTTAAAACATCCAAACACGGTCTTGCCATGCGTGCGACAGCGTTTGACCAACAGGTTGCTCAATCTTTGGGTATTTCGGTTAAAAACGTATTTGCGATGGCTTGGGCAATTTCTGCGGTTGTTTCTGCGGTTGCCGGTGTGGTTATCGGGATTGTGAACGGTGTATCTGACACCTTGGCCTTCATCGGGATCAAAGTGTTCCCGGCGGTTATCCTCGGCGGTCTTGACTCCATTATCGGGGCAATCGTTGGTGGGATTATTATCGGTCTGTTGGAAAACTTTGCAGAATTTACCGATAGTCAATGGTTCCATGTGGGTAACCTGTACACGATCGCGCCGTTCTATGTATTGGTCATTATCTTGATGATTAAACCGTACGGCTTGTTTGGCACAAAAGATATTGAGCGAGTGTAATTAGATGGCTGGTTATAATATGATGCGTTGCGGGGAATTCCGCACGACTTACGAGAAAGACACAACCATCTTTCCGACCCCTATGTCCAAGAAGTTTGCTCTTCTGGGTGTGTTGCTGTGCGTTGTTGCGCCGTTGCAATTTGGTGAATTTTCACTAGTAAGCCCGACAATCCTGACCTTGATGATCCAAATCGGATATCTGTCGATCGGGGCTTTGGGGCTGAACATTCTGGTTGGTTTTACCGGTCAAATTTCATTGGGGCATGCCGCATTCTTCGGGTTCGGGGCATTTGCTTCGGCCTGGATGAACAATGATTTCTCTATTCCGGTCTTCTTCTCCATTCCGTTGGCAGGTGTGCTGACAATGGCGATCGGGATGTTGTTCGGGATGCCGGCAGCACGGATTAAAGGTCTGTACCTTGCGATTGCGACTTTGGCATCTCAGTTCATTCTGGAAGATTTCTTTGCCCGTGCCGATTGGTTCACAGGGGGGTCTGCCGGTGCTTTGGCAAATCCTTTTGAAATCTTTGGTTTCCAATTGTCCGGGGACCGTAGTTATTATTATGTCGTTCTGTTCTATATGATCGCCATGTACATTCTTGCAGCAAACCTGATGCGTTCACGTGATGGCCGTGCCTTTGTTGCGGTGCGTGATCACTATCTGTCTGCAGAAGTGATGGGCATTAATTTGACATGGTACCGTGTCTTGTCTTTCGGTATTTCTTCTTTCTATGCCGGGATCGCGGGTGCCTTATTCGCGCATTATCTGCAATATGTATCTGTAGAAAGTTTCAACCTGTTTCTTTCCATCCAATTTATCGGCATGATTATTATTGGGGGATTGGGCAGTGTGATGGGTTCCCTGATGGGAACAGCCTTCATGGTCTTATTGCCTGAAGTTATGCAAGGGGCGGCGGGTATTATTACCTCCACCGACTGGGGTAACATTCCGGCAATTACCGAAGGTATCAACTTTATGAAAGAGATGGTCATCGGTTTGGCAATCGTTCTGTTCCTTATCTTTGAACCGGACGGACTGGCACACCGCTGGCGGATGATTAAAGCTTATTGGAAGCTTTATCCCTTCTCTTACTAAGCTCGATAACGAGAAATCGTTACGTGAATACTGTGGGGCGATAAAAGCAAGACCAAACGCCCCGGATCACCTCTTCAGGAAGGTTAACTTAATAAAGGGAGACGCATTTCATGCGCAAATTACTTTCAGGCCTGTTGGCCACAACGACGGCGGTTGCTTTTGCCGGTTCTGCACTGGCAGCTGACAAAGTTTTGATTGCCAACTTGGCTGACTTGACAGGTCCGACCGCTTCTGTTTCCAAGCCGTTTACACAAGGCAAACAGGACGCAGCCGCATACTTGAACAAACACGGCGGTATTGCCGGTATGGAAATCGATCTGGACACAGTTGATTATGCATACGCAGCCCCGCGTGCGATTGCCCAGTACAAATCATGGAAATCTGCAGGCGTTAAGGTTATCCAAGGTTGGGGAACTGCGGATACAGAAGCTTTGGTTGGTTTCGTAAGCCGTGACAAAATCCCTTACTACTCTGCTTCTTATTCTGCTCACTTGCAGGATCCGACAGGTAAATCCGAGCATGTGAAGAAAGGCGCACCTTACAACTTCTTTGCAGGCCCGTCTTATTCTGATGGTGCGCGTGCTGTAATCCAGTGGGCGGCAGCTGATGCTAAAGAAAAAGGTGTTGCTAAGCCTAAGTTCGTTTACATGGGCGACAACCACCCTTATCCGAACGCTGCGAAAAAAGCGGCGAAAGGCTATGCAGAAGATCTTGGTTTCGAAGTTGGCAACGACATCATTTATTCAATGAAACCGGGTGATTTCAAAGCACAATGCCTGACATTGAAAGAGTCTGGTGCAAACTACGCTTACCTTGCCAATACTGGCGGTTCCGGTATTGCGCTTTTGAAAGCGTGTAAATCTGTAGGTGCTGGCGTTCAGTTTGTAACCAATGTTTGGGGTATGGATGAAAACGTAATGAAAGCTGCTGGTTCAGCTGCAAACGGCGTTGTCTTCCCGATGGGTGCAGCTGCGTTTGGTGCGGACGTACCGGGCATGAAACTGGTTAATGAAATCAATGCAGCCGGTTCAAATGCTGAACACCACCCTGTACACTATATGCGTGGCGTTTGTTCCTTCTTCTACATGAAAGAAGCAATGGAATGGGCTGCGGCAAATGGCGGCATCAACGGCGACAACATCAAAAAAGGCATGTACCAGACAGCAAACTGGGTACCGGCTGGTCTTGAAGGCGTTTGCCCGGCAGGTACTTGGACAGCGGAAGATCACCGTGGTCACATGGATGTTTATGTTTACCAAGCCGACGTTAAAGGCGACCCGGATCCGAGCAAGTCTGTTGCTGAGCTGTTGAAAGACGGCACAATCGGCATGACAAAATTGTTCGATGCGAAATTGGAGCGTAAGCCCGAGTGGCTTGGCCTCTAAGGTTCACCTTCCTGAGGTGTTGGAGTGTCCCCGGACAGGACGATTTGTCCGGGGCCTCCGATACCCTCGCTAAATTTAAATTATTCATTTATCCATTTTATAAAAACAAATCGCTCGAATTTTTCACGGGCAAGCAGGGAAAAAGGAAAAAACGATGGCAGAGGCAGCTATAGCAAATGACAATGCAGACCTGATGCTGAGTGTAAACAACATCGAAGTTGTTTATAACGAGGTTATTCTGGTACTGCGTGGTGTCTCTCTGGATGTACCGAAAGGCGCACTGGTGACTTTGTTGGGTCCAAACGGTGCAGGTAAATCAACCACATTGAAGGCTATTTCCGGTCTTTTGGGAACAGAAGACGGCGAAGTGACCCGTGGTGAAGTCATTTACAATGGTAAAAATGTTGCTAACGGCAGCCCGGATCAGATTGTCCGCGATGGGATCTTCCAAGTTATGGAAGGCCGCCGGATCATTGAAGATATGACGGTTATTGAGAACCTGCGTTTGGGTGCCTATACACGCAAAGACAGTAATGCCGAGATCAAAGCTGATATTGAAAAAGTTTTCCATTATTTCCCGCGTTTGAAAGAACGCACGGGTCTGGCAGGTTATTTGTCAGGTGGGGAACAACAGATGCTGGCGATTGGACGCGCGATTATGTCTAAGCCTGATATGATTTTGCTGGATGAACCGAGCATGGGTCTGTCACCTCTGTTGGTGAAAGAAGTGTTTGAAATTATCCGCACTTTGAACAAAGAGCTGGGCATTACCATGTTGCTGGTGGAACAAAACGCCAATATGGCACTGAAACACTGTGATTACGGGTATATTATGGAATCCGGTAAGGTCGTTCTGGATGGAACGCGTGAAGAATTGCTGAGTAACGAAGATGTTAAAGAATTTTATCTCGGCGGTGGCGGTGAAGAACGCAAATCCTTTAAGAATCTAAAATCCTATAAACGTCGTAAGCGTTGGCTGTAAATCAGACTCAGCACTCAGGCTAAAAAAAGATAACTACAGGGTAAAACCATGAGCGACCAACACTATTACGACAAACTGGAAACACGCGATCAGGCGCAGCGCGAAAAGGAACAGTTCGCCCAGCTTTCCACACAGCTTACCCACGCGAAAACCAATGCTTCTTTTTTTACGGATCTTTTAAAAGAAATTGATCCACAATCTGTCAATCGCGAGGTGCTGGCAACTATTCCGGTAACACGTAAATCTGATCTTGTGACGAAACAACGTGAATTGCCGCCGTTTGGGGGAATGACGGCACAAGCCAATGGTTTGATTGGTCGTTTGTTTCAATCCCCAGGGCCGATTTATGACCCGGAAGGTCGTCAGCCTGATTATTGGCGCACTGCACGTGCGTTTTATGCCGCTGGTTTTCGTGCAGGTGATGTGGTTTTGAATACATTATCTTACCATATGACACCAGGTGGTTTTATTGTGGAAGGTGGGGCACGTGCTTTGGGTTGTGCGGTCATTCCTGCGGGACCGGGCAATACGGAACAACAGCTTGAAATTTTGCGTGATTTAAAACCAAATGGATACTGCGGTACGCCGTCTTTTCTGCGTATTTTGCTGGAAAAATGTGATGGGGCGGGGATTGATACCAGCTTTATGAACAAAGCCTTGGTGACAGGCGAAGCCTTGCCGCCATCAGTACGCGATTGGTTTGAAGGACGCGGTATCAAGGTCGGTCAGGTTTATGCAACGGCAGATGTTGGTGCAATTGCCTATGAATCACCTGCACGTGAAGGCTTAATCGTTGATGAAGGCGTTTTGGTTGAAATCGTGCGTCCCGGTACCAATGATCCGGTTGCAGAAGGTGAAGTGGGCGAGGTGGTTGTTACAAATCTGACCTCGCAAGCATATCCGTTGATCCGTTTTGGGACAGGTGATTTGTCCGCTGTTTTGGCAGGTGAAAGTCCGTGTGGGCGTAAAAATATGCGCATTAAAGGCTGGATGGGTCGTGCCGATCAAACCACCAAAGTTAAGGGGATGTTTGTCCATCCGGGGCAGGTCAATCAGGTGGTTAAAAGTTTTGAGGAAATTCAAAAAGGCCGCCTGGTTGTGACAAATGCGGATAACCGCGACGCTATGACCCTGCAATGTGAAGTGGAGAATGGCACCGACGATTTGGCAAAAGCCATTGGGGAGACTGTGCAAACAATTTGTAAATTGCGCGGTGGTGTCGAATTTGTTGCACTGGGTAGCTTGGCCAATGACGGTAAAGTCATCGACGATATCCGCACCTATGAATAAAGAAATTTGATACGTGAAGAAAAAGCCCCTGAGGATATACGCTCAGGGGCTTTTTTTATGGGCTATTTCTTAGAGCAGTCTCTTTTAATATGAGTCATGTATCATGCTCTAAGCTATTGATTTTACGCAACTGCGTTGTTGCAATCTAAAGCAGATTGCTCGGGATTTGCTCTAGGATTTTTTCTTCCAATGGGTTGCGTATAAATCAAAACGTCGATCTTTCAGGTTCTGGACAGTTCCGCTATGGCGGGCTTGGCGTAAATCTTCCAGTCTGAGGTCGGCAAATGCGACCATTTCCACATTTGGTGTGGTATCGGCGGCAATCCCGTCACGATCAAAGGGGAAATCACAAGGGGTTAAAATACTGCTTTGGGCATACTGGATATCCATATTGGCAACATTGGGCAGGTTGCCGACGTTCCCGGCCATAGCCACAAAGCATTGGTTTTCAACGGCGCGCGCTTGTGAACAATAACGTACCCGCATATAGCTTTGACGCTCGTCCGTACAAAACGGCACAAATAAAATTTCTGCCCCTTGATCCACCAGATGACGGGCCAGTTCGGGAAATTCGCTATCATAGCAAATGAGAACACCGATCGGGCCGCAATCGGTCATAATGGTTTGCAGCTCGTTTCCGCCTTCAATGTTCCACCAATAGCGTTCATTTGGCGTGGGGTGGATTTTGGCTTGCTGATGGATAGATCCGTCGCGCAGGCAGACATAGCAGATATTAAGGATATTGCCGTTTTCATCACGGGTGGGGTGAGAGCCGCCAATAATATTGATGTTGTAGGAAACAGCGAGTTCTGAAAGCAGCTTCTTCAGGGGCTCAGTATATTTGGTGAGGGTTTCAATCGCGTTGGAAGCCGGAATTTCCTGGTTCTCAATTGACAGTAATTGCAAGGTAAACAGTTCGGGGAAGAGGACAAAATCCGCCTTGTAATCAGCAACGACATCGACGAAATATTCGACCTGAGTGGCGAATTCTTCAAAGGATGTCAGCTTGCGTTGTTGATATTGCACGATGGAAACACGAACCGTTTTAATCGTGCGCCCGCGTTGTTGGCTGGTTTTGTTAATCGGATCGTCAACATATTTAATATTGCGCCAAACCATATGAGAGGCATAACCCATCGATTCATGATCCAATGGGAAATATTTAGGCAAAACACCGATAGGTTCAAAACCGTTGCGCAGTTGAAATCCCAGTACGGGGTCACGCAATTTTTTGGACTGAACGAGTTCAATATATTTTTCGGCGCTACCGACTTTTTTCCAACGTTTAGCAAGGTTAGGTAGACGTCCGCCAAATACAATACCTTTCAGGCTGAGGTTCAGGCACAGGTTTTTACGCTCGTTATACAAACGTTGCCCGATACGATTACCATGCATGTCCGGGTCAACCTGAACTTCGATCCCGTACAACCACTCCCCTTCTGGATCATGACGTGAAGCATAGCCATTGCCGGTGATACTTCCCCAGTCATGTTTGGAAAAAGCCAATTCTTCAGATAAACGGCATGTTGTACAAAAACCAACAACAGTCTCTTCAAATAAAACAACGAATTGCCCTTCCGGGAATTTTTGTATTTGTGCTTTGATCTCTGCGGCAGAATAACACGGAATATCAGGATATATTTTTCTTGAAAGCGTTTGAATGGCTTCAATATCGCCATGTTGCGTATTGCGCACAATCAATTTGGGCTGAGCTTCTTTGTTTTTCTTTGTTGCAACCATAATCGGTTCCTATAGATGTCATGAAGAGAGAAAAATTCCGATCAACATTGGGTGGTTGAACCGATGTTGTCGGATTAACTTATTTCGGGCGCAGAGGTATGACCAATAAGCCGTGATTGCTAGAGTATGGCAGGGGTTTCAAAAGGCGCAAGTGGGATTATGAATAGATATAAAAAAAGCCCGGCGGTAATTGCCGGGCTTCCTTTTTTTTCAGCTTCTATGTTCAATTATTCGCGATTGCCCAAGAATGAGAGCAGGAACATGAACATGTTGATGAAGTCGAGATAGAGCGTCAAGGCACCCATAATGGCTTTTTTGCCAGCGATATCGGACGAATCGAGTTCGTTATAGATATCTTTGATGCGTTGTGTGTCATAGGCGGTGAGGCCTGCAAACAACAGAACACCAATGGCAGAGATCACCATGTGCATCATGGAGCTTTGCAAGAACAGGTTCACCAGTGAAGCCAAGATCAAGCCAACCACACCCATAAACAGGAATGTACCCATACCGGACAGGTCACGCTTGGTTGTGTAACCATAAAGGCTGAGTGAACCGAAAGAAACGGCTGTCACAAAGAAGGTCCGCGCAATGCTTGTTCCGGTGTAAGCCAGAAAGATGTAGGATAGCGACAGACCCATAAGGCAGGCAAAAGCCCAGAAGGTCATTTGTGCGGCCTGATTTGACATTTTATGGATGCGTGCGCTTAGGAAAAAGACGAAGCCAAGCGGCGCCAGCATCACAACCCATTTCAGCGGAGTACCATGAACGGTTTGCATCAGGGGTGCAGATGTAGAGGCCAGCATGGCCACAATACCGGTTAAGGCAAGGGCCGCAGCCATATAGTTATAGACACCTAGCATATATTTGCGTAGGCCCACGTCATATTGTGAAACGCGTGCTTCAGCTTGTGACATGGTTTGACGGTCATTACCGAATTGCATTTGAATCCTCGTTGGAGCTATTAAGACTCAATCAAAATGAATTTGTTACCACTTAATATGTCACGAAATTCCCGCAATGCAAGGGAAACCGGATAATATTGCACCGATTTCCTATTCATTGCGCAAGTGGGGTGCGGCCTTTTCGCTTAAGGCGTTCCATGTGCCGATAAATCCAGCCGTGATGGTTAAAATCAGGCAGATGCCCAAGGTGAGAACCACGCCTTGAGGATGAAAGCGCCAATTCATATCCATCAAAAAGGTGATGACACCCCAGGCAGCCAGACTTCCGACAACGGCACTGATGACACCGGTGACAAGACCAAGGACGCTATATTCGATTAAATAGGCCTGTAGCATTTTTATCCGTGTTGCCCCGAGTACCTTGAAGACAACAGCTTCGTAAATGCGTTGCTGGCGACCCGATGCCATTGCACCGGCCAAGACAAGGGCACCGGCCATAACGGTCAGGCTGGCGGCAACGCCAATGGCACTGGAAATACCGTCCATGATATTGCGTGCGGAATTAAGCGCTTCTTCTACCCGAATGATGGAAACATTGGGAAAGTCGCGTGCGAGTTTCTGTTCAATATCAGGGGCTGCCTGATTATTGGCATGAATGGCGGCGATATGGGAATGTGGGGCGTATTCCAACAGGCCGGGGGACATGATAATGGCAAAATCAAAACGCAAGGATTTCCAGTTAATCTCGCGCAAAGACGTGATTTCAGCCGTTACATTACGTCCCAGAACATTCACGGTCAGACTGTCACCGATATCTACCCCAAACCCGTTGGCGAGGCCTGCATCCAGCGATATTTGCGGGGCACCCTGATAATCGGCAGGCCACCATTTGCCTTTGATTATTTTGGATCCTTCAGCAGGTTCACGGGCATAGGTCAACGCGCGATCTCCGCGTACAGCCCATTGGGATTGACTGTCGATATTAACCTTATCCACATCGACACCGTCAATCTGCGTGATACGTCCGCGCAAAGACGGCACCCGTTTATACTGTGCGGTTCCGTTGATGGTTTGCAGGGCCTGATCGAAGGCTTCGGCCTGATCACTTTGAATATCGATAAAAAAGAAGGTTGGTGCCTGTTTGGGGAGTTCGTCACTGATTTGTCCGCGCAGGTTCTGATCGATCTGGGTGACGGCGACCAGAACAGACAGACCAAGCCCGAGGGAGAGAATAACAGCAGGGGCGGTGGTACCGGGACGGTGCAGGGCGGCAATAGCAAGGCGCATGCCGGTATGGCCCAGATGTGGGGCCTTTTTCGCCAACGTACCTGTGAGGCGTCCGGCAAGTTTCAAGATTAAAAGAACCAATGCAGCCACAACGACAAACACAATCGCAAAATCAAGGCGATGCGCGGTTATGAGTGTTAATAAAATTAATAATCCGGCTGCACTATAAGAATATATTTTGTATTTACGGGCAGGCTCCGCGGTGATCGGTGTGACTTTATCGCGAAAAAGTGCACTGGCCGCGACATTTTGCACCCGACCCAAGGGCCAGAAAGCAAAGGCCATGACGGTTAAAATACCAAAGGCCGTTGCACTGAGTAAGGCACCGGGGTAAATGGTTCCATGCGGCACAACAGGAAACAGACTGGACCCGATCTGTGCCGCGATTAACGGGGCGGCCCCACCCAAAATCAGACCGACTGAGATCCCGATTAAAGAGATCAGGGTGATTTGAACCAGATAGGTACGGAAAATAATATCGCTGGAGGCCCCAAGGCATTTAAAGGTCGCGATGGTGGCGGTTTTGCCATTCAGGTAATCACGCACCCCCGCACTGACACCAACCCCGCCGATCAATAAGGTGGTAAAGCCAACGAAACTGAGGAAAAGGGCAAGGCGATTGATGAAGTTTTCCACACCGGGGGCCGCATTATCGGGGGTGCGGATACGCCATCCGGCTTCGGGGAAAGCTTCTTTTAGTTTCTCTTCAAAACCGTTAGCCTGATTTTGATTGTCCAGCAACAGGCGGTAATGGTGGCGCACAACGCTGCCGGGCTGCAACAGTTTGGTTTGATCCAAAGTTTGCTGTGAAATGAGAACACGCGGCCCAAAATTGATAACCGAAGCAATGCGGTCCGGTTCTTTTTTCAACACATCGGCAATAAACAGGGTGGCTTCCCCCAGTTTTATTGTGTCACCGACGTTGATTTGCAAACGATTAAGAACTTCCTGATCCACTACCGCTTGTGCGGAATTCATGGCACTTGTAAAGGGGCTAGCCCCGTTGGTTTGGACATTACCGACCAGAGGATAGAGCATATCAACGGCCTTGAGTTCCACCAACAGGCGTTTATCATTGCCTTGGGCCATGGCGCGTAGTTCGCTGACGTGGGAAAGCTTGCCAAAACTGGTCAGATAATCGCGTTGGTCTTCATCAATGATGCGACCGGATAGCCGCAGGTCCACATCACCCCCCAGTAAAATTTTACCATCGCGCGCCAATCCATCGGAAATGGATAGGTTCAGGGAGGAAACAGCAGAAATTGTTGCCACACCCAAAATCAGGCAGGCAAGGAAAATGCGAAACCCTTTGGTGCCACTGCGCAGTTCGCGCCGGGCCAGACGAAAGGCATGGGTCCAATTGGTCATTGGGCAACGGCCTTTTGTGTCTGGGTATTTTCGACAATCAAGCCGTCCTTGACCCGGACAATCCGGTCGCACTTATCGGCCAGTTTGGGGTCGTGGGTAATCAGCAACAGTGTGTTTTTTTGCGCTTTATGGCGACCTAATAGCAGGTCCATAATTTTTTTTCCGGTATCGCCATCAAGATTACCGGTCGGTTCATCAGCCAGTAACAAAGCAGGATTTGTCGCACAAGCACGTGCAAGGGCAACGCGTTGTTGTTCCCCGCCGGACAACTGAGAGGGATAATGATCTATTCGGTGGGACAGCCCGACGGCTTCAAGCTGTTGGCGGGCCACATCAAATGGATTGGCGATATCTGCAAATTCCAAGGGGATAGCGACATTTTCCAAGGCGGTCATGGTCGGAACCAGATGAAAATCTTGAAAGACAATGCCGATTTGATCGCGTCGAAACAGGGCAAATCGATCTTCATTAAAGCTGGTGACATCGTTACCGGCAATTTCAATTTTGCCGGAGGTTGCGCGCTCCAATCCTGCAACCACCATCATCAAGGAGGATTTGCCAGACCCGCTGGGACCGACAATGGCAACGGTTTCACCTTGGTTGATTTCCAAATCAATTCCCCGCAGGATATTGACGTGACCGGCCTGACTGGCCAGTTTAAGATGAATGTCGGTTAAACGTAGCGCGGGAGTTTTGTCCATGAAACAGGGCCTATTTTCAATAAAAACAGTTCTTATCAGATTTGTCTTGATCTTTGGCCTTGTCAATATGGTGTCTGTTCCTGCATGGGCGGATGAGTTTAAAATTCTGGCACTGGGCGACAGTTTGACGGCGGGCTATGGGCTGGATCAAAATCAGGGGTTTACGGTTCAACTGCAACAATCACTTAATCATAATTTCCCGGACCGAGATATCAAAGTGATGAATGGCGGGGTGTCGGGGGATACGACCAAAGGCGGTCTGGCGCGTCTTAACTGGGCCATGGTCGATAATCCCGATATGGTGATTGTGGAGCTGGGGGCAAATGATGGTTTGCGTGGTCTGGATCCAAAACTGACAGAAAAAAATCTTGATGGCATTCTACAGAACTTAAAAGAGCGCGAGGTGAAAATTTTATTGACCGGTATGCTGGCACCGCCCAATTTGGGGCCGGATTATGGGCAGGAATTCAATTCAATTTATCCCCGTCTTGCCAAAAAGTATGAGGTCGCCCTATATCCCTTTTTTCTTGAAGGGGTTGCCGGGATTGCCGATCTGAATCAGGAGGACGGCATTCATCCAAATGCAGACGGCGTTGCGATTATTGTAGAACGTCTCCTTCCCCATATCAAAAAGGTAATGAATTAATGGAATATAGAAAACTGGGACGCACCGATATTGACGTCAGCCTTGTTTGTCTGGGCACAATGACGTGGGGCGAACAAAATAGCGAAGCCGAAGGCCATGAACAGATGGATTACGCCGTTTCACGCGGGGTAAACTTCTTTGACGTGGCGGAAATGTATCCCATCAGCCCACGCAAGGAAACCTATGCCGATACCGAACGGGTGATCGGCACTTGGTTTGAAAAAAGTGGCAAGCGTAACGAGATCGTGCTGGCAACCAAGGTGATTGGACCGGGTGGGTTTAAATATATCCGCAATGATGCCAAACGTTTGACGGAGGTCGAAGTTTTAGCTGCCTGTGATCAAAGCTTGCAACGTCTGAAAACGGATTATATCGATCTTTATCAAATCCACTGGCCATCGCGTCCGGTAAATTGTTTTGGGCAGTTGGATTTTCCCAACAATGCGGATTATTCGGATGCGGTCGCGATTGAGGAAACCTTGTCCGCCCTTGCGAAATTGGTGGAACAAGGCAAGGTGCGCCATATTGGTGTATCCAACGAAACACCGTGGGGTGTGGCACAATATCTGGCATTGGCGGAGAAAAACGGCTGGCCAAGGATAGCATCTATCCAAAACCCCTATAACCTGCTCAACCGTTCTTTTGAAATTGGCTTGTCCGAATTTGCGGTGCGTGAACAGGTTGGCTTGCTGGGGTATTCGCCCTTGGGATGTGGAACGCTGAGTGGCAAGTACTTAAATGGTGCAGAACCACAAGGTGCCCGTCTAACTCTTTGGCCGGATCGTTATTCACGCTATACCAAACCGCGTGGTCTGGACGCGACGCAAGGATATGCAGAGGTGGCCCAAAAACACGGTTTGGATTTTAGCCAAATGTCACTGGCCTTTTTGAAATCGAAGAACTTTGTTACGGCGTCGATTATTGGGGCGACAACGATGGAACAGTTGAAAAGCAATATTGATGCCTATGAACTGACGTTATCTGACGATGTACTGGCCGATATTGATGCGGTTCACAGAAGCTTCCCTAATCCGGCTCCGTAAATAGGAAGGGGCAGGACATGAGATTATTTATCGCAGTGGAACTGCCTTCAGATGTTTGTGATGCGGTTGTCACCCTGTGCACAGGATTAAAAGATGTGCGCTGGGTGGCCCCGCGCAATATGCATTTAACCTTGGCTTTTCTAGGGGAACTGGACAGTGTGCAGGGGGCAGACCTTCATGCAGCCCTGAACACATTGCGTTTTGACCCGTTTGATTTGCAATTGGCAGGCGTCGATTGTTTTGAAAGCCGAGGCAAGGTCCGGGTGTTGTGGACGGGTGTTGATGGGGGTCGGGTGGCCCTGTGTCATTTGCAGCATAAAATCATGACAGCATTGGAACGCGCAGGGCTGGAACCGGAACGACGTAAATTTAAACCCCATGTCACGTTGTCTTATCTTAATCGTTTTCCTAAAGAGAAGCTTCTGGATTACATCAGCGAGAACAACCGTTTTAAAATGGAAAGTTTTAAGGTTTCTCATTTTTCCCTGTTTCAGTCTCATTTGACACAACATGGGGCAGAATATGAAGTTCTGGAACGATATGGTTCTATTGATAAAAATTGATCAGGTTGGGCAGGGCGAACATTTCGCGAAACGAGATTTTAACCCCGGCTAAATCCAGCATTTCCGCATGTCCCGGCCCGGCATGGGAAGCCCCGGCGAAACCAAAGACGGTCATGCCGGCTTTCAAGGCTCCTTTGACGCCCACAGGGCTGTCTTCGATAACAAGGCAGCGGTCCGGGGCAACCCCCATTTTTTGTGCCGCAAACAGGAACAAATCAGGGGCAGGTTTGCCGCGTGCGACCATTTCAGCAGAAAAAATGTTCGGCGCAAAATGATCATAGATTGTTGCCAATTTTAATGAATGGGTGATTTTTTCCATAGACCCGCTGGAGGCAACACAGACCGGAATGTTTAAAAGTTCCAGTGTTTCTTCGATACCGGAAACGGGACGCAAGCGTTGTTCAAAAATATCACGATCTTGTTTGCGCACGTTTTCTTCAAAATCATCAGGAAGTTCAATCCCTGTGCTTTGAAAGACCAGTTCTTTGACCCGTTTCAGACTGGACCCAGTGAAACGATCCCGGCATTCACGCGGTGGAATGTCAATATTATGGTGGGCAAGTTCTTCGGATAAAACGTCTGATGCGAGAAGTTCGCTGTCAACAAGGACGCCGTCGCAGTCAAATATAATCAGGTCGAAGGGAGTGCTGCTCATGGTTCGAAAGGGTCTTTTTGCAGGTTTTCGCCACAATGTGGACAGTGGGCATAAAAATGAAGTTTGCCTTTTACGCTATGATGTAAAATATTGCGAGCTTCTTCCACAGATATACCTAAATCTTCTTGAATTTTGCGTAGCTGTTCGGCTTCGCCGTGGGTCAAGACACCATCGGACAGGGCATCATTGACCTGATCACGATATTTTTCACGTCGAATATGTAATTGTTCAGAAAAAGCCGAGGCCAGAATACCAGCAGGCAAGGCCACCATGCCAATCCCAATCACGGAAATTATTGCGCCAAACAATTTGCCCATAGGGGTAATGGGATAAGCATCGCCAAATCCCACTGTGGTTAAGGTAATTACTGCCCACCACATGGAATTGGGGATGTTGGAAAAGACGTCCGGCTGAGCCTTATGTTCAAACAGGAAAATCATGGACGCGGAAAAAATCATCAATAAAAGCAGAACGAACAGAGCCGCGCCAAATGCGCGGGCTTCTTGGCGTAAAACGGTTAACATGATGGACATGGCAGATGAATAACGTGTCAGTTTAAAGATCCGTAATAACCGCAGGACACGCATAAAACGCAAGTCCAGTGTCATGAGGAAACTGAGATAAAACGGCAAAATTGCTAGAATATCAACCAGTGCATTCAAGGTGAAAAGATAACGCACACGTCCCCAAACCGGGTGTGAAAATTTGGGGTCCGGGCTTTCAACAACGGTCCAGATACGCATGAAAAGTTCAATGGTGAAAATAAAAACGCTGAAACGGTCAAAATATTCAAATTCCAGAACCCAGTCTTTGTGAATGCTTGCAACAGATTCTAGAATAACGGCAAGGACATTGAGCGAAATTAAACAAATAATAAAGATATCGAACGCACGGGAAATGACATCATTTTGACTGCCAACTTCCATAATTTCGAAAATACGGTTGCGTCTGGTTTGGTTGTGACCTTGTGCTTTAAAACTGGGTTCCAGAGGGGCGACGGCATCTAATATATCGTTCTCACGTCGTCCGACGGATTTGTTTTGATCCTGAACGGGAGATTTGCGCCGATCCGCCCCCACTCGTCTGTCAAAGTCAGTCATACCCTTGCCCTGTCTTTATATATTTAGAAGGTAAGGGTAGGATAAAAAAATGAAAGAAGCGTTATTGTCAGGTTAAACAGCCACAGTTTTCTTCAACCTTCTTATCGCTTGGACAACGACTACCGGCTAAGGTGACGATGGATAAAAGGCTACAGGCCGCTGCACTCCATAATCCGATTTCACTGTAGCCGGTTTTTTCCATCGCAATTCCGGCCAAGACAGGGCCAATGATTTGTCCGACACCATAGGAAACTACCAAGATACCGATAAGGGCCGATGGGTTATGTGGTGATAACTTACCGCCAAGGGCCAGAACCACTGTGACGATCCCCATGAAACAGGCGCCAAACAGGAAGCCACCAATTAATGCGCTGGCGGTTGAAGGCCATATCACAGGCAGGGCGCATCCGATAGCCTGCAATAGATAAGCCATCGTCAGGGCGCGGAAATCGCCAAGTTTAACTGCACTGCGCATCCAGAAATAACAAGATGGTGCCAAGGCAACGCCGAGTAAAATCCAGGCGAGGTTTCGACTGTCTGACAAGGAAGGACTTTGTGCCATAATGGAAATGATAAAGGTTGTTCCAATAGAGAATGTCGCCCCGGCAAAGCCATAGGAAATGAGTAAAAATAAAATGGGTTTGGAACGCATGCTGACCGCATCGGCATGTGCGGATGGGGCCGTATTCAAGTTATCGACGTTCATCCAGAAGAGGGCAGGCAGGGCAAGCAGTAAACCGATGCCACCAACAAGCAACCAGCCTTGATCCCAGCCCATAATCGGTTCGACCAAGGTCAAAACGGTCCCGCTGAGAACAACCCCTAATCCCACACCACTAAAATGAATGCCGATAAAATCGGGACGGTGGCGTTGTTTCAGGTGGTCCAAAATAATCGCTGTCCCAATGACCATACCTGCTGCACTGGTCAATCCGCCGAAATAGCGCAAGACAGACCAGATGATAACATGATCACTAAGGGCCATTGCAGCGGTGGTCAGGACGGCAAAGACAATACCAAGGCGAAAATAGAATAGTTTTTTTAAAGGATCGCGCAAACGGCTGGCAAATAAAGCACCGCTGAGATATCCGGCATAGTTGGAGGCGGCAAGAAATCCGGCCCCATCATCACCTAATCCGGTGGCAGCCTGCATCGCGGGCAGTAATGGCGTTAAGGCAAAGCGGGCAATCCCCATGACGAGAATTAACGACGAGATACCGGCACAAAGCAATTTCCAGGTTGCCAGACGTTGGGACATGATGTGTTACCACCCAATTTATTTTTTTGTTTGATTGACGAACAAAGTGTAGGGGAAATAAAAAATCATTACAAATGATTTGTTTTGATGTTATCATTCATAAAAAGTGATAACAGGATATTCCCATGGAAATTTCAGCCCTGAAAGTCTTTGTCGCGGTTGCAGAAAATGCCAGTGTCTCGGTGGCAGCACAGCACTTACATTGTGTGCAATCCAATGTGACGGCGCGCATTAAAAAATTGGAAGAAGAACTTGGCGTTAGTTTGTTTTTACGTAAAAGCCGAGGGATGGAACTCAGTAGTCAGGGGCGTGTTTTACTGGATTATGCTTATCGGTTACTGGACATGGAACGTCAAGCTAGCCGGGCGGTTCGGGCCAGTTTGGAAGACGGCGGGACCTTGTCGTTGGGATCAATGGAAACGGCAATGGCGGTTCGTTTGCCCAGCCTGTTAAAGGAATTTCATAAACGACAACCGCGTACGCAATTGTCGGTTTGCACCGGAACAACAGACGAAATGATTGCGCAGGTTCTTAATCATCAACTGGATTGTGCAATCGTCGGGAGTTCGGTGCAAAGTGACGAGATTGTCCAGTATCCTTTTTTTACAGAACGTTTGGTTCTGGTGAGTGCTTCTGGCAGCGCTTCGGATAATACGCTTTTGGTTTATCGACAAGGATGTGCCTATCGTGCGCGCGCCGAAGAATGGCTGCGACGCGAAGGACGCTTGCCTTATAAAGTGATGGAATTTGGCACGCAGGAAGGCATCATCGGCTGTGTGTCTGCCGGTTTGGGAATTACGCTTATGCCTGAAGAAGTCGCCCGTAATTTATCAAGCGATATTTCAATTACACCGGTGCCGGATGATATTGCGGTGGTGCAAACTTATCTGATCTGCAATAAATCCACCATTCAGACAAAACCGATGAAAACCTTGCTGGAACTGGCAACGCAATGTTCAGAGGTTGAAGCAGCTTAAGCCATCATGCGCTTGGGTAAGGTGGTATCGCTGAAAACAGGCAGGCGGCGGGCATCAAATAGTTGATAGTGCCACCACTCATTGCGGAAGAAATCCCATCCGGCAGTGGTCATAATTCCCATTAACAGGCAGCGGTTTTTTTGTGCCTCAATGGAAATTTCCATATTACCGTGGTGTGATAATGGCGTGAAGGCATCAAAACCTGTGCCCATATCCAAATCGATTCCATTTTTATCTGTCAGGGTCAAATCAATGGCTGCGCCCCGTGAATGGGGGGAACCACGACGCGGGTCTGCCAAAAACTCCGGGTCCGGTGTGTGGTTCCACAAGGTCCATTGGGCTTCAGACGGACGAAAGGCATCAAAAATGCGAAAGCGATAGCCAAACGGTTTGGCAAGGATAATGGCATTGCGCAGTAGTTCTTCGGCTTCTTCATGTAGATAGCAATGCGGGGCTGAATAAACGGGCGCATCAGTAAAATTATCGGTGGTGGCGTATTTTATATCGAGAATGACGTCGTGTGTTTCTTCGGTAATTTCAATAAGGGCCATATTGCCAACCTTGAAGGTTAAATGGTTTTCACAGTATAAGAAGCCGAAGATCTTTGAAAAAGGTAAGAGCACCCATGAAAATTTTAGCCATGGATACGGCAGCGGCGTCTTGTTCGGTTGCGATTTGGCAGGATAATAATGTTACTCATTCTATTTTGCAAGAAATGACACGCGGGCATGCCAGTGAACTTTTGCCTATGATTTCTGAGTTGTTGGATGAAGCAGGATTAAGTATCGCAGAACTGGATGCGTTGGCGGTAACTGTTGGGCCGGGGGCGTTTACGGGATTGCGTATTGGATTGGCAGCGGCGCGTGGATTTGGTGTTGCCAGTGGTTTGCCTGTTATTGGTGTGACAACGCTGGAAGCCCTGGCTTTCGGTGCTGGCAAACAGGGTTGCCCGGTTTTATGTGCCTTGGATGCCAAACGTGCTGATCTATATTGCCAATTGTTTGATGGAGATGGTCAACCTAGTACAGAGGCACAGGCCTTATTGCCGGAAAATGTCGTTCAAATCCTGCCAGATGATTGTACACAGGTGGTGGTCTGTGGTGATTCCTTTCACCGACTGAAAGATTTGTTGGAAGCGCGTGGGGTAGAAGCTGTCTGTAGTCCTGTTATTTTACCCGAAGCCCGTTATGTCGTGCAAATCGCGGCGGCTAAAGGATTACCAGATGCGGATCAAGCCCGTCCGTCTGCTTTTTATATTCGTCCGCCGGATGCGGCCTTACCCAAAAACGGCGGGCGCTTGCGTCCATGAACATATGTGAATTAGGATTAAGTCATTGTGCGGTAATTGCTCGTTTACACGAGGAAAGCTTTTCAGAAAACTGGTCAATACAGGCTTTTGCTGATTTGGTCGGTTTACCGGCAACGTTTGGATTTTTGGCTTTTGATCGCGATAGCGACGATCCTTTGGGGTTTATCCTGTGTCAGGGTGATAACATAGAAGCTGAAATCATCACGATTGCAACCCGGCCAGCGGCACGTCGACAAGGGGTCGCCAGAGCATTGTTAAAGGCAGCTTGTATAAAAAGTGCACGTATGTTTTTAGAAGTTGCAACAGACAATCTATCGGCAATTTCTTTTTATGAAAAACACGGTTTTGCCAAAATTGGCCTGCGAAAAAATTATTATAAACGCCCCAACGGCAAGGTTGTTGATGCTTTGGTTTATGAGTTTACGGCTTAGCCTGACGGCTCAGGATTGTGGCAATTGTCGTGAGTAAATGATCAATATCGAACGGTTTTGCGATATAGGCTTGGAAACCGGCTTGCAGGGCAAGTTGTCTTTGATTTTTGGCTCGATTGGCGGATAGGGCAATAACCGGTATATCACGGGTTACATCATCATTTTTCAAAACTTGCAGACTGCTGAATCCATCCATGCCTGGCAGGTTTAGATCCATCAAAATAATATCGGGCAGTTCTTCATAGGCAAGATTTATACCTTCTTCACCTGTGCGTGTGTTTAAAAACTCTACTGTATCGTAATGACGGAATGTATTATTTAATAGACTACAGTTGCTTTCGTTATCATCAATATACAGAATACGCCATGACCCGGCAGGTAAGATCGGGAAAACCTGTGTGCCGTTTACAGAATCTTCAACCGAGATACAGACAGGGATTTCAATGCTAAAGGTTGACCCTTGATTGAGGACACTTTCGACGTAAATGTGCCCGTTCATGGTTTCGATCAATTTTTTGGTGATGGAAAGACCAATGCCGGTCCCTTCAATGTCGCCGCTTTCATGTCCCAGGCGGTTGAACGGTAGAAAGACTTGATCAAGGTTGCTTTGTGCAATGCCGGCACCAGTATCAGTTATTGATAATTTGATATAAGGGCCATTGATTTCGCCACTTAATGTAATTTGTCCACCTTTAACATTATATTTCAGTGCGTTGGATAATAAGTTCATCAACACTTGTTTGAAACGTACAAAGTCGGCAAAGGCGAGAGGAAGGTCTTTGGAGGTGACATTGTCACAAATACGAATTTTACGTTTCTGCGCCTGCGGTGTAACGAGGGTCAAGCAATCCTGAACGGCTTTTTTAACGTCGATGGGTTCTAAAGACAGGGAGAACCCTTGTGTTTCAATGCGAGAAAGATCCAGAATATCATTGATAAGAGAGAGAAGATGCTGCCCTGCATTATGGATTTGTTTGACTTTTTCGCTTTGGCCGGGGCTTAAAGGATCGCGATTTCCTAGATTTAGTAATTGGGAAAATCCGATAATGCTATTTAATGGCGTGCGGAGTTCATGGCTCATCGAAGATAGGAACTCAGACTTTGCATGGTTGGCTTGTTCGGCTTCTTTTTTGGCTTGCAAAAGTTCTTGGGCGTTTTTCTTTTCATGACTTAAGTCGCGACAAATGGCGCTGAAAAGGACACGGTCTTCCATATGAGTTTGGCTGACGGCTAGATGCAGTGGAAAAAGATTACCGTTCTTGTGTTTTGCAATAACTTCACGACCCAGCCCTAAAACGGTTGCTTTCCCTGTTTTCAAGAGATTTGCGACATAATTGTCGTGTTTTTCTCCATCGTTATCCGGCATAAGTATTGCGATATTCTCACCGATGACTTCATCAGGTGCATAACCGAATATATGTTGAGCGGACTCGTTGAAGGTATCAATGATACCGTTTTTGTCGATAACGATAATGCCATCAGCCGCATTCTCCACGATCATGCGCAGGCGTTCTTCTTTTTCTTTTAATTCTTTTGTACGTTCTGCAACCCGTTGTTCAAGATCGTGGTTTAATTCGCGTACTTCCTGTTCAGCGTTTAATGTTTCCTGTAAACCTGTGTGGATTTTTCGTCCACCAAAACCAATTAAAAATAAACCGATAAGCCAGACACTTCCATGCGTGGCATAAAGAACCTGTTCTTGTGCTGCTTGATGTTTAAGGTAGGATTTCATAGGGATAGCGACACTGACACCACCGCGAATATCGCCTTCGCGAAAGCCGAGATGACCGTGGCACTTTTCACATCCCTTGGTCATGATCATGGGACGCATCAGGCGCAGGAAAGGTTCCCCGTCTATTTCGGTTAATTCGTTGGCTTCTTCCACGCCGTCATCAATAAAGGATTTTAAGGCTTTGGTTTCCCATGTGTCCGGTGCATTTTCGGGACGAAGTAAGACCAATCCGGTGATGTGACCTCGGGTTCCATATAGATCGTTATAATTATCCATAAGCTGGCGGACCATATAGGCCGGGTTCATCAAGGTCAGCTTTTTACCCGATGGTGTTTCAATGTCGCGCTCAGGGATATGGGCCAGATAAGGAGAGGGCGGTGTGTGGTCGCTAATAGGAACATAAATGCCGCCATGACGGGTGCCCCACAGTCGAAAACCCATGTCTTTGTTATACATCGCAAGGGCTTCTTTGCGAGCAAGGTTCATGACTTCTTCTTCCGCCTTGTGTGTATTCCAGGCCAAAGATGCAGCAACGACGATTGTCCATAAACCAGCGAACAGAACGATCAGGGGAAGGATCGCGCGCGCTTTGTCGTGTTTATCCGGTTTTTGAGCGTCCATTGATCCAGCGCTTTATGTTTTGTTTTTCTACAGTAAATATAGCAAATAGAATTATTGTTGAACAGAAGGTAAGCGATTTACTGCTTTTGAATAAGTAGTTTGTATGTTTTCTGATCGTTTTGAAGGGTAATATTCAAAACCTTATGTCCAAGTTCTTCTGCAGACAAGGGAACGTTTTTCAAAGGTTCCCCTTCATTTAATAAAACTTCGAGAATTTGCCCAGATTTCATTTTTTCAATTTTTAATTTTGTTTTTACGAATGTCATGGGACATGTATCTGAAGTAATATCTATAGACTCATCGACTTGAATTTCTTGGTCATTATTACTGTTTATTAGCATTTTATACTTGTAACCCCTTTTATGATTTGAATATAAGACCTATATAAAAATGACCAAACATAATAATTGGAGTTGGTTTTAGCATGAGCGAACAACCGAGCAAACTAGAACTTTTGGAACTGACATCCAAAATTGTTTCTGCCCACGTCGGCAACAATACTGTCAGTCCGGCTGATTTACCGCAACTGATTGAAGACGTTTACAGGTCTTTAAATTCAGTCGGTGAAAAATCTGATATGAAAGAAAAACTTCTCCCAGCCGTTCCTGTGAAAAAATCCATTCAACAGGATTACATTATCTGTCTGGAAGATGGCAAAAAACTGAAAATGTTAAAGCGTCATTTAAAAACCGCTTATAACATGACACCCGAAGAATATCGCGAGAAATGGAATTTACCGTCTGATTATCCGATGGTTGCCCCTAATTATGCGGAACATCGCAGCAGTCTGGCGAAAAAAATCGGCTTGGGCACACGTGCACGCGCCAAATAATTGTTTTCAACGGATTTGATCTTGGCTTTAGGGTACTGGCTTTCAAGGACTTCTATTTCTTGAAAGCCATAATCTTTAGTTTAGAAGCATAATAAATTTTAAAATAATGCTCCTTTACATTGACAGAAAAATCTCAGTAGGCATTATTATTGAAGTGGTGATTCGCATTCGCAATTGCTAAAATTTGTAATGTTCAGATATAGGGCTTAGGGAAGATGACTGATTCTCGTATCGAAGAAATGTGCATTGAAAAAGGCATGAAAATGACCGGGCAACGACGTGTGATTGCCAAAGTTCTTTCCGATGCGAACGATCACCCTGATGTCGAAGAAGTTTATCGTCGTTCCAGCGAAGTTGATCCGAAAATCTCGATCGCAACGGTTTACCGAACTGTGCGCCTGTTTGAAGAAGCCGGGATCGTTGAACGCCTTGATTTTGGTGATGGTCGTGCCCGGTATGAAGAAGCTTCCGAAGATCATCATGATCATCTGATTGATGTGCAAAGCGGTAAAATTATTGAATTTCACGATAATGAAATTGAAGAACTCCAGCGCAAAATTGCAGAAAAGCTTGGATATGAGCTGGTTGATCATCGGATGGAATTATTCGGTGTCCCGCTGAAAAAAGACTAAGTTTCATTTTTAAACTTTTGATTTTTAAATAATCACGCCTGTTCTTTTCAGACAGGGCTGAGTTTCTGTTACCGTGAATCGCTTGACTCTGCGGGCGTCTCGGCTTATCTGCACCACAACACTCTTTATTATAAAGCACGGATCGATCATGGCTATGCCGAAGAAGGTATTTATCAAAACATACGGATGTCAGATGAATGTCTATGACTCTGCACGTATGGAAGACGTTCTCAAACCCTTGGGATATGAAATGACCGATGGGCCGGATCAGGCCAATATGGTGATTTTGAATACATGTCATATTCGGGAAAAAGCCTCGGAAAAAGTTTATTCCGAGCTGGGCCGTTTAAAAAATATCAAAAAAGTCCGTGATGAAAATAATGAAATGATTATTGCGGTGGCAGGTTGTGTCGCACAGGCCGAAGGTGAAGAAATTTCACGTCGTGCGCCTTATGTAGATATGGTGTTCGGTCCGCAAAGTTATCACAATTTGCCGGAAATGATCGCCAAGGCTCATCGTGCGGGTGACGATAAAGGTCGGGGCATATTGATGACTGAATTTCCGGCAGAAGACAAATTCGATCATTTGCCCGATCCGGTCAAGCCGGAAGGTTACAGCGCGTTTCTGTCTATTCAGGAAGGCTGCGACAAATTCTGTACCTATTGCGTTGTGCCTTATACACGCGGGGCTGAATATTCCCGTCCCACAGCCCATGTGTTGAAAGAAGCACGTCAACTGGTTGATCAAGGCGCGTTGGAAATCACTTTGCTGGGGCAAAATGTTAATGCCTATCATGGAGATGACGGGCAGGGCGGGGAATGGTCTTTGGGCCGTTTGATCCGTGAATTGGCTGAAATTGATGGTTTGGAACGTATTCGTTACACCACATCTTATCCGGCAGAAGTGGATGATGATTTGATCAGCGCCCATGGGGAAGTGCCACAACTGATGCCGTATCTGCATTTACCGGTTCAGGCGGGGTCCAACCGTGTGTTGGCGGCGATGAACCGCAATCATACGCGCGAACAATATTTGGAAATTATTGCAAAATTAAAGGCTGCCCGTCCTGATCTGGCTTTGTCATCTGATTTTATCGTCGGTTTCCCCGGTGAAAATGATCGCGATTTCGAAGATACACTGGATATTATCCGACAGGTTGGCTTTATTCAGGCGTTCTCTTTCGTTTACAGTGCGCGTCCCGGCACACCGGCGGCCACGATGGATTTGCAGGTGGAAAAAGCGGTGGCGAACGAGCGTTTGCAGATTTTACAAAAATTACTGGGCGATATTCAAACCGATTTCAACCAGTCCTGCATCGGCAAGGAATTCCCGATTTTGTTGGAACGCGAAGGGCGTAATCCGGGACAACTTGTTGGACGCAGTCCTTATATGCAGCCCGTTCATGTGGATGCGCCCCTTGATTTCGTCGGCCAAATCCATGATCTTAAGATTGTGAGTGCCCGCCCGAATTCGTTGGGGGCACAATTGGTTGATGGCGAAAGGAAACGTGCGTGAGCGACGAGATCAATCTGAATCTGGATTTTGAAGATAATGCCTTGCTGCCGGACTTGTTTGGCGAACACAATCGCAATCTGGCTCGTTTGGAACAAATGTTGGATGTCACCATCCACGAACGCGGAAATCAACTGATTGTTGTCGGGGACCCTGAAAATGTTAATCGCACGCGCGATGTACTTTCCAGTCTTTATAACCGTTTGAAAAAAGACATGATCGTTGGCTCTGCCGAGGTTGATGGTGCCATTCGTATGGCGATTGACGGCGACCAGCCACCCCATGTCAAGGAAAGCGAAAAGAAAGCACGCGCGGCTTTGCCCGATACGGCAATGGTGGTGAAGACACGTAAAAAACATATTTCGCCGCGCTCTCATTTGCAGGCGGAATATTTGCGGGCCATTGATACCTGTGAGTTGGTTTTTGGTATCGGCCCGGCCGGAACGGGGAAAACCTATCTGGCGGTTGCAAAAGCGGTAGAAGCCTTGACTACAGGCGAAGTGGACCGGATTATTTTGTCGCGCCCTGCCGTGGAAGCGGGCGAACAGCTGGGCTTTTTGCCCGGTGATATGCAGGAAAAAGTCGATCCTTATCTGCGCCCGATCTATGATGCGCTTTATGATATGTTGCCGCAGGATCAGGTAGAGAAACGTATGGAAAAGGGCGAGATTGAAATTGCCCCACTGGCTTTCATGCGCGGACGGACCCTGTCTAATGCCTTTGTCATTTTAGATGAAGCGCAAAACACCACGGCGGTTCAGATGAAAATGTTCCTGACCCGTTTGGGCGAAGGCTCCCACATGGTGGTCACGGGTGATTTGTCACAGGTGGATCTGCCGCATGGGGTGCGTTCGGGCTTACGCGATGCGTGGGAAACTCTCAGCGGTGTTCAAGGGATTGCCGGCATTCAGTTCACTGAAAAGGATGTGGTGCGTCATGCCTTGGTGAAACGCATTGTTGAAGCCTATGACACGGCAGAAAAGAACCGCGAAGACGCTGAAATCTATGTTAAACCACCACGAAGAAGGCCAAAAGTATAATGTTGGGCGATCTGGATATCACCCATGCGGACGAGGCATGGCCTGATTGTGATGTATTAATCGAAAACTGTGTCAAAGCCGCGTTGGCCCATTGTCAAACCGATACGCAACATGGCCGTCCGTTTGAGCTCAGCGTTTTGTTGACGGATAATGATCAGGTTCAGGATTTAAATCGTGAATATCGTGAAAAAGACAAACCGACCAACGTTTTGTCTTTTCCAGCCCTTGAATGTGATGAACCGGGCCACCTGATTTTGGAACCCGGTCCCTTGCATCTCGGGGATATTATTCTGGCCTATGGTGTCGTGGCGCAGGAAGCATCAGATCAAGAGATTGCCTTTGAAGATCATCTCAGCCATTTGATCGTGCATGGGGTTTTGCATCTTCTTGGGTTTGATCATATCGAAAATGAAGAAGCCGAGGAAATGGAAGCACTCGAAATTGCCATATTAAAAGATTTTGGCATTGCGAACCCCTATGGTTCTGAGGCAGAGTAAAACATATATTGGTTAACCGAAACAGAAACGAATGAACGACCAGTCAGGCGACAGTAGCACGCCCCTTGAAACGGGGCCGGAAAACGGGACGAATGAGCCCGGATTACTCGAACGGTTAAACCCGTTCCGAAAAAAATCTAATGGCGATAACAGTGTGCGTGACACGCTGGAAGAACTGTTGGAAGAGCGTGAAGAACAGGAAATTCCGCTGGAGGCCGAAGAGGCTCAACTCCTTAAAAATATTTTAGGGCTGCGCGAACGCACGATCGAAGATGTGTGTGTGCCGCGTTCCGATATTTGTGCCATTGGGGTGGATGCCTCCTTGGACGAAGTGGTCGGATTGATGACCAGAGAAGGCCATTCCCGCATTCCTGTCTATGGCGAAGATTTGGACGATCCTGTTGGGATGGTACATATCAAGGATGTGATTGCATGGCAAAATCAATCCACCCCGTTTAATTTGGCGAAGCTTTGTCGCAAAGTTTTGTTTGTTTCCCCCAGTGCGCGTGTTCTGGAACTCTTGCTGGAGATGCGGACCAAGCGCGTCCATATGGCCTTGATGGTCGATGAATATGGCGGCACAGACGGTCTGGTAACCATTGAAGATTTGGTCGAAGAAATTGTCGGCGAGATCGAAGACGAACATGATCGGCCAGAAGGCCCGATGTTTGTTGAACGCGCTGATGGTAAAATTGATGCGGATGCGCGTTGGGAAATCGAAGATGTTGAAGAAAAAATCGGTGTCTTTTTAGAAGATACCGAGCGCGAGGACATTGATACGCTTGGTGGTTTGGTCTTTTCTATTACCGGCCATGTTCCTATTCGTGGCGAAATTATCCGTCATGGTCCAAGTGGATTGGAATTTGAAATTCTTGAAGCTGACCCCCGTCGTATTCATCGTTTACGTATCCAGAATTTAAGCGTTCTTGATGATAGAGAGTAAGCGAGAACCGGGTTACCTTGTCGGGTGACGTGGTCTTTCTTTGCAGGTATAAGCTTTGCCTATGACCCAAATTAAAAAGCCTTCTTTCGGCCTTTATATCCATTGGCCTTATTGTGTGTCCAAATGCCCCTATTGTGATTTTAATTCACACGTGGCGCAAACCATTGACCATGCCCGATGGGCGCGGGCTTTTGAGATCGAATTGCATCGGGTTTTTCAGGAAAGCAGGGATCAACAGGTTTCCAGTATTTTCTTTGGTGGGGGGACGCCTTCTTTAATGGCCCCGCAAACTGTTAACCGCATCATTGAAACAACTGCGTCCCTGTGGGGGGTGAGCGATGATGTTGAGATTACGTTGGAAGCCAACCCGACGACGGTTGAAAGTGATACCTTTGCCAATTTTAAACAAGCCGGTATCAATCGTCTGTCCATCGGTATCCAATCGTTGCGTCCCGATGTCTTAAAATTTCTGGGTCGTGCCCATAGTGTTGAAGAAGGGTTTCGTGCCCTTGAACTGGCGGCAAAAACGTTTGATCGTTATAGTTTTGATCTGATTTATGCGCGTCCAAATCAGAATCTTGCAGATTGGCAAGATGAATTGACACAGGCCTTAAGCTTGAGCGCGGGGCATTTATCGCTCTATCAATTGACCATCGAACCGGGAACGGCCTTTTATAAAGATAATGTTCCTGCGGCAGATGAAAACCTTGGGGCTGATCTGTTTGATTTGACGCAAACCATGATGGAACAGGCCGGAATGCCCGCCTATGAAATATCCAATCATGCCAAACCGGGTGAAGAAAGCCGACATAATTTGGTTTATTGGCAAGGCGATGATTATATCGGTATTGGACCCGGTGCCCATAGCCGCCTGAACAATTTTGCAATTCATCAAATCTATAAGCCGGACCTGTGGCTGAACGGTGTTCTGGAAAAGGGCACAGGAGAGCAAAAAAGAAAGATGCTGACCCCGAATGAACGTGCGATTGAGCTGCTCATGATGGGGTTGCGACTAAAAAATGGCATTAACAGTGAGAAGTTTCAGCAAGTCAGTGGGAAAAGTTTGCAAAACTGTTTGGACTTGGATGGAATGAACCTTTTGTTGGCACATGATCTTATTGAATGGGATCAACAAAATTTATTCCCGACTTATGAAGGGCGCAAATGTCTGGATGGTCTTTTGGAAAAGCTGATCTGCCTCTAAGCGGCTTTTTGTGGTCCGAGTTCATTGCGAAGTTGGCGGGTAAGGGTAGAAAAATTCTCCCAATCCTGTCCTGTCATCTCAGAGGTTCCGACCTCAAAATCATCCAAACTGGATAAAATGAGACGGCATGTTGTGACATGAGTGTCTTCTTTACGTCGGTCGAGCTTTTCAATGAGGGTTTGTGTGACGTCAAATAAACGTTCCAGAAAAAAAGACGGATTTTGATTTTCACAGATTTGTGTGGCGATTTTTCCACGTAACCAGTCAATTTGGACGGCGAAACGTTCGATCTTTAAATCTTCAATCCGGCTGCGTGCTTTTTTGCTCAGGCTGATATAAGTCCGCTCGTCAATAAGGTCCAACGCCTTGAAGCTGAGCGGATTGGGAACGGCAACCAATGGGATTTGTTCCCCACCGGGGCGTGTACTGCTGCGTCGATCCGGTCCGACATAATCAAGGGTGACAACAAAGTCTTTGCGTTTTTTAATGCGGCGTTCCACCCGGTCAATAATATTGGCCAAGGCGATCGGTTTGACCAAAACATCGTCCAGTCCGGCTTCGGCCAGCATTTCCAATGTTTTGGGGTCGGGCTGTTCAATAACGGCGAAGATAACGGCAAACGGACTGGTGGCCATTTTACCGTGGCGGATATCGTTGATTACATCGGACATATCAGCCACGTTTAGGCTGCTATCCACAACAATGAGATCATAATCTGTAGAAGCAACCATATTTCGAAAATCTTTTGCGTTGTTCACATCTTCGATTTCACGAAATCCCTGCATATGCAAACCGCCTTTAATGCCTTGGCGTGATTGTGGATTGCTGTCGCCCATCAATAGGCGAATTTTGCCAAAATCAATTTTGTCGTGATAATCATCACGGATCAAGACGTTGGTATGGGCCGGTTTTGTCGGATTAATTTGCCCTTTTTTCACTGCTTTTAACAAGCTGGAAGGATCGGAAAGATCAGCAAGCTTTTGATTTTGTATGCGAACTCGATCAATAAGGGTTTTGACGAGTTTTTTGCTAAAGACATCGAGTCTTTCTTGTTTTTGATTGAAGGTCGGCCCATCAATTACAATAACCGTGATATCTTCAAGTGCCCGTATACTTGCGGAACGGGGTTCCAGGTCGACCAGAGCCATTTCGCCAAATAGATCTCCGGCTTTTAAGATATCCAAAATGGCTTCTTCGCCGTTGCTGCGGGTTTTTATAACCTCGACACTACCGCTTTTTAAAATATACGCACAAGTCGGATCATCCCCTTCACGTATAATATATTCTCCGTTTTTAAATTCCTGATTCTCATATTCAGCCATTATCAATTTTACCCAAAAGAGACTAATTCGTTATAGGTGCGAAGCTCTGGGGGGCAGGAGAAATTTCGCGGAACCCTTTTGACTGAACTTGTAAAACAGCTAAACCCCTTTCGGCAAGTCCCCATTGGTGGAGACGGAAAATACCTGTGCGGCCTAAAAACCCTGCCGGATCGGTCAGGGTTGCCCGGCTATAGTCGGCTTCGCCTTTGTCATCGGCCAAAACGGCGGACAAGGCAATGGCATCGTAAGCCAAGGTGGCAAGGCGGTGAGGCGCATCTTTGTAAACGGAACGGTATTGTTCAACAAATTCACTGCGGCTTTTCGGGCTAGGGGCGGCAAACCATCCCCCTAACAAGGCCGGTTCAGCATGGACCCACTTGGCTTCCCATAAACTGGTCCCTAGAATTCGGACCTTCTTAGGATCGACATCGTAGTATGGAAGGTTGGCAGCGATGGCTTGTAAAGTTTTTCCGCCAGCGGCCACCAATAATGCGTCGAAATCTACATCCCCGACGGTTTGCAACAATTCAAGACGATCCAGTGCTTTTCTGGATAATTCATCTGATTTTCCGGCCAACTCGCGTTTTTGTTCCAGTAAATCCTGACGGCGTTGATCATAGTCTGCCATATCCCGGATCAAAGCGGGCAGATCATCGCTGCTGGACAGGAATTGTACAACTTTTGAAACTTGGGCACCATTGGCTTGGACGGCCTGTTCAAAAGCTGTGCGGATCCGTATGCCATATTCGTCAGCAGGTGCAAGCAGGGCAAAACGCTGGCTACCTTGAAGGGTGGCAAAATTAATGATGCGTTCGACTTCTTCTTCTGGGCGAATCCCTATGACGAATACATTTTGGCTTGCGGCATTGGAATCGTTGGTGAAAGCAAGGGCATTAACGTTGGCGGCTTCCAGATACGGTGCAATGGCTTGGGCCGATTGTGAGAGAAGCGGACCGATAATGATGGAAACGCCATCGGCAAGCGCGTATTGTGCGGCCCGTACGGCCCCTTCGGGTGTGCCTTTGGTATCATAAGGCAGCAATTCATAATGGGGGCCGGCAAAATCGAACAAGGCAAGCTGTGCGGCATTGAGAATTTCGTGTCCTACATTTGCCGCACTTCCGCTGAGGGGGACAAGCAAACCGACACGGGCGGCGCGCAAGCCACCACGGGCATCATATTGGGTCATCCATTCTTCGGCCTTGACCTGTGCGTCTGGCTGTTGCACCGTCACGGGCTGGGAAGGATCCCAAGGCGGTATCTCGCTTCCACTACGCGGTAGGGCAGTGGGATCGTATGTTTCAGGGGCAGGACCACGGGCTTGTGGCGTTGTACCGGGGACTTCCCACCATTTATCGGGTGCAGTTGTGGTTTCACATGCGCTCAACAACAAAGTGATACAGAGCATCAATGGTAAAACAAAATAACGCAGATTTAGAAACATTGGGTCCCCAAGACAAAGAAGAAGGTGCGCAAGAGATTACTCTGAGTAGACAAGGGAGTAAAGGGCGCGCTGGTCTCTATATTGTGGCGACACCGATCGGGAATGCACAGGATATAACTTTGCGCGCACTTGATCTGCTGAAACAAGCCGATACTATCTTGTGTGAAGATACCCGTGTAACGGCTAAGTTGTTGGCCATTCATGGGATTTCCAGAAAGAAATGTATTGCGTATCATGAACATAATGCAGAAAAAATGCGCCCCAAAGTTCTGGAAAAATTACAAGCCGGCGAAGTGGTTGTGCTGGTCAGTGATGCGGGCACACCGTTGATCAATGATCCGGGCTATAAGTTGGTGCGTGAATGTGCAGAAGTCGGCTTGCCTTATACGACAGCACCGGGGGCAAGTTCGGTCATTACGGCAATGGTTTTATCGGGATTGCCCAGTGATCGATTTCTTTATCTGGGGTTCTTGCCCAATAAAACAACGGCCCGTAAAAAAGCATTGGAAGAAATTAAAGCGGTTAAGGCCACATTGATCGTTTTGGAATCTCCGCGTCGTGTGGCGGCCTGTCTGGCGGATATGGCAGAGGTTCTCGGTACGCGGGAGGCGGCTGTGACCCGTGAATTAACCAAAAAATTTGAAGAGGTCCGCCGTGCTCCGTTACCGGAATTAGCGGATATGTATGTGGATGCGGAAGTGCGCGGCGAAGTCGTTCTGGTCATCGGACCACCGGATGATATGGTTAATGAAACCAGCGAAGAAGATTTGGATAGCTTGCTTAAAAATGCCTTGGCGCGGCTATCGGTTCGCGATGCGGTGGCCGAGGTTGTCGAAATGACGGGTTTAAAGAAAAAGGATGTTTACAACCGGGCGCTTGAATTGTCGCAGTAAATAAAAAAAGCGATTAGGCGTGCCCGGCATCATCAACCAACAGGCGTGGGTCAATACCGAGTTGGCCCAAGGCGCGTTCCCATTTGCTTTCCAGATGGTTATCAAAAACGATCTCGCTTTTGGCGGGCACGTTCAGCCAGCCGTTTTCCATGAGTTCCTGATCCAGCTGACCCGGTCCCCATCCGGCATAGCCTAAGGCAAGCATACTATTGCGTGGGCCTGTGCCAACAGCAATATCGCGTAAAATGTCGATGGTTGCGGTTAAGGCAAAATGTGCCCCAATAACGACGGTGGATTCCTTCATATAGTCGGGACTATGCAGGACAAATCCCCGTTCTTCATCAACGGGGCCACCCAGATGGACGCGGATTTGGTCTTTTGCTGTCCGCGCATCAATGCCCAACTGTTTCATGAGTTCGGGAAAACTAAGCGATTGGACAAGGCGGTTCACCACAAGCCCCATTGCGCCTTCTTCACTGTGAGAGCAGACGTAAATAACCGTTTTTGCAAAACGCGGGTCGGGCATGCCGGGCATGGCGACCAAAAGCTGTCCGGTTAGACTGGTGGTTATGTCTTCATCTTTTTCCATACTTTACAAATATGGCTGATTATCCCGAAGTGCAAGCTTTTCCAGCCTATTTTATGAGTTTAAGACCTGAAATATGGCTGTGTTTAACCCTAATTCTGACATAATTCTGCCTGATACAGAGGGGCGAGAGGTCGTATAATGATGCATCAATTAAAAAATATCGTTCTGGTTTTATCTGTCTTTTTGTTGGCATGGTCAACATCGGCCCATAGTGAGACCGAAGGTTGGCGCGGTGCCGATCAGGCAAAAGTGCGTTTGATTGCGCAAACCACCGCTATTGGGGACCGTGATGAAGTAACGCTGGGTTTGCATTTTAAAATGCAAGACGGATGGAAAGTGTATTGGCGCAGCCCCGGTGATGCCGGTTATCCCCCTGAAATTGATTGGCAGAATAATCCCAACATCAAATCATCTGAAATGCGATGGCCACGACCGGAACGCTTTGTTGTTCTGGGCCTGGAAACGGTGGGATACAAAAAAGAAGTTGTCTATCCGATCCGCGTCAAAGTGATCGACCCTTCACAGGATTTGAATATTCAGGCCAAAGTCCGTTATTTGACCTGTGCGGAAATTTGCGTCCCGGTGGAAGCGGATTTATCCTTGCACTTGCCCGCAGGCCCCGCCCAACCCGGTGTAGATGCACAGTTGGTGAACAAATATGAAAGCCTCGTTCCCTCACAAAACGACCTCTTTGCGCGCACAATTGAAACCGCGACTCTTTATCCTGATAGCGACGGCAACAAAGGAACGTTGCGTTTGAAGGTTGCTTCAAACAATGCTTATCAAAATCCTGATGTTCTGGTTGAAGGACCGATTGAATTGGCCTTCTTCAAGCCGGGGTTTCAGCTTTCAGAAGATAAGAAAACGGTGTTGGTGGATGTGCCGCTAGATGGGTTGAAGTTCCTCGAAAACGGATTTGAGGATCACGATTTTATCATCACCCTTATGGATGGTAATCAGGCTGTTGAACTTAAGACCAAAGTGACGACGGCTTCATCGGCTATGCCCCCTTTTGTGGAAGGATTTAGTACATCAGGGGAAACCGGTTTGAACAACTTGCCGTTTGTGACAATTCTGGCGCTGGCGGTTCTGGGCGGTTTGATTTTAAATTTAATGCCCTGTGTTTTGCCGGTTCTTTCCTTAAAAGTCATTGGACTGGTTAGTCATGGCGGGGCGGCAAAAGGAACCGTGCGTCTCAGCTTTCTGGCCTCCAGCGCCGGGATTTTATTTTCGTTCTGGGTCTTGGCGGGGATCCTCGTTGCAATGAAAATGGGCGGTGCCTCCATTGGCTGGGGCATTCAGTTCCAGCAGCCCTTGTTTTTGATTGCGCTGGCATTAATCGTGATTCTGTTTGCCTGCAATATGTGGGGTTTTTTTGAAATTCACTTGCCTGGCTGGTTGTCAAATTTGGGTGAACGATCTTCTCATGTGCATGGGTTGGGGGGGCATTTTCTGACGGGTGCCTTCGCAACGTTGCTGGCAACCCCGTGTTCGGCCCCATTTTTGGGAACCGCGGTTGGTTTTGCCCTGGCGCGCGGACCAATTGATATTTTCATGGTGTTTAGTGCCCTTGGGGTCGGTCTTGCCCTGCCTTATATTTTGATTGCCCTTTTCCCCGGCTTTGCCACGCGTCTCCCCAAACCGGGGGCGTGGATGGTCACTTTGCGCAAGATTTTGGCGTTGCTGTTGCTCGGCACCGCAGTGTGGTTATTGAGTGTTCTCTGGGTGCAAATTGGTTTGAATGGCGTGATTGCCCTGTCTGCCTTAATGGCGGGGGTTATCTTGGTGCTGGCGATGAATAAGCAGTTGAAAACACTGGTGGGTCCAGTGGTCATTGCCTTGTTTTTGGCAGCCTTTGCGGTTCCGACTTTTGCGCAAAAAGATGAAATTGACAAGGCGCAGGCGGAAAAGCTTTGGACCCCGTTTGACTTGCAGAAAATTGAGGAAGAAGTTGCCCGTGGACAAGTTGTGTTTGTGGATGTTACGGCCCAATGGTGCATTACCTGTCAGGTGAACAAGAACTTGGTTCTGTATCGTGGGGATGCTTTTGCGGCTTTATCAGATGCCCAAGTTACGCCGATGAAAGCGGACTGGACCAACCCGGATGAAACAATTGCGGCTTATCTGGCAAGTTTTGGACGTTATGCCATTCCGTTTAATGCGGTTTATGGACCGGGGGCACCAAAGGGCATTGTCTTGCCGGAATTATTGGATGAAGAGACGGTCTTAAATGCCATTGAAAAAGCCAAGGGTTGAAATCCGATAAACAGGAACCCACATGTAATGAAAGAAAGCCATGTTGTGGTGAAAACGCCGACATGAGCAAACAAAAAGCCCTCAAAAGAGGGCTTTTTTATTGGGGTGTTTCTTACAAGATCATACTGTTTTTGATTTTTTCAACGCCTTCACGCGCCAAGGCATCGGCGCGTTCGTTTTCTTCGTGTCCGGCGTGACCTTTGACCCAATGCCATTCGATCTCGTGCTTGGCCAGCGCACTTTCCAATTGTTGCCAAAGATCAGCATTTTTAACAGGTTTTTTCGCAGCGGTTTTCCAGCCGTTTTTCTTCCAGTTAAAAATCCATTTGGTGATGCCGTCTTTCACGTAGGTGCTGTCGGTATAAAGGGCGACTTTTACCGGGCGTTTCAGGCTTTCCAGCGCGCGGATGGCGGCCATCAGTTCCATGCGGTTGTTGGTGGTGTTTTCTTCGCCACCACATAATTCACGCTCGGTTCCCTTCCAGCGCAATAAAACGCCCCAGCCGCCGGGGCCGGGATTGCCGCTACAGGCACCGTCTGTGTAAATCTCTACGATATCTTTGCTCATTATTCTAACCCGTAGGCACCGGCGGTGCGGATGGACTGATGGAATTTAAGAATTTGATAGTATTCCAGCGGATCTTTGGGTTTCACCAGCGCCTCTTTGGGCGTATTTACCCAATCATACAATCGCGTCAGCAGAAAACGCAGCGCCGCCCCGCGTGCAATCAGGGGCAGGACCTCGACTTCCTCCTTGCTGAAATCGCGTACTTTGCGATAGTTGGATAACAATAAACGGGCTTTGGTGACATTAAAATCACCGTCCTTTTCAAAACACCATGCGTTCATGCAAATGGCGAGATCGTAGGCAAAAATATCATAACAGGCGAAATAGAAATCGATCAAGCCGCTGCATTTTTCATCCCGGAAAAAAACATTATCAGGAAAAGCATCGGCATGAATGATGCCTTTTGGTAAATTTGTCGGCCAGCAAGCTTCCAGATAATCCAGTTCTGCTGATAACTTATCGCCCAAACCGGGCATAACATCATCTGCGTGGTCCTGACATTTATTTAACAAGGCACGCCAATCGGCAACCCCCAGATCATTTTTACGTTTCTGGGGGAAATCGGTTCCGGCAACATGCAGTTCACCCAGGGCTTGTCCCAATTGGGCACAATGAACGGGTTTGATCTTGCGTGGCCACATCCCGGCAAGGAAAGTAAAAATGGCAGCGGGCCGGCCTGCCAAAATGCCTAATGCATGACCGGCATCATCTTTTAACGGGGTCGGGCAGGTGATGTTGCGTTCGCTTAAATAGTCCAATAAATCCAGAAAGAACGGCAAGTCGTCTTCGTTCACGCGTTTTTCATAAAGCGTCAGAATAAACGGGCCTTGTTCCGTCTGGATAATGTAATTGGAATTCTCCACCCCTTCGGCGATGCCTTTATAGGATAGTAGCGATCCGATATTGAAACGTTCAACAAAGGTGCTCAGCTCGGTATCGCTGACTTCGGTATAAACAGCCATGATTTATGCACTCAGACTAGCAGGCAGTTTGAAGACGACGTCTTCTTCGGTGAATGTTTCAAATTTGACGGTGACATCAAAGTGATCTTTGCAGGTGTTGACTACTTCTTCGACCAAAATCTCTGGAGCGGATGCCCCTGCTGTGATACCGAGTGTACTTACCCCATCAAACATATCGAAATCAATTTCATCGGCACGCTGAACCAGCATGGATTTGGGGCAACCGTTTAGCCGGGCGACTTCGACCAATCGTTTGGAGTTGGACGAATTTGGGGCACCGATAACCATGATCATATCGGCCTTTTGTGCAATCTGTTTAACCGCTGCCTGACGGTTGGTGGTGGCATAACAGATATCTTCTTTGCGCGGCATTTCTAGATTGGGATAACGTTGTTTTAAAACCGCCAGAACTTCTTTGGTATCATCAACCGACAAGGTGGTTTGTGTGACCAATCCTAAGGGGATGTCACGGGGAAGTTCAACCGTTTGGGCCTGTGCAACGTCTTCCACCAGAATGACGGCTCCATCCGGTAGTTGCCCCATCGTACCGATCACTTCGGGGTGGCCCTCGTGGCCGATCAGGATAACGGGATGTTCCTTGTCATAATGTTTTTCTGCCGCACGATGGACTTTGCTGACCAACGGGCATGTGGCATCTACATAGGTCATGTCGCGGCGGTTTGCTTCGGCGGGGACGGACTTGGCGACACCGTGGGCAGAAAAAATCACCGGCCTGTCGTCGGGCACTTCGTCCAGTTCATCGACGAATATGGCGCCTTTATCGCGCAAGCTATCGACAACAAATTTGTTGTGGACAATTTCATGGCGAACATAAACAGGCGCACCGAATTTTTCCAGTGCGCGTTCTACGATATGGATGGCCCGGTCCACACCGGCGCAAAAGCCGCGCGGTCCAGCCAGTAATATGGTCAAGGTCGGTTTCATAAGCCCAATATAGAAACCCGAAACAAAGAGTAAAGCCAATCCTGTTCTTTCGTGATAAAATTTTCTCCATGTTGCGCATGATACTCATATTTCTGTTGATCGGGATGGGATTGCCTGCCTATGCTGCCAAGCCTGATGGGTTGGCGGACCCGCAGGCGCGCCCTGAATTTTATCGTTTGAAGAATCCGGTTGCCCGCGTTCAGGAACTTCTGAAATCACAAGGGCGCTATGAAGGGGCGGTTGACGGTTTTATGGGGTCTGATCTGGAACGCGCAATCCGGTTGTATCAAAAAGAACAAGGATTGCCACAAACCGGCAAGATATCGGCGGAATTAATTGCACATCTGGAAAATGTTGGACGTATCCGGGCGTTGATTACACGATTGGAAGACGTACGCCGCCAGCGTCAGGAAAAGGCGCGTCAGGCCTTGCTGTCGGACCCGCGAACCCGGCAGTTGCTGGACCAGAAAGATTATAAAACAGCAGATCCAACCCGCGATATGTCGCATTGTTTTGCCCAACCGACCAGTGGATGTTTACTGCGCGCTGCGGTTGAAGCTTCAAAGGCGGTTTATGAAGATGATATGCGAGATTGGGCATTGGGTGAAATTCTGGCTGCGCAAGTCGCTGTCGGTCAGGAAGGGGATGCCCTGAAAACGGCTGCGCGAATTAAAGATAGTCGCTTGATTATTGCAGCCTTGACCAATATTGCGAAAACCCATGCGCGTGAAGGAAAAATTGAAGAAGCATTAAGCAGTTTGGATCTGATTCCGGTGATTGAACGTCGTCTCTCTGTTTTATTGGAAATTGCGAAAGTCTATCGGGCTGAAAATAGGAAAAAAGATCTTAAACATATCGTTGATAATATTTTGGCGACTGCGGCAGGGTTGGACTCTTTTGAAGAAGGTTTATCCCTTCAGATTGAGGCCGCAGAACTGCTGGCTGATGTAGAGAGTAAACGGGCGCTCAACTTGTTGGATGCCATGTCTGAGCGTGCTCGAACAAAAGCGCAAAACGGATCGAAAATAACCTTGATGCGTCAGGCTGCCGGGGCGATTGCGAAAATCGGTTACCCGGAATGGGCCTTAAAAGTGCTTGAAAAAATGCCGGATGATGAAACCCGTATTCCGGTTTTGATGGCGGCTGCACGGGCTTTTTTAAAGGCGCAACGTTTCAATGCAGCACGTGAAACGATTGAACGCATTTCGGCGAAACGTTATCGCAGTGTGATTTTGGCTGATATGGCAGGACAGATGTGGCAAGCAGGCAAACACAAGGATGCCTTGAACGTGTTGGACGAAGCCCTTGTCATTGCCAAAGGGGTGAAGCTGCCATTTGCGCGGAATTTTTCCTTATTCAATATCGCACAGACCTTGAGGGAAATTGCTGAAAATTCGCAAGAGAGTGTGCATGCAGTGCAAGCCTACGCCATTTTACAAGAGATAAGTGATGATCGTTTGAAAGCGCGTGGGCTTTGGGATTTGGCCCATGCTGCCAGCCTGAAAAATTTTTCAGTGGAAAATACGGATTTGGATAGTGTGGCCCAAGTGGCGATCGGGGCGATAAAGAGTAAGTTTTCCCGGGTTTGGGTGCTTGGTGATCTGGTGGAATATTATCAGCGCGAACATGAACCGGAACGGGCCAAACGTGCGTTTGATCTGGGACTTGCAACGGTTGAAGAATTGAAAAATCCGTGGGCACGATCACGAGCTCTGGCAAAATTTGCGGCTTTGGCGTATCGCTTTGATTGATTGTCGCCTTGCTTATGGGTTAAGGTGCTGTCACTGCCTTTCAAGCTATGGAGTTTTCAATGAGAATCGCTAAATTCACTTTACTCGCTTTGACCCTTGGTGTTGGGTTAAGTGCTTGTGATACTGTGGATAGTTTGAAAGTATGGCGCAAGGCAAAGCCGGAACCTTGTCCGCGTGTCACGGTTTTGCGCAATGCGGCGGAGCTTACAAAATTTAAACCCGGACCGGGGCGCGATTTGATTGATGTGCTGTTTGAGGCCAAGGTGACAAACGTTTATAGCACCTGTGAATACGACGTGGATTATGACACACGTGCGGGTTCTATTCATGCGCAGGTGGCACCGGTGATCCTAGGTAAACGCGGACCGGCAGATACCAGTCGTTTGGCAGAAATTGAATATTTTGTTGCCATGGTTGATGAAGAGAAAAACATTCTGCAAAAAAGTGTTTTCCCCCTGAAACTCGCATTTCCTGGAAATCTCGTGCAAAACGAAGTGCGAGACGAACCGATCGATTTGACCGTAACAACGGATGGCAGCAAGGACGGTACGGCCTATGAAATCTATGTCGGTTTTCAACTGAGCGAAGAAGAGATGGCTTACAACGAACGCCTGCGCCAACGTTAATTTGACGCAGACGTTCTTGATGCCGTTATCTTGAAATATTTAAGCGACTTTCTCAGGTTGAATGCTATGTAGGAAGCTTGCAACCTTTTCCTGTAGGAACGAAGATTGACGCGATAAATCATCTGAGGATGCAGCAATTTGTTCAGCAGCATCCCCTGTGTCTTTGGTCGCTTGTTCAACATCTGAAATATTGTGGTGTACAAGCTGGGTTCCGCTGGATGCCTGTTCAACACTACGTGCAATTTCACCTGTAGCCTCGGCTTGTTGTTGCACCGCTGTCGCCACGTTGGATGAAATATCGTTTATTTCCTGAATAACGCTGGAAATACTGTCAATTGCGCTCACGGCACGGGTTGTACCTGCTTGGATGTGGGTAATTTGACGGGCAATCTCGTCTGTGGCGCTGCTGGTTTGATTGGCAAGATTTTTGACTTCGGATGCGACAACAGCAAAACCTTTACCGGATTCCCCGGCACGTGCTGACTCGATTGTTGCGTTGAGGGCAAGCATATTTGTCTGTTCGGCAATATCGGTGATCAGGCTGACCACATTGCTGATTTCGGCAACTGTGGCGGAAAGTTCTTCAATTGTCGCTGATGTTTCGGTGGCAATCTTGACAGCGCGTTCCGATACGGTGCTGGAAGTCGCAACTTGGCGGCTGATTTCGTGGATGGAACTGGAAAGTTCTTCACTGGCGCTGGCAACAGTTTGTACATTCTGGGAGGCTTCATCGGCTGCAAAGGCGACTTCACGGGTTTTTGATGTGGTATGACGTGCGGTTTGTGCCATTTGTGTGGAGGCGGCTTGCAATTGCGTGACGGCACTTGTCACTGTGTGAATAACGTTACCGATATCTGTTTCAAAACTATTGGCTAAGTTGACCAAAGCTGCGCGTTGTTCAATTTCACTTTGTTGTTTTTGAATTTTGCGTTCTTGGCGAAGGTGCTCTGTTTCGATCCGATTATCGCGAAAAATAAGTAAAGCTCGGGCCATTTCACCAATTTCATTTTTCAGATCCGTATCGACAACTTCAATCGATGTATCACCTTTTTCAAGGCGCATAAGGTTAGCGATACTTGTATTCAATGCTGAAACAATGATGCGCGCAATACTGAGGCCTAAAATTGTCATTAAACTGATGGCAACGAGGGCACCAATTAATAAATTGAATTTCGTCTCGTTGCGTGCGGATTGCGCTTCCATAAGTGCCGTTTGTGCAGCTTTATCTGCCTGTTGAGCAAAAGTTGCGAGTTTTACGCCGGATTGAGAAATATGATCTTCAAAGTTTGCTCTGATTTGGGACAGATTCTCTTTTGTTTCGGCGTATGCAGTTAATTCTTGTACGTATGTCGCGAGTTTGCCGTCCAGCTTTTCCTTCAGTGTATTTATGAATGGTGAAGGGGTCAAAATTTCACGGAATTCTGTGGCTCGTTGATCGACCCGACCAAGATATTTTTCCCGATTTCCACGGATGATGTAGTCTTTTTCATGGCGGCGCATCATTAACATTTTAATTGTTAATTGATCCGCAACTTCCAGCATTGTTCCGATAGATTTGGCTTGAATGTCTTTTAATTCTGTCTCAATGGAATGAACGGCGTTGCGTAATTTTCCGCGCTGTCCTTCTTTTTCACTATAGCCAAGAACCATCAGGGATTCTTTTAATTGGTTAAAAAGTTGATCAATTTCTTTTTGATGTTCTTCCAGTTGCAGGATAACAGATTTGTCACTGACCAGACCCTCAAGCTTTTTCAGCGATAGTTCCAATTCACGGTTCAGGTGATTAAACGTTTCTGCTTTTGCCTCGTCGGGTTGAGTGCTGAAATCTTTTTGCAGAGGGACCATTTGTAACAGGTTTTTATGAGCTATAGATGCAATTGCACTGAGTTCTCTGCTTTGTCCTAGTTTATATTCGATTTTATCAAGTTTATTATTTTCAAAGGAATAATAAAAGGCGAGAAAGATAAAGGAGAGAATACTAATGGCGATGATGATCAGGATTTGAGTGCGAATAGCAAGGCGGCGGATCATGAATATAGGCTCCCGAAAGAAAGAGGGGATGATTTTTCGTAAAATGATGTTATTTATTATATATTTAGATAAGTAATTATCTTATTTGGATAATGAAATCGCAACGAAAGTAGCATGACAATTAGGTTACAGTTTTATGACATGTAATTTATGATTGATTTAGGTGTATGAAATTTTGATTTTCAGATGAGTAAGGGCAAGCTCTGTGAGTTGAGAGTATGAATGAAGTGAATATCGTCTGGTTTCGACAGGATTTACGTTTGGCAGATCATCCGGCTTTGCATTATGCAGCGCAACGCGGGACGGTTTTGCCAATATATATTTTGGATGATGAGGGGGCGGCCCAGTGGAAGATGGGGGCGGCCTCGCGGGTGTGGCTTCATTCGGCTTTGCAGGATTTGAATGACCAGCTAGACGGGTGCTTGCAGATTTTTCAGGGGAATGCGGCTGAGATTTTGGCGCAACTGATCGCAGAATATAATGTGAAAGGGCTTTATTGGGGGCGATGTTATGAGCCATGGCGTGTGGCAAGGGACGGTGCCCTGAAGGAACGTTTTGTGCAACAGGGATTGGATGTGCGCAGTTTCAACCATTCTCTGTTATGGGAACCGTGGGAGATCCAGAAAAAAGACGGCACGCCTTACAAGGTCTTTACGCCCTATTTTCGCAAAGGTTGCCTGAATGCATCCCCGCCACGCTCACCGTTAGCCGCGCCGGATACACTATCATTAGTGCAAGAACGAGGGGAGTTTAAACTGGATGAGCTGTCGTTGTTACCATGCAAGGTTGATTGGTATAGCGACATGGTTGCTCATTGGGATATCAGCGAGGAAGGTGCCCATAACCGATTGGATGCATTCTTGCGTGATGGATTATCCCATTACAAAACGGGACGGGACTGTCCAGCACAGGACAATACCTCAAGGTTGGCGCCTTATCTGCATTTTGGGCAAATTTCGCCGCATCAGGTGTGGGCTGCGGCACGCAGCTATGGACAGGCACATCATTTGGATCGTGATTTGGATCATTTCTGTTCGGAACTGGCCTGGCGGGAATTTTCTCATTCCCTGCTTTATTATAATCCACACCTACCGGAAAAACCGCTTCAGGAAAAATTCAATGACTTTCCCTGGCTGGAAAATCCACAACAGGTGAAGGCATGGCAAAGCGGAAGAACAGGATATCCGATTATTGATGCGGGGATGCGCGAGCTATGGCAAACCGGGTATATGCATAACCGGGTACGTATGATTGTTGCCTCTTTTTTGATTAAAAATCTGATGATCCCGTGGCAAGATGGGGAAGCCTGGTTTTGGGATTGCTTGTTTGATGCCAATCTTGCCAATAACAGTGCAAGTTGGCAATGGGTGGCCGGTTGTGGGGCAGATGCCGCGCCCTATTTTCGGATATTTAATCCGGTCACTCAATCGGAAAAATTTGATCCAAAAGGTGACTATATCCGTCGTTATGTGCCGGAATTGGCAGGATTACCGGACAAATATATTCACAAGCCGTGGATGGCCCCGACGGATATTTTAAAGCAGCATTCAATTGTCCTTGGAGTCCAATACCCCCGACCGATTGTTGATCTGAAACCGACACGGGAACGCGCCCTTTCTGCATTTAAGGAACTGGGGCGTTAAGCTTTATGGCCTTCAAGCCAGATTAGCGCATCCTGTTTATTTTTAAATCGCTTGGCAATAATATTTTGATTCAGGTTTTCCCGAACAAAAGTCTCGATATGTTGCGTTATTTCATTGTCTTGAGGGGCATATAAAGCGATGTAAACTTTCTCGTGATTAAACTCTACAACCGATGTTAAAGACGAAAATGTCAGGACATCTTCTGGGTCAAAAGTGACACCTGTGACATCTTCCCAATCACTAAGCACAAGGGTAATGGCTTGTTGACTTCCCTTAACGAGATCATCAACAAGGCGTTGAATGACATCAAGGGCATCAATCTTTGATGCATATTTGGAATGGATATATTCTGTTCCATCTGAAAGTGTTTTATGCGTAACTTCAAATGTCATAAGGTATTCTCCTGCAAATATAAGTACTTACTTCACCTCTTATTTTTTAATCATAATAATTTAAATTATATTTAGTATTTTTCCTATTAAGTATCATTACGCATTTCTTAGCGTAGCCGTGACGGCAGGATATTTTTCATATTATGTAAAATCCTTTTGACCGTAAAAACGACCCTCTGTAAAATATGTCCATATCATATGACCCCAGCGGGAGAGCGATGGTCTGTGTGTGAACAGATTATCCGCCGAAGGAGCAAGCGCCCCTGCAAACTCTCAGGCATATAGGACCGCTGGGTGATGAGACTCTGGAAAGTGGATTTGTTTTTTACGCGCGTAAAAAGGAAGTCCCACCGACGATGAAACCCCAAATCATGTGTGTTGGGGGAATCTTTCAGGTTCCATGACAGAGGGGGGCCCGTTACGATCTGTAAAGGATCGCTTTTTATTGGCCTGGACTCATCAAAAGGAATTTTCCATGAGTGAAGATTTAAAAACGACTCCACTTCATGCCTTGCACTTGGAGTTGGGTGGTAAGATGGTGCCCTTTGCCGGTTATGATATGCCTGTACAATATAAATCGGGTATCATGAAAGAACATACGCATACGCGTGAAGCATGTGGTTTATTTGATGTGTCCCATATGGGGCAAGCCCTTTTGAAAGGTCGTGATGTTCAGGCTGCTATTGAAAGCCTGACGCCGAGTGATATTAAAGCCCTCCCGCACAATGGTATTCGCTATTCTTTGTTGATGAACGAGGAAGGCGGCATTCGTGATGATTTGATGATTACCAACCGGGGGGAGGATTATCTTTATCTGGTGGTGAATGCAGCGTGTAAAGAGGCTGATTTTGATTATATCGCCCAATCTTTACCGGATTATGAGCTGGAATTGTTAAACGATCGCGCGCTTCTGGCGCTGCAAGGTCCAATGGCGGCAGAGGTTTTAAGCCGTTTTTCCCCCGGTATTGATCAACTGATTTTTATGAATATGGGGGAATACGATATTGCGGGTATCCCTTGTTTGGTGTCGCGCTCCGGTTATACGGGTGAAGATGGCTATGAAATTTCGGTTCCGGCTGATAAAGCGGAAGAACTAGCGCGAAAACTTTTGGGTGAAGACGAGGTCGAAGCTGTTGGCTTGGGGGCACGTGATTCCCTGCGATTGGAAGTCGGTTTGTGTCTCTATGGCTCTGATATTGATGAAACCACTTCCCCGATTGAAGCCTCGCTGAATTGGGCGGTGGGGAAACGCCGCCGCGAAGAAGGCGGTTTCCCCGGTCATGATGTTGTCATGCTGCATTTGAATGAGGGCATTACACGTAAACGAGTGGGAATTAAACCATTGGGTCGTGCGCCTGCGCGTGCCCATACCGAGATTGCCGATCAAGACGGTAATATTATCGGTGAAATCACATCCGGCGGCTTCGGTCCGACTTTTCAGGGACCAGTTGCAATGGGTTATGTTCAACATGAATTTTCAAAAATCGGCACATCCGTTAATTTAATTGTACGCGGCAAAGCGATGCCGGCGGAGATTGCCAAACTACCTTTTGTTCCACAACGCTACTATAAGGGCTAATAGAATGACTGTAAAATATACCGAAGACCATGAATGGGTATTGATTGAAGGCGAGAACGCAACGGTCGGGATTACCGATTATGCCCAAAACGCCCTTGGTGATATCGTTTTTGTTGAATTACCCGAAGCCGGCAATGAAGTCGAACAGGGGGAAGACTGTGCGGTTGTTGAATCTGTAAAAGCTGCTTCCGAAGTTTACGCCCCGATCACGGGTGAAATTATTGAAGGCAATGAAGCCTTGGAAGATGATCCGGCCCTTGTCAACAGTTCCCCGGAAGGTGATGGCTGGTTCTTTAAAATGACCATTGGCGATGCGTCGCAACTGGATGATTTGATGGACGAAGCTGCTTATAAAGCTTTTTGTGACGGTCTTGACTAAGACGTCCACGAATATCTTCTAAAAAAGCTGGAAGTCTTGGTTCAGGACTTCCAGCTTTTTTTATTAGGTGTGTCGCATGACAGGGATATGTTTTTGTGTCTATAGTTCTGCCAACACGTTTATTCTGTTAGGGGAGAATTCTATATGGCGAAAATTGCGGTTCTTTTATCAGGCTGTGGTGTTTTTGATGGTGCAGAAATTCACGAAGCTGTTTTGACCATGCTGGCCATTCAGCGGGCTGGGTCTACATATCAGTGTTTTGCCCCGGATATGGACCAATATCACGTCATCAATCACATGACGGGTGATGAAATGGACGAAAAACGTAATGTGATGGTGGAAGCGTCACGGATTGCGCGCGGCGATATCAAAGCGCTGTCTGATTATAAGGCTGCCGATTATGATGCCTTGATCTTGCCCGGTGGTTTCGGTGCGGCGAAAAACCTGTCCACATTTGCGATTGACGGGCCGGATTGCACGGTGAATGCGGATGTTGAAATGGCTTTGCAAACAACACGTAGCGCAGGGAAACCGATCGGTGCCTTATGTATTAGCCCCGCCGTTCTTGCCAAGGTATTCGGGGATGTGAACGTGACCATCGGTCAGGATGAAGGCGTTGCGGGTGCTATTGAAACATTGGGTTGTACGCACACATGCACAGATCATGGTGAAATCATTATTGATCAGGCGGCTAAAGTAGTCACGACACCCTGTTATATGCTGGATGCCAATATTGCCCAGATTGCTGATGGTGCAGAGGCTTGTGTGAAAGAAGTCCTCAGCCTGATTTAAAAGGTGATAAAAGCCATTCTTTTACATTGAGAATGGCCTTTTTAAATTTTGCGTCAGAATCTTAGAGCAAATTCAGTACATTTTCCGGCGGACGACCAAGAATAGCCTTGTCACCTTTGACAACAATCGGGCGTTCAATCGTGCGTGGATTGGCAACCATTCCGGCAATAAGGGCATCTTCATTGAGCGAATCGTCATTTAGGCCACATTCGGAGGCTTCTTTTTTGCGAAGCAGTTCGCGAGGCGTAATTCCCAGTTTTGATAGAATGGCTTTGAGCTCATCAATGCTGGGTGGGTTGTCCAGATAGGTGATGATTGTTGGATCAATGCCTTTATCTTCAATGAGTTGGAGGGTTTGGCGGGATTTGCTACAGCGCGGATTATGAAAGATGGTAACGGACATAAGCTGCCTTCTCGTGGTTGGAATGATAGGGGATCAAACATTATATATCTGACCATATCATCCCTTGAGCAATATTGGAAATATTCAAAAGTAAGTAATATATAGAATGATGGGGGGCATCATCTTGCTTATTATAAGTATATATACTTATGAAATTGTGTGAATTTATTTTTTAACTCAAAAAAAAGATAGCGACAAATCCGTATTATTCTAATAGCTTTTCAAATATGGGGAAATTCCGCTATAGTATCGTTCAAGATATGATTGAGGGAAAGACATGCCCCGCAAAGGGGTAGACAGGAGAAAGCTAATATGACGTCGGGAGCTACGAAGCGTCTCTTTAGTGCGGAACGCAAATTAAAAGAAAGAGTTATGGATAATTCGAATGTTTCTGCGGGGGCTGTAGACACATCAGGAATTTCTAATCAGGACTTAATGACGGCGATTAAGGCATTACAGTCCGAATTAATGATGCAGAAAGCGCAGGCGAGAGAACTTAGCCATGCTGAGAAAAAGGAAGAGCTGAAAGAAGCTCAACATGATCTAGAAGACAAACTGGATGAAGTAAATCTTCTGCGTACTGAAGTTCGGGCCCTGTCACGTAGCATTCACGATACCAAACGCGAGATCAAAGCGTTGGGCATGAATGAGGAAGATAAGTTTTCAGTTGTGACAAACGAACTGGATGAAATCGTTGGGGCAACCGAACGGGCAACGGAAACCATTTTGACTGCCGCAGAAAAAATTGATGATTTGGCGCAGCAGTTGCGCCAGCATTCCCCGGACCAGTTTGTGACGCAATTGACCGATGAGATCCTCGAAAACACCATTGGCATGTTTGAAGCCTGTAACTTTCAGGATTTGTGTGGACAACGGACAACCAAGGTGGTGAATACCCTGAAATTCATCGAAGAACGTGTTGAGCGTATGATGGAAATCTGGGGTGAAGAAAACTTCGACACGGTTGATCATCCCGATGAAGTTAAAGCAATGGAAGCCGGCCGCGCCCCAGAAGGCGAGGAATTGCATGGTCCTGCCGAACATGGTGGTGGTATTTCTCAGGCCGATATCGACGCATTGTTCGATTGATCTATAAAGAAATGAAAAAAAACCACCGAAAATTGGACGTTTCGGTGGTTTTTTCATGCCTCGATGATTGACGGATATGTCAGAATGGGGCAAACACTGAAGCCTTGCCTCTTATTCAAGTGATGGACCGATATGAGTAAATCTTCCGATACGAACACAATGTGGGGTGGCCGTTTTTCAGGTGGGCCCAGTGCAATTATGGAAAAAATCAATGCTTCAATTGATTTTGACAAACGTTTTTATGCACAGGATATCGCTGGCTCCAAAGCCCATTGTGCCATGTTGGTCAAACAGGGCATTCTCACGGCCGAAGACGGTCAAGCCATTACCGATGGGTTAAATAAGGTTCTGGCTGAAATTGAAGCTGGTGAATTTAAATTTTCCGCAGCTTTGGAAGACATTCACATGAACGTGGAAAACCGTTTGCGTGAACTGATCGGCGATGCGGCTGGTCGTCTGCATACGGCACGTTCACGTAATGATCAAGTGGCTACAGATTTTCGCTTGTGGGTACGCGATGCCATTGATCGTCTGGATGATGGTCTAAAAATTTTGCAACAGGCGTTAATCGAACGTGCGGAAGAACAAGTGGACACGATCTTGCCTGGCTTTACACATTTACAGGCGGCCCAGCCGGTTTCTTTTGGTCATCATATGCTGGCTTATGTGGAAATGGTTGGTCGGGACCGTTCACGCCTGAAAGATGCGCGTGCGCGTTTGAACGAATCACCCCTTGGTTCTGCGGCATTGGCAGGCACGCCTTATCCGATTGATCGCCATCATACAGCAAGTTTGCTGGGCTTTAATGGCCCGATGCGCAATTCACTGGATGGGGTTTCGGATCGTGATTTCGCGCTGGAATATCTGAGTGCGGCATCCATTTGCGCGCTGCATTTGTCGCGCCTGTCTGAAGAATTGGTGATCTGGTCGTCTGCACAATTCGGTTTTGTGCGTATGTCGGACAGCTTTTCTACAGGGTCCAGCATCATGCCACAGAAGAAGAACCCAGATGCAGCGGAGCTTATCCGTTCTAAAATCGGTCGTGTGGTGGGTGATATGAACAGCCTGATGATGTCTATGAAGGGATTGCCGCTGGCTTATTCCAAGGATATGCAGGAAGATAAAGAACCCGTCTTTGATGCCGCCGATACCATTGAACTCAGCGTTGCGGTTATGACGGGAATGATTGCGGAAATGACGGTAAATAAAGAAAAAATGCGTGAAAGCGCAGGCTGGGGCTTTACCACGGCGACCGATTTGGCCGACTGGCTGGTGCGTGAATTGGGCATGCCGTTCCGTAATGCCCACCATGTCACGGGTGCGATTGTTAAGTTGGCGGAAGATAAAGGATGTGATCTTTCCGATCTGTCGTTGGCAGAAATGCAAACGGTTGATGCGGCAATTACGGATGATGTCTTCAACGTTCTCACGCTTGAAGCCTCCGTTGCTTCGCGGACCTCTTATGGGGGGACGGCACCGAGTAACGTACGCGAACAGATTAAAGAAGCGCGTCAGCGTTTCCTGTAAGGAGTAAGTGCAATGATGCGGCGTCGGATTCTTATGGTCTTGTTACTGGCGGCATTTGCCGTTTCGCTCAATGCATGTGGGCGTGTGGGTAAGCCGGAGGCCCCCGATGATGTGGATCCGAAATACCCCCGTCAATATCCGGCACAACAGCCGGTTCCCGGCAGTACAAAATAACATTGGAAATAAAATGGATCATTTTCAGTATAAAAACGGCGAACTTTATGCCGAAAACGTCGCCCTAAGCAAATTAGCACAGGAAGTCGGTACGCCTTTTTATGTGTATTCTCAGGCAACTTTGGAACGCCACTATCAGGTTTTCGCCGATGCGGTTAAAGACATTGATGCAACCATCTGCTTTGCCGTCAAGGCCAATTCCAACATTTCCGTGATCAAGGTCTTGTCTGATCTGGGGGCTGGTGCGGACGTTGTTTCTGTTGGGGAAATGAAGCGTGCGCTCAAAGCAGGCGTCCCGGCAGATAAAATTGTCTATTCCGGTGTTGGGAAAAGCCGAAGTGATCTAAGGGCCGCCGTTGAAACGGGCATTCGCCAGATCAATGTGGAATCTGAAGAAGAATTGGCCGTTCTCAATGAAGTCGCACAGGAAATGGGCGCACGTATGCCGATCGTGTTACGCGTTAACCCGGATGTGGATGCCAAAACGCATGCTAAAATTTCAACCGGGAAGTCCGGTAATAAGTTTGGTATCGACTGGAAACGTGCGGTCGAAGTGTATCAACGCGCCAGCAACATGGCAGGTGTGGATCCCAAGGGGCTGGCCTGTCATATCGGTTCTCAACTTACTGACCTTGAACCGTTTCGCGCAGCCTTTCGCCGGATGAAAGAAATGGTCGGTGAATTGCGCGGGTTGGGTCTGGATGTCAGCCGTGTTGATTTGGGCGGTGGTCTGGGTATCCCTTATGATGAAGGGGACACACCGCTTCCTGTGGAATATGGCAAACTGGTTGTCGAAGAACTGGGTGATCTGGATGTGGAGTTCGAATTTGAACCTGGCCGCATGATTGTTGGGAATGCCGGAATTTTGGTCAGCGAAGTTATCTATGTGAAAGAAGGTCTCAGCAAGACTTTTGCCATTATAGACGCCGCCATGAACGATCTGATGCGCCCTTCTTTGTATGATGCCTATCATGCGATTGTTCCGGTTGTTGAAGCCGATGCAGAAGAGGGCAAGCAGCTTTATGATGTGGTCGGTCCGATTTGTGAAACCGGCGATACCTTTGCCAAGGACCGTATGCTGAACAAGCTGAAAAGCGGGGATTTGATTGCCTTTAGAACGGCGGGGGCTTATGGTGCGACCATGTCAAATACTTATAATTCACGCGCATTAATACCTGAGCTTATGGTTAAAGGTGAAGATTACGCCATTATTCGCCGTCGTCTTGATATTGAAGAACAGATGGAACTTGAAGAAATTGCCTCTTGGCAGGATTAATTTTTCCATATCCCTGCGCCCTGATTGTTTGTTAATGTTTGGGTTATGACCAGCTCTATTCGCAAATATGAAAGCGCGCAGGCGACACATTGCCATGCGGCGTTCCATCAAGTTATCGTTCCCTTGGTTGGGGCGTTGGAACTGGATGTGCGCGGTCGCCAAGGATGGGTGCAGACGCAAATCGTCGGGGCGATTGCAATGGGGGAAACCCATGCCTTTCGATCCAATGGGGATAATCGGTTTCTGGTGCTCGATATTGATGAAGAAACGGGCCGTGATTGGGAAACTGTATGGTCTCAAGCTATTGATCAACCTTTTTTGGCGATGTCCCAAGCCCTGACGAGCTTAAGTGATTACGCCCTTTATCGCAAAAATTGGGGGGCGTCGTCTCAGGATCTACAGATGTGGCAGAATCTGTTCATGCAAACACTGGTCTGTGATTTGGCTGGGGAATTGCCGGACCTGCCAGCGCGCATTCAGCGTGCGGTCGCCTATATGCAAGCCAATCTAAGCCGGGTTATTGATAATCGCGAACTTGCCGCCTTGGTTTCTCTATCTCCGGCGCGATTTTATGAACTGTTTCGTCAAGTAACAGGGATGACGCCGCAGCAATATCTGACAAAATGCCGATTGGATATGGCAAAACGTTTGATCACACATGGTCACAGCCTTGTCGATGTCGCCGATCAAGTCGGGTTTAGTGATCAAAGCAGTTTTGGTCGTGCTTTTAGCAAGGCGTTTGGGCTTTCGCCTGCAAAATGGCGTAAACAAGAGTTTCAAACCAAAAAATCATAGGCCGGGTTGAGAATTTCCTCCCAGCCCATGTCATTCTGTGGAAAATATCACTCAGGAGACTTTTTCATATGAATGCCAAGGCCAACTTATCCGGGATCAGTGCCATTGCGATGTGGTCATTGCTGGCGCTGTTTACGTCTGCGACAACTGGGATCAAGCCGTTTCAGATGTTGGCTCTGACGTTTTTTGTCGGGGCGTTGATCGGCTTTGCCTTCATTGCCCATCGTGGCAAGTCGGGCTGGGCGAAATTAAAACAACCGCTTCGGGTGTGGGTTTTGGGTGTCGGTGGTTTATTTGGCTATCATTTCTTCTATTTTACCGCTTTATCCAATGCCCCGGTCGCCGATGCCAGCCTGATTGCATATTTATGGCCCTTGTTAATCGTGGTGTTCTCCGCCTTTTTGCCGGGTGAACGGTTACGGTGGTTTCATATTGTCGGGGCTTTTATGGGATTGGGCGGGGCGACATTATTGGTTGCCAGCAAAGGTGAGTTTTCTTTTTCTTCCCAATTTGCATGGGGATATATGGCGGCTTGTGCGTGCGCGCTGATTTGGTCGCTTTATTCGGTTTTGAATCGTACACAAGGCCATGTCCCGACAGAAACTGTAGCCGGGTTTTGTTTATTGACGGCGGTGTTGGGGGCACTTTCGCATATGATGTTTGAAAACTGGGTGGATCCGACGTTTTCGCAATGGCTGGCGATTGTTGCCTTGGGGGCCGGGCCGGTTGGTGCGTCTTTTTATGCGTGGGATTATGGCACCAAACACGGCAATATTCATTTCCTTGGGGTTTGTTCCTATGGGGCACCGCTGTTTAGTACGTTGTTTCTGACAATGGCCGGACAGGCAGAGGTCACAATTTACTTGGTGGTGGCTTGTTTGTTGATTACATCAGGTGCTGTCTTGGGGTCATTGGATATGTTTAAAAAGGTCCGGGTATAAATTTCACAAAGACTTGTATGGCGTCCATAGCATTCACAGTTTAGTCTAGACTCTGTCGCAATCGCCAAAAGGCAGAACATGGACAAACGACACAACACAGAGGATTATGATCCCGCCCTGATCCGGCGCTTGATACGCATGGTGATGTGGACGCGCTGTGTGTTGTTTTGGGAACAGGTATGGCCTCGTCTTTGGGGAGCATTGATCGTTTCCGGCCTGTTCTTGTTGGCTGTTTTATTTGATGTCTTTCAAATGTTGCCATCGTTTATGCATGGTATGGTGTTGGCGGTCGCGGGATTATTGCTTCTGTTCTTTCTATATCGCGTCTTTCACGCGGTATCCTGGCCGAGCCAACGCGCCGCCCTTATTCGTCTGGAAACGGATAATGGATTAGATCATCACCCGTTACTGGCCTTGTTGGACCAACCGGCACGCAAGAAGCTTTCAGGGCAGGTTGAAGTGATTTGGCTGACCCATCAAAACCGTATGATACAGTCGATTTTGCGCGTTAAACGCCCTTGGCCCCGTTCACAGTTATATAAAAAAGATCCTTATTCTTTGCGTGCTTTATTAATTTTACTACTGATTCTTGGTGGCATTGAAGCACGTTTTGACTGGCAGGATCGATTGGGGCGTGCGTTTCATATAACACAAGATCAACATGTTGCCGGAGACTGGACCCTTGATATATGGATTACGCCGCCGCCTCATACCGGGTTGGGTAGCCGTTATATCAGTCTGAATGCTACCGACATAGAAACGCAAGACAAAGTCGATTTTCTGCGTTTTGTACAACATAGTGAGATTATGATCCGCTTGGCGGGCTATCAAACCGGGGCAGATTTGTCGTTCTCGACCGGAATATTTGAGGATTCTTTTCAAGACTTGTCTCAAGGGACTTACAGTTATGAAACCGCTTTTGATCAAGGAAACCAATTGATCATAAAAAGTGATAATGATGTTTTATTTCAGCAATCTGTTGATTTGTTGCCTGACCTAACGCCCAAAATGTCGGTTAAAATGCAGGAAGACCGATTGAGGCGGGGGCAATTGCGTGTCTCCTTTGCTGCAGAAGATGATTTTGGATTAAACGAGGTCGTTTTGTCTATCCGCAAGGCAGAGGGTGCATCGTCTGATCCGCTTGAATTAACGCGGATGGTGACCGGCAAGAAGGCAACTGGAATGTTCAGTCAAAATTTGGCCGATCACCCCTGGGCGGGGCAAAAGGTGATTATAACGCCCAAAGCGGTTGATAATTTTGGTCAAACAGCCTTGGGTGATGCGCTTGAAATCGTTTTGCCGCAACGTCATTTCCGCCATCCCGTTGCAATCCGTTTAATCGCGATTCGCCGTGATCTTAATAGGCCGAGTGCTGAAGACCGGATTTTCGGACAGTTTGAATTAAAGCAAATTTTAGCAGCTCCCCAGATGTTTGGTGGGGATGTAACTGTTTATCTGGCTTTGAAAGTGGCTTCACAACGTTTGCGCCATTATACGCAGGATGAAGAAATGAGTCGCATTCGCGCCATCTTATGGGAGGTGGCTTTGCGTCTTGATGAAGGGGCTGCGGGAACACAACGCAACTTGTTGGAAGACCTGAGCCAGCAAATGCAGGATATGATGGCGCAAGGTTCTGATAAGGCCGCGTTGGAGGCGTTGTTTGAACAAATGAACCAAAGCTTGGATCAATACTTGCAAAGAATGATCGAATCCAATGCCCAGATGCAGGAATTTAAAGAAGCTGCATCGCCAATGGATACCGAAATGATTGGACGCGATCAAATGCAGGAGATGTTGAATAAAGCGCGTGAATTGATGCGTCAGGGGGACTTGGCCGGGGCACGTGCCTTGATGGAACAGTTTCAGTCTATTTTATCGCGTTTGGCCCAACAGCCAAAACCAGACCCGGATCAGATGCAACAGGCCAAGGAAACAATGGACCATTTGCGTCAATTGAAGGCGGATCAGCAAAAACTGATGGACCGTACGTTTAGTCGTTTGCGCAATCAAGAGGGGCCGAGTTTAGATGCGACGCGCCAAGCGATTGCAGAAAGTGAAGATCAGGAAAAATTGCAGCAACGCTTACAGCAACAAATTCAGGCTATGAAACAGATGTCGATGAAACCGTCACAAGATCTGCAAGATGCCATGCAAAATATGGAACGTGCTGCACAGTCTTTACAACGCGGCTTGGATGAAGATGCCTTGCAGGCCCAGATGCGTGCGGTGGATAAATTAAGTTCAGGGCTGAAAGAAGCCGCGCAAATAATGGCTCGTCAAATGGGGATGATGCCGATGGGGCCACAAATGCCGGGAAGGGACCCTTTGGGACGTGGGCGCGGCGGGCGTATGGTCACCCCGAACGGGCAAACCCTGCCAAGTGAACGGGCCATTCATCGTTCGCGTGAAATTTTACAGGAATTATACCGTCGCGCCGGACAAAAGGGTCGCGAACGCGAAGAATTGGAATATATTGATCGGTTGTTGGATCGTTTTTAGGACTCTATAGGAAATCTTTATGAAAGACCGTGTTTCCCGCCTTGCCGCTTTGCGCCGTGAAATGGATATTTTCTCGGTGGATGGCTTTATTGTTCCGCGTAGTGATGAACATCAGGGTGAATATGTCGCTCCCTGTTCAGAACGATTGGCGTGGCTGACCGGGTTTACCGGATCGGCGGGATTGGCCCTTGTCTTGAGGGACCATGCGGCAGTTTTTGTGGATGGGCGTTATACCCTTCAGGCAGAAAAAGAAGTCGACGGGGCCTGTTTTGAACGCTGTCATATGACGGATAACCCGGCCTCAAATTGGCTTGAGAATCATTTAAGCAAGGGGATGGTTCTGTCTTATGACCCGTGGCTGCATACCGGACCGAGTCTACATCGTTTGAAACAGGCTTGCGAAAAGGTTGGGGCAACACTGGCCCCGGCCCCGCATAATTTTATTGATGCGATCTGGGCGGATCGACCGGAACCACCGCTCCATCCCATAACACCTCATGGGATTGAATTTGCCGGGCGTAGCCATGTGGATAAAAGGGCGCAGCTTGCCACACAGTTGGATCAGGAAAGTCAGGACGCAATGGTTTTAAGCCTACCCGATTCGATTGCATGGCTTTTTAATATTCGCGGCGGGGATATCCCCTGTACGCCGGTGGCGTTGGGTTTTGCGATTCTATATCGTGATGCAACGGCAGATTTGTTTATGGACCCTCGAAAAATTGATGAGGGTGTGTGTACACATCTGGGGGGTGATATTCGAATTCTGGACCCCAAAGCCCTGGCACAGAAACTGGATGAATTGAGCGCAAAGACCGTGCGCCTTGACGGGGCCAGCACGCCTTTGTGGATTTGTGAACGCCTGAAAAATGCAAAAGCGAATGTGGTGTTGGGCGATGATTTATGTGTCTTGCCCAAAGCCTGTAAAAATGATGTAGAAGTCAAAGGCATGCGTGCAGCGCATCGTCGTGATGGGGCTGTGATGGTTCGTTTCCTTCATTGGTTATCACAAAAACCTGCGGGGGATGACGTTAATGAACTGAGCGTTTCGCAAAAACTGGACGGATTGCGCGCAGAAGACGACCTGTTTTTTGATTACAGTTTCCCGACCATTTCCGGGGCGGGGGAAAACGGGGCAATTGTGCATTATCGTGTTTCGGAAGAAAGTTCGATTCCCCTGTCTGAAAACGGGCTTTATTTGGTGGATAGCGGGGGACAGTACCGCGATGGCACCACCGATATTACCCGTACGATCGTGCGCGGTGTGGCCAGTGCAGAAATGAAAGACCGTTTCACCCGTGTGTTAAAAGGCCATATCGCGCTGGGATCTACACGATTCCCCAAAGGGACGAATGGATCACAGTTGGATGTATTGGCCCGTCATGCGCTTTGGCAGGTCGGTTTGGATTATGATCATGGTACCGGGCATGGGGTCGGCAGTTTTTTGAATGTCCACGAAGGCCCGCAACGAATTTCTAAAATGCCGAGTAAAACCGCGCTGGATATCGGTATGGTGATTTCAAACGAACCGGGCTATTACAAAACGGGTGCCTTTGGGATTCGCTTGGAAAACCTGATTTGCGTGCGCCGTTGCGAGATGCAAAGCGAACGTGAGATGCTGGAATTTGAAAACCTGACCCTGTGTCCGTTTGATGTAAACGCGATTGAAGTTTCACTTTTATCGGAAGGCGAAATTCACTGGTTGAACAGTTATCACAAAAGGGTGCGAGACGAACTCACACCCTTGTTGGATCCGCAAGATGCGGCATGGCTGGCGCAGGCGACGAAGCCGCTTTAACGTGCGGCTTAACTTTTTACCTTGCGAATCATGGTGCCCGCGCCGTGTTCTGTGAAGATTTCCAGCAGAACGGCGTGGGGAACCCGACCATCCAGAATAACAGCCGCATTCACACCGGGATTTTCCAATGTGCTTTCAACGGCTTCCAGACAAGTTTCGATTTTCGGAATCATGCCGCCACTGATGGTGCCATCTTCGATCATGGCTCGGGCCTCAGTTGCATTCATTTCCTGAATCAGCTTACCGTTTTTGTCCAGAACACCGGCAATATCGGTCAGCATCAATAATCGTTTGGCATCAATTGCGGCGGCAATGGCACCGGCAGCCGTATCGGCATTGATGTTGTAGGTTTCCCCATTGGGGCCGGCCCCAATCGGTGCAATCACAGGAATGATATCTGATTCGAGAAAGCTATCCAGAATATGCGGGGTAATCACGGCAGGCTCGCCGACGAAACCGAGATCAAGAACGCGTTCAATATTGCTGTCCGGATCCTTTTTTGTGCGGTGCAGTTTGCGTGCTTCGATCAAATGCCCGTCTTTGCCCGATAATCCAACGGCAAAGCCGCCTGCTGCGTTGATATTGCCAACGATTTCCTTGTTGATGGAACCGGACAGAACCATTTCAACCACATCTACAGTGGCTTGATCTGTTACGCGCAAGCCGTCGACAAATTCACTTTCAACAGCCAGCCGGCTGAGCATCTTGCCGATTTGCGGGCCACCACCATGAACAACAACCGGATTAATGCCAACTTGTTTTAAAAGAACAATATCTTTTGCAAACAGTTTGGCCAGTTCCGGGTCGCCCATTGCATGCCCGCCGTATTTGACCACAACGGTTTCTCCGGCATAGCGTTGCATATAGGGCAAGGCTTCGGATAAGGTAACGGCGCGTGTCAGATAATCTTGTTCTGTCAGATTGGATGTGTCGAGTGTGGTCATAATGGATTGTAACCTTGGATCATAAACACTTAAACTTCGAACTGAGAAACCAGCCTTCCGATCGTAGCACGAACTTCTGGAATCCCGGTTCCTTTTTCGGAACTCGTCACCAGAATATCAGGATGTGCCGCCGGATGTTTAGCTAATTCTTTCGTAATATCGCTTAAATGTTTTTCAAGCTCGGATTTTTTGACTTTATCGGCCTTTGTGACAATGACTTGATAAGACATGGCGGCCGTGTCCATCATATCCATGACGGGGCGGTCGGTATTTTTGATCCCGTGGCGACCATCAATTAGAATAAAGGCACGACGCAGTTGCGGGCGACCGCGAAGATACGAAAAAACCACTTCCTGCCATTTTTTTACTTCACCGACTGGGGCTTTTGCATAGCCATAGCCCGGTTGGTCACAAAAAACTAAACGATCTTTAATATTGAAGAAGTTAAGCTGTTGTGTGCGCCCCGGTGTGCTGGATGTGCGTGCCAGATCCCGACGACCACATAATGCGTTGATCAGGCTGGATTTACCGACGTTGGAGCGACCGGCAAAACAAACTTCAACCGCGTTTGTGGAAGGAAGTTGTTCAAGTTGCGCTACCCCAAGCATAAAGTCGGCATGCTGGGCAAAAAGCCAGCGCCCGAATTCGATTTCTTCCGGTGTGAATTCTTCTGGATTTTCCATAATTTCCATCCATCTGTCTGGTGCGCAGAAGCATCACCGGGAGGTCAAAAAACTGGACCCCTGCACTGGGCAGGGGTCGGTTCGTTATGCTTTTTTCTGTTTTTCCATGCTTTTGGTAATCAGCCATTGCTGGGTGATGGACAGAACGTTGTTCCAGACCCAGTAGATGACCAGACCAGCGGGGAAACTTGCCAGCATGAAGGTGAAGATGACCGGTAGGAACATCATCATCTTGGCCTGCATCGGATCTGCCGGTTGCGGGTTCAGTTTTTGTTGCAGGAACATGGAAATCCCCATCAACAGCGGCCAAATACCAATCATCAACAATTGCGGCGGATCCCACGGGATCAGGCCAAACAGGTTGAAGATAGAAGTCGGGTCCGGTGCGGACAAATCCTGAATCCAGCCATAAAAAGGTGCATGGCGCATTTCAATGGAGACAAACAACACTTTATAAAGCGAGAAGAAAACCGGGATTTGGATCAAGATGGGCAAACAACCGGATGCCGGATTGGCTTTTTCACGCTTGTAAAGCGCCATCATCTCTTGGTTAAGGCGCTGTTTATCGTCGCCGAATTTCTTTTGCAGTTCTTTGATCTTGGGCGACAGTGTCTTCATTTTCGCCATAGAGCGATAAGACGTGCTGGCCAACGGATAGAATGCCGCTTTAATGCCGACGGTGAGGGCCAAAATAGCCAGACCGAAATTGCCCAAGTGGCTATAAAGCCAGGAAATAGCCAGGAAGAACGGCTTGGTAATGAAGAAGAACCAGCCAAAATCAATGGCAAGATCAAATTCAGGCACACCCAGACGTTCTTCATATTGAGTCAGAAGGTTGAGTTCTTTGGCACCGGCAAACAGGTTGCTTTTGAACGTGACGGTTTGACCGGGTTGCGCACTCAGTTTCGGGCCGAGATAATCAGCTTGGTACTTATCAATATTATCGGTGCGATAATGGCTGAAACGGTTATTGATGTTTGCTGTTTGATCAGGGATCAGGGCAGCGAGCCAGTATTTATCCGTAATGCCGATCCAACCGCCTTTGACAGGGTCGATTTTTTTGCTGCCGCTTTCTTGCAGGTCAGAATAATCAACTTCTTCGAGAACACCGTCAAATACGCCAAGCAGACCTTCATGCAAAATATAAAAACCACTGGTTTGCGGTGTGCCGGAGCGCGAAATCAAACCATAAGGATAAAGATCAACATTGGCAGGGCCTGTATTGGCAACAGAATCTTCGATGGAGAACAGATAATCGTTATCCAATGAAATTTTGCGGATGAAGAGAAGGCCCTCTTCATTGTCCCATGTCAGGGTGACACTGCCGCCAGCCTTCAGAATTTGGCTGTTGGTGGCCCAGACAGTATCTGTTGTGGGAACTTTGACATTGGGGGCTGACCAGCCAAATTCGGCATAGTAAGCGGCATCAAGTCCTTTGGGATTTAACAGCGTAATATAGGGGCTGTCTTCAGCCAGTTCTTCGCGGTATTCGGTCAGGGTTAAGTCGTCAATACGACCCCCTTGAACAGAGATGGACCCCTGAAGGTGCGAGGCATCAATTTTGATACGGGCGGAGGCATCCAGTTTTTCGCTGCGTGTGTTTGCCGCTTTTTTCGCTGCTTCAACTGCACCCCCCGGAATTTGCGGGGCAAATGAATTGTCCGAGGATTGTGCGCCACCAACGGATGGGGCGTTTGCTGTTTGCTCGGTGGATTGTGCCTCTTGTTGAACCGGTTGTTCTGCTGTCGGGAACAAGAACTGGAAGCCGAAAAGGATCGCGACTGACAACGCAATCGCTAAAATCATATTTTTCTGGTCATTCATCTTATGGCTTTACCCACCAAGGGACCCCTGCTAATTGAAACCGACCTTTTGTACAAGAGAAGTGTTACACGAAAAAGTCGATTTTAAACTCTTATGAATGGTGCGAATCGCACCCGCATGAACGCGATTCGGACTTGTGTGGAATCGGGTCATAACCTGACCCTCCCCACGGATGACAGCGTAAAATCCGCAGTAACCCCAGTTTCATCCCTTTAAAAGGACCAAAACGTTGAATGGCTTGCAAGGTATAATCCGAACAGGTGGGGCTATAGCGGCAGGTGCCGGGTAATATGGGCGAAATGCCATATTTATAGATCCAGACCGGAATTTTTACGATGTAAGCCAAAAAGGTCATTGCTTCCCTTTCGCCTTTTGCTCAGTGGTGGGGGTGTCGATATGAACACCTGTCCGCCAAAGTGCGGTCTTAAGATCTTTTTCCAGATCGGCAAAGGGCCGTGTCACGGTTTCCTTGCGACCGATCAGGACAAGATCGTAGCCGGAGCGGGCCTTTTTAAACAAGACAAGGTCAGCAATAGCTCGAAGACGCCTTCTTGCGCGATTGCGCTGTGGGGCGTTTCCGACTTTTTTGCTGACCGTAAATCCGATCCGAATATCCGGTTGCCCATCCGGAATCCCGCGTTCCGCATAGCGTTTGCTTATAGAAGACAAAGGCTGATTGCGTTTGCGGATTTGTAAGATCAGGCCGGGCGTTACCCATTTCTTTCGAGTCGCAGCGACTGAAAGAAATTCACGTCGTTTTTTGAGACGTGGAATAAGGGTCATACCCAACCAACCTTAACAGGACATGTCTAACATAAGTCTTATGCAGACAGACGCTTGCGGCCTTTGGCGCGGCGAGCGGCAAGAATGCGACGGCCGGCAACAGTAGCCATACGGCTACGGAATCCATGACGGCGTTTGCGAACAAGCTTGCTGGGCTGATACGTGCGTTTCACGGTTCAACTCCGAAAATCAGTTTAAAAAGAAAGTGAACGAGCCCGCTGTATAAGGCCATGTGTACCATTAGTCAACGGACTCATTGCGTTGAATGGTAAGAAAAATGTAATCGGGCGTTATTGGGATGCTTGGAATATTAATAAAAGAGTGGATTTTTTATATAAAATAATGCTATGTTGCAATGCAGCAATAAATGATGCGCTGCAATGAAAATGTCACAATTTTAATCTGAAATCGGGTTGCGCCCGGAGATATAAAGCAATAGTTTTATCTGTTTTGTATTTTTTGTGCGTAAACTGGTTGACGGTTGAAATATTTTAATAATATCTTCTCTATTCAGATAAGTTGGAATATCTAAAAAAAATAGACTAACCTGTTCCAACTTTGTTTATTGAGTAGTCCCGTATTGAGGGGTGTTGAGGTCGAATGCTATATCAGTTCTATGAATTCCAACATTCTGTCTGGTCGCCGTTTCGCCATGCAGCAGAAAAGATGGAAGAAGTCTTTCGTTCTCCTTTTATGCCTGTGTCTTATACGCCGATGGGGCGCGCGATTGCCGCAAGCTGCCATTTGTTTGAGCGTGTAACACGACGTTATATCAAACCGGAGTTTGGCTTACACAAAACCATAATCGATGGCGAAGAAGTCACGGTTGAGGAAGAAGTTGTTCTCCATAAACCGTTTTGCGAATTACTTCATTTTAAACGCGACGCAAAACGAAATGATCCCCGTGTGCTGCTTGTGGCCCCGATGTCGGGTCATTATGCGACTTTGTTGCGCGGTACAGTCGAAGCTTTGCTGCCTGATCATGATGTTTATATCACCGATTGGATCAACGCACGTGATGTCTGTACGTCACATGGCAATTTCAATCTGGATGATTTCATCGAATATATTATGTATTTCCTGCATCATCTGGGGCCGAACACCCATGTGATTGCCGTCTGTCAGCCGTCTGTTCCGGTTTTGGCTGCGGTTTCCCTGATGTCCGAAGATGATGATTATTGTGTGCCGTCTTCCATGACATTAATGGGCGGGCCGATTGATACGCGTGTTAATCCGACAGAAGTTAATAAACTGGCGGAAGAAAAAGATATCGAATGGTTTGAAAAAAGCGTTATTGCACAGGTTCCGGTCAACTATCCGGGCTTTATGCGCAATGTGTATCCGGGCTTTATGCAATTGACCGGCTTTATGTCCATGAATTTGGATCGTCATGTCGGGGCTCATTTGGACCTGTACAATCATTTGATTGAAGGCGATGGCGATTCGGCGGATCAGCATCATTCGTTTTATGACGAATATCTGTCTGTTATGGATTTGCCTGCCGAATTTTATTTGCAGACACTGAAAACGGTGTTTATGGATCATGCCTTGCCGTTAGATGACATGAACTGGCGTGACCGTAAGGTTCATCCGTCTGCCATTAAGAAAACTGCTCTTTTCACCCTTGAAGGGGAAAAGGACGATATCACCGGAAATGGCCAGACGGAGGCCGCACAGACCATCTGTACCAATATTCCGGGTGAGATGAAGAAACACACGTTGCACCCTAATGTGGGTCATTACGGTATTTTCAACGGACGTCGCTGGCGTACCGAGATTAAACCGATGGTGGCGGAATTTATCCGTCAGCATGATAAAGAATTGAAGAAGTAAATTTTCTTCATATATAGACTATGATAAAGGACGGGGGCGTCGCATTTATGCGAACGCCCTTTTTCTTATAAATTTGAGACGATAAATGAGCGAACAACCCTTCTGGAAAACAAAAAAACTCTCTGAAATGTCTTTGGATGAGTGGGAATCCCTGTGTGATAGCTGTGGTAAATGTTGTTTGCACAAGCTGGAAGACGAGGACACAGGCGAAGTTTGCTATACCAATGTGGCATGTCGATTGATGGATATTGATACTTGCCGATGCAGCCAGTATCAAATGCGCACCTTTCTGGTCCCTGACTGTGTGGAGCTTTTGCCACAAAATCTGGATAATCTGCACTGGCTCCCGTCCACCTGCGCGTACCGTTTGTTGCGTGATGGCAAAGATTTACCGGACTGGCATCCATTAAACACGGGTGATCCGCAAAGTGCGGTTAAGGCCGGTAAGTCCGTGGTTGGTAAATTTATCTCCGAAGATAAAGTCGATGGGGATCTGGAAGACTATATTGTCCACTGGCCGGAATAAATCTGTGTTGGAGGGGGGCGGTCTTATCCTGCGTTTTGTAAACCACCGGAAATAATGATTAAAGATGTCATCATGCTGATGATGATACCGAGAAAAAGTTCCAGTACGACGATCCCGACTGCGGCGCTTAGCGGGATGTACAGGATTTTTCTTGCCAAATGCCCGATCCAGATCAAACTCGCAAAAAGAAATCCAACAGATAGGGAAGAGGCCGCTTCCCAGCCGATCATGCCGCTGGCTTGGGCAAGGCCGATTAACAGATACATCATGTTGTACAGGCAACTTAGCCAGTTATAGGCGATGATAAAGGGCAGGTAATTTCCCGGCCGATCAATAAAGGTACAAATGCGTTCCATCAATATGGGAAAAGCCAGCCACGCCAGAATATACATTTCTGTATGGGCAACAAGATAGCGCACACCGTCAAATCTTTGCGGATCAAACCGGATGGCAATCAGCAATAAATAAAGCGGTGCGACAAGGGCAGCCCCCCAGTAAAGCGAGGACCAAAACCCCCGTACTCCGCCAACCATCATATGCGCGCCGCTGATATCCAGACGGACTAAGCGTCCGGCCCCGGCCAATCCATAAAAAAGGGTGCGCAGATCGATCATGAAACCTCGTTAAAATAATCGGTGAGAATGGTCTGGTAGATTTTGGTCAGGCTTTGTAAATCTTCCACCAGAACATTTTCGTCAACTTTATGCATGGTTTGGCCGACCAGACCAAATTCAGCCACGGTGCAGGAATGGGTGATAAAACGCGCATCGGACGTGCCGCCACTGGTGGATCGTTCGGGTTGAACCCCGGTGACTTTTTGGGTCGCTTTTTCGATCAAATCGGTGAGGATGTCTTGATCACTCATAAAACTTTCCCCGGAAATGCGAGTCTTTAAGCTGTAGTTGGTATCGACTTTGTCCAGCGTTTCGCGAATCCATTTTTCCAGTGACGCACCGGTATGGATATTGTTGTAGCGGATATTGAATTTGGCGGTTACTTCGCCGGGGATAACGTTTTCAACTTCGTTGCCGCAATCAATGGTCGTCAGTGACAGGCTGGATGGGTCAAAAAATTCGTTGCCGTTATCCAGTGGGTCAGCGATCAACGCCTCCAGCATTTTGACCAGACGGGGCAAGGGGTTGTCGGCGCGGTGCGGGTAGGCAACATGGCCTTGTGTGCCATGAACCGTCAGAATGGAATTGATGGATCCACGACGGCCCACTTTCATCATTTCGCCCATGCATTGCGGGTTGGTGGGTTCACCGACAAGGCAATGATCCATGACTTCGCCTTGTTCTTCCATCCATTCCAGGACTTTTTTCGTCCCGTTAATGGCGGGTCCTTCTTCATCCCCGGTAATCAGGAATGAAATGGATCCTTTAAAATGATCACCTTGTGCCTGAATGAAATTTTGGGCAGCTTCAACAAAGGCGGCAACCGCGCCTTTCATGTCGGCGGCCCCGCGTCCATAAAGGCGGCCCTCGTGGATTTCTGCACCGAACGGATCGAAAGTCCAACCGTTTTTATCACCTACTGGCACCACATCGAGATGCCCGGCAAAACAGAAATTGGGGGCTTGTGTGCCGAAACGGGCATAAAGATTCTCTACTCGTTCTGTCCCTTCTTCTTGAAAAGGCAGGCGATGGCAGGTGAAACCCATGCCTTCTAGTGTGGTTTGTAACAGATCGAAGACGCCTTCGTCCTTGGGGGTAACGCTGGGGCAGCGGATCAGGTCTTGGGCAAAGGAAACGGTCTCGATCATGGGAAGGCTCAATTCTTGAAAAATAGATGTTTTATAAACGTATATCGGCCCCACACTTAAAACAAGGTGGAGCCGATAAAAACTGTCTTTTTGAACAGGATGCGTGTGCTTAGTCGCGCAGCAGTTCGTTTACAGATGTTTTCGAACGTGTTTTTTTGTCCACACGTTTCACAATAACGGCACAGGCGAGGTTTGGACCCGGTTGACCATTAGGCAGCGCTTTGCCCGGCAAAGTGCCCGGTACCACCACGGAATAAGCCGGAACGCGACCATAGGTGACATCACCTGTTTCACGATCAACGATCTTTGTTGATTGACCAAGGAACACACCCATAGAAATAACGGAACCTTCTTCGACGATGACGCCTTCAGCAACTTCGGAACGCGCACCGATGAAGCAATTGTCTTCGATGATAACCGGACCAGCTTGCAGGGGCTCCAACACGCCGCCGATGCCTGCACCGCCGGAAATGTGAACGTTCTTACCAATTTGTGCACATGAACCAACCGTTGCCCATGTATCGATCATGGCGCCTTCATCCACATATGCGCCGAGGTTCAGGAAGGACGGCATTAAAACGGCATTCGGTGCGACGTAGGCAGAACGGCGAACCACACAGCCCGGAACAGCGCGAAAGGCCGCTTTGCGAAATTCTGCTTCACCCCAACCTTCAAACTTGCTGGGTACTTTGTCCCACCAGTTGGCGTTGACACCGGGGGCACCTGCGATTGTTTCCATGTCATTCAAGCGGAAAGACAGCAAAACAGCCTTTTTGGCCCACTGGTTGACGATCCAATCGGAACCTTGTTTTTCAGCAACGCGTAATTCGCCGCAGTCCAACATGTTGAGTGTTGTCTCAACAGCGTCGCGAATTTCGCCTTTTGTGTCGTAATTGATGCTGTCACGGTTTTCAAACGCGTTTTCAATTACGGATTCCAATTGTGCTTTCACCATCTGTTTTGCCTTTTTATGAGAACTTGAGAGAGATTTGGCGAGACAATGGAAAAATTGAGCGTTCCTGTCAAGTTTTAGAAACTATTTAAGTGCAGGGGTTGTGTTGCCATGTCATTTCGCTAAGCTGGGGCGTTGGTTAATTTTTGTGGCGTGGATCATACTTCCGGGCTTCATCTAAAGACGCCAATGTCTTTATACGAAAAAAGCAGGAGCCCTTCATGGCACAGTTAGAGCAAGGCCAAAAAGTCAAAATCGAAGTTACATTCACCATGCAGGATGGAACGGTCGTTCCCGCATCACCTCCGGGTGAGCCGCTTGAAATGGTGATCGGTCAGCAAACAGGATTTAAACCGATTGATGATGCGTTGGCTGAATTAAATGCAGATACACCATACAAAAAACATTTAAGTGCCGAAGACGCTTTTGGTCTGCCCGATCCGAATTTGATGATGGAAATACCGCGCAATCAGATCGAAAGTGAAGATGCGCTGGAACCCGGCATGTCCATGCAGATGCAGGACCCGAATGGCAATATCAGCGTGGCGATGATCCACGAGGTGACGGAAACGATTGTCCGTGTCGATGCCAATCATCCCTTGGCGGGTGAAAATCTTGATATGACGGTGACGCTCGTTGGCCTTGGCTAAACGCGCCTCTAGCATACAATATAAAATGGCTGTCTTTTTTAGAAAAGATGGCCGTTTTTTTTGCCTTAATTTCTTTTCGGGTGCTTGACAAAAATAAATACCTGATTATTTTACTCAGGATTAAAGAGGGGATTTTATCAATGCTCTATTAGACTAAAAGGTTACGTATAATGAAAAAAACGGAAAACTACAGATCTCACCATGCACAAATCCGAGTAATTTTATCAGATATTAAACATGGACTTGATTTAGATGCAGTCACGCAGCAACCGGAAAATATCACGGTTCATATCCGCCAGTTATTTGGCAAGTTCAGCACACATCTTGCCTTGGAAGATCGCGCGTTTTATCCGCGTGCCATTGCAAATGACAACGCAGCTCTCAGTTCAACCGCACGGAAGTTTCAGGAAGAAATGGGTGGACTGGGTGATCTTTTTCACGCCTATCGTCAAAAATGGCCGGGTCCGCTTGCGATCTCTAAAAATCCTGCTGATTTCATTACGGAAACCAACAATATCATTTCCTTATTGGAAAAACGTCTAGAACGTGAAGAAGGTGAACTTTACGTTCTTTATGACCGTTACGCGTGAGGGGATGAATATGCCTCATGCATCACTTTGTTTTGATGTATCCGGCGTCCAGGCGGCGATTGATAAAGGGGAATTCTTTCTCCTTTATCAGCCACGCTTTGATTTATATCGCCAGTGCATTTCGTCGGTGGAAGCGTTAGTTCGCTGGCATGATCCACAGTATGGAGTGGTGGGGCCAGACCTGTTTATTCCGGCGTTGGAAAAAAGCGGTGCAATCGTCAATTTGGGCCGTTGGGTTTTGGAAGAAAGCTGCCGCCAAGCCGCAAGCTGGAAAGCGCAAGGACGACCGATTTGCGTATCGGTCAATTTATCACCGGTTCAATGTCGGCCTGTTTTATTGAATGAATTACAAGACCTGTTAGTGCGATATGGTTTGCAGACATCCGATATCGAACTGGAAGTGACGGAAGGATTGTTTCTGTCTGCGGATTGTGTGCAGGTTTTGGAAAAACTGGTGGAAGCCGGGTTTCATATTGCGGTGGATGATTTTGGTACAGGGCATTCTGCTTTATTTGCCTTGCGTAAATTTAAGGCGAGAACCATCAAAATTGACAAAAGCTTTTTCAATGATGTACCGGGGGATTTGGATGCCTGCATTTTGCTGCGTGCCATTATTACCTTGGGACATAGTCTTGGCTTGAAAGTCGTCTGTGAAGGGGTTGAAGACCAGGACCAGCTTGAATTGGCTGAATTGTTTGGTGCCGATGAAATTCAAGGCTATGTCATTGCCCGCCCTATGCCTGCATCTGAAGTTGCGCACGAATTGTGTCATACGGACTTCTGTAAGAAAATGCCCCGAAAAGCTGCGTGATCAGGTCCGATGCGGGTAATGGATCAGGGTATGAACAACGGCTTTTGTCTTTGTTGGGTTGCGGTATCCGTGTGTACGGTCCCCGGCGAAACGAATGGATTGTCCCTGTTTAAGGTGATGCCATTGTCCGTCGCTTAAAATATCCAATTGCCCGGTTATAATACTGACAATTTCCATAACGCCGGGTTCGTGTGCCTCTGATATACGTTCATAACCGGGTAAAAATGTCAGTTCGAGAAATTCAAAACCAAAGGCCTGTTCAAAAGGAAAAAGCGGCGCGATCATCAACCCGTCTTCACCGGGATGTTGTCGAATGTTATCGGCGCTGCGGATAATGGTTTGGGTTTTCGTTTCAGGAACAGGTTCAATAAATGTGCTGAGGGAGACACCAAGCCCGGTTGCGATTTTCCATAAGGTTGCGACTGTCGGGCTGGATTCGCCGCGTTCGATCTGACCAAGCATGGCTTTGCTGACCCCGGTTTTTTCTGCTGTTTTATCCAGACTCAAGCCTTGAGTTTGACGCGTCAATTTCAGCGTTGTGGCAAGATGGTCTTTGGGATCAAACATGGAAAAGGGCCTCGTTGAATTGGGGCTTGTGCGTTATAACATACAAATGATATAGTCTCGTACGTTATAACGTACATTGTTGATTTTTGTAAAGTCCTTATCATGCGCTTTCCTTTCTCGTTCTCTCATATCACGGCGGGTTTTGTTGCTGTTTTAATCGGCTATACCAGTGCAGCCGCCCTTGTTTTTGAAGCCGCGCGTGCTGGTGGGGCAGGGCCGCTAGAGGCCGGATCATGGATGTGGGCCTTGGGGCTGGGGATGGGCATCAGTGGGATCGGGCTATCGATCTATTACAAAACACCGGTGATGATTGCCTGGTCTACACCCGGTGCGGCCTTGTTAATCACCAGTTTACCCGGTGTGGACCCGTCTCATGCTGTTGGTGCTTTCTTGTTTTCATCGGCTCTAATTACCCTATGTGGGATGACCGGATGGGTGGATCGTCTGATGGCTTTCATCCCCACCAGTTTGGCAACGGCTATGCTGGCGGGTGTCTTGTTACGCTTTGGTTTGTCGATTTTTCCGGCCTTTGCCCAGTCACAATTATTGGTCGGTGCAATGGTCGCGACCTATTTATTGGGGAAATGGCGGGCCAGCCGATATACGATTCCACTCACCTTTGCGGTTGGGGTGATTGTTGCCGTTCTTCAGCAGGATGTGATTTTATCTGATTTGGATGTGCGATGGACAATTCCTGTTTTCACCATGCCGTCATTTGATCTCAGTACATGGATCGGTGTGGGATTACCGTTGTTTATCGTGACGATGGCATCGCAAAACTTGCCGGGATTGGCGGTGTTGCGCGCCCATAATTATCACATTCCTGCATCCCCCTTAATCGGTTGGTCCGGGGGGATGGGATTAATCTTTGCGCCCTTTGGCGGATATGCCTTTAATCTGGCGGCAATAACGGCAGCCTTGTGCATGGGTGAAGATGTGGATAAAGACCCAACGCGCCGGTACTGGGCAGCAGTTTGGGCAGGTCTTTTTTATATACTGGCTGGTATTGTCGGGGTCAGTGTTGCCGGACTGTTTGCGGCCTTCCCCGCACCGATGATTGCGACGATTGCAGGATTGGCGTTATTGGGGACGATTGCCAACAGCTTGTCTGCGTCTTTAGGTGAAGCCTCAACGCGTGATTCTGCCATTTTGTGTTTTGTGATTACCGCGTCAGGCGCACAGTTTCTAACAATTGGAGCACCGTTTTGGGGCCTTGTTGTTGGCTTACTGGCTCATCATGTGATTGAAAAAAAGCGAGCATAAAAAAAGCCGCCTGATCAAAGAGATCGGCAGCTTTTTTAAAGTTATAAGATGGAGCGGGCGAAGAGATTCGAACTCTCGACCTAAACCTTGGCAAGGTTTCGCTCTACCCCTGAGCTACGCCCGCATAACACCTTATGCTACTTATTTTTAGAAGATGGAGCGGGCGAAGAGATTCGAACTCTCGACCTAAACCTTGGCAAGGTTTCGCTCTACCCCTGAGCTACGCCCGCTTAATCTTCCAAAATTTCCGGAGGGTTTGGCACTGCGAACAGTACCGCCGGAAGCGGGGCGCATAATATTAAAAGCTGAGGACATTGCAAGCTAAAAAATTCAAGAAAGTGAAATAATTTTGTGAATGTTGATTCTTGTGAAGAAATTGTCATGCTGGTGCTTTCATTCTTTTGAAAATAAATGTGGAAAAGCAGGCTCAATATAACGGACGAAATGATGGCTAAAACACCTCAAGATTTGTTTGATTGCTTACAGAGTTTGAAAATTGAAATCCAAACCTATCATCATCAGGCACTCAATACAGTGGCGCAAAGTCAGGCGTGGCGAAGTGATTTACCTGGCGCACATTGCAAAAATCTATTTTTAAAAGATAAAAAACAGGCATTGTGGCTTGTTGTGGCCCGACATAACGCCCAAATCGATTTAAAAGAATTAAAGAAAAAAATCGGTTCGGCACATTTGTCATTCGCTAAACCAGATTTATTGATGGATGTTTTGGGTGTACAGCCCGGATCGGTAACGCCGTTTGCTTTGATCAATGATCCAGAAAAACGTGTAACCTTGATTCTTGATTCGCACATGATGGCGCATGATTTGCTAAATTATCATCCTTTGAACAATGAAATGACAACAACGCTAAAGACGCAGGACTTCCGACGTTTTATTGAACATTGCGGGCACCCCTTTCAGGAAGTCGACCTTTGACTTATATGTCTTTGAAAGGCTAAAAGCCTATCAGATATAGTATTCCTTGCGGGCATGGCCTATGCTGGATAGCGAACGAACAGAGTGATAAACATGATTGTTGATGCAAATGCACCGATCGGTGCGAATGATTTGATTAAAGATACCACGACCGAAACTTTTATGGCCGATGTGGTCGAGGCGTCGCAGGACGTGCCGGTGCTGGTTGATTTCTGGGGACCGGACTGTCAGCCGTGTGAAACCCTGAAGCCGGTGCTGGAAAGCCTTGTGCGTTCCATGAACGGGGCGATCAAGCTGGTAAAGGTCAACGCACAGGAAGCCCAAGACATTGCCATGCAAATGCGTGTGCAGTCTGTTCCGACGGTTTTTTGCTTTAAGGGTGGTCGTCCGGTGGATGCTTTCCAAGGGGCCTTGCCGGAAAGTGAATTACGTAAATTCATTGAAAAACAAATTGATGGTGGTGGTTCACCGATTGCACAAGCACTGGCTCATGCCAAGGAATTGCTGGATGCAGGTGAAGCCGCAAACGCGCAAGAAGTGTATGTACAGATTTTGGAGCATGACCGTTCCAACCCGGAAGCTTGCGCCGGTGTGATGCGGACCCATGTGGCACTGGGCAATGTTGATAGTGCCCGCCAAATTGCGGACAATCTGCCCGATGAATTGAAAAAGAATGAACATATCGCCTCGGCAATTGCGATGATTGATTTAGCCGGTGCCGCGGACGTGGATACCAGCGAACTGGAAGCCAAATTGGCGGCAGATCCTAATGATCATCAGGCACGTTTTGATTTGGGGATGGCGCTTTATGGGGCAGGCCAGACCGAAGAAGGTTTGTTGCAGCTTCTTGAAATCGTCAGAAAAGATCGTACGTGGAATGAGGATGCCGCGCGTTTACAGATGTTAAAAATATTCGAGGCTGTAGGCTTGAGCGATCCGACGGTTATTAAGATACGTAAAAAACTAACCACAGTGTTGTTCTAATGGGTCCTATCTTACCTGAAATCCTGCCGCTTTTCCCCCTCAATGGTGCTTTGTTGCTGCCGCGTGGACAGCTGCCGCTTAATATATTTGAGCCACGTTATTTGACAATGGTGGAAGATGCACTGGGACTGGGACGGGCCATCGGCATGATCCAGCCTTGTTATGACGTGCCCGATCCGGTGCCGGATGCAACCGACCTTTATACGGTCGGTTGTATGGGGCGTATTGTTGAATTTCGGGAATTGGAAGACAGCCGTTTTCTGGTAACCCTTGCGGGGATTAGCCGTTTTAAGGTGGTGGAAGAACTGGATATTGAACGCGGTTATCGTCGTGCTAAGGCTGACTATGCCCCTTATGGAATCGATTTATCGGAAAATCAGGCACCTGTGGATCGGGATGCATTGCTGATGGGCTTGCGCCATTTTCTGGATATTAGCGACGGGGCCGGCGGTACGGAAATGCTGGATGTTAACTGGGATGCGCTGGAACAGGCACCGGATGAAGATCTGGTCAATGCCTTGTCGATGCTCGGACCGTTCGAAGCACGTGAAAAACAGGCCCTGTTGGAAGCTGTAAGCTTGACGGAACGTGCTGAAACCCTCATTACAATGATGTCGATGGCGGCTTTGTCCAACGAGGACGGGTCGTCTGGTCATGCCTAACTCATAAAAGGTAAAAGAAAATGTCGAATCCTGCTGTTGATCCTAAATTGTTGGAAGTTCTGGTCTGTCCGATTACCAAAGGTCCGTTGCGCTATGATGCAGATGCACAGGAACTGATCAGCGACCAAGCCCAGTTGGCGTTTCCGATCCGTGAAGGGATTCCGATTATGTTGGCCGAAGAAGCCCGCCAGCTTGATGAGGCATCCTGATGTCGAGCGAAGATAACGGCACACCTGCGGTAACGGAACTGCGCATCCGCAAGGAAGAAAAGCTCTTGGTCGTATCATTTGCCAATGGGGAGTCTTTTGAATTACCTGCCGAGCTTTTGCGCGTGGAAAGCCCGTCTGCCGAAGTACAAGGCCATAGCCCGGCAGAAAAAAAGATTATCCCCGGTCGCCGTCATGTCGGCATTATCGGTGCGGAACCTGTCGGCAATTACGCCGTCAAACTGACCTTTGATGATTTACACGATAGCGGCATTTATACATGGAGTTATCTATACGAGTTGGGCGAGAATATGAACGAGGTTTGGGACAATTATGTCACCAACCTTGAGGCGGCAGGTCTCAGCCGCGACCCATAATACCAAAGCCGTTTTTTTGAGATTAAGAGAATAAAGCCACTTGGCTCAGTTTAAGTCAGGTGGCTTTTTTATGTACGGATACGGTCCTTGGGTAAGGTGATGATGACTTCTGTTCCGATACCGGGTTCACTTTCAATATTCAATGTGCCGTTATGCATTTCAAGCAGATTATGGGCCAGCGGCAGGCCAAGACCTGTGCCTTCGTATTGACGGGCTAAGGAAGATTGAACTTGAGCAAAAGGTGTCAAGGCGATCTTTATTTCTTCTTGGTTCATGCCAATTCCGCTATCTTTTATGCGAATTTCAATGTCACCAAGATTATTTATGGCGCTTGAAATAGAAATTTGTCCGGATTCATGGGTGAATTTAGCCGCATTGCTCAAAACATTTAAAAGAACTTGTTTGATCCGACGTTCATCACCGTAAATAAGAGGTAGACGAGTATTATCAAAATTTATTTTTAAGCTTTTTTGTTCGATAATCGGATGAAGCATACGTAGCGAGTCTTCAAGGGTCTGCGGTAGGTCAAACTCAGCTTCATTGATATCAAATTCACCAGATCCGATCCGGGCGACATCCAATACATCGTTGATTAACGTTAGAAGATGCTGACCGGAATTATGGATGTCATCGGCATAATGGGCGTAAGTGACCGGTTGAATTGGGCCATACATTTCATTTTTCATCACATCGGAAAAACCGATAATCGCATTCAACGGAGTGCGCAACTCGTGGCTCATATTGGCGAGGAAATCGGACTTGGCTTTATTGGACATTTCTGCACGTTCCAAAGCCAGTTTGTTTTCTTCAAGTAATTCTTGCAGGCTTTCCGTCATATTATTGACGGAGTTTGCGAGTTCTCCCATCTCATCGCGACTGTCAACTGTTGCCCGCACACTGAGATTACCGTCTTGGATTTTACGCAATGATCCAATTAGTTTTGTAATGCGCGCACTTAAGACACTCGCCATCCAAATGGCGATAATAATTACGATGATGACCATAATTGCAGTATATACAGTCAGTTCAGTTGCTGTCTGCGCAATCGAGTCGCGCAAATGGTCCAGCAGTCGTTTTTCCTGTACGCGTGTTTTGGTGTCCTGCGCATCAATCAGTTTATCAAGGGAGGCTTTTGTTTCGTTGGCAGCACGGTGGAATTCATCCACGTTTGCCCCGATTGTGACGAACCCAAAGCCGCGTTTTGTGTCGCCGTATTGTCCCGTGTAATAGGGTATTGCGGCGGCAGTGGTGAGTTTCCAAAGCTTGCTCCAGAAAATAACAAAAGAGCCGGAACCGCCTTCTTCCGTTAAATTCCACCAACCGGCACATTGTGGGGCGAAATTTAGGTAACGGCAATCCAGACTGATCTTACCTTGCTTGATAAGATCAAGGGAAGGACGGCTTTCTCCTGGTTTATAAAACTGAGGGGCTGCTTTTTTGAAGTCTGCAAATGATTTTCCGCTGGCTTGCCAGTCGTTATACAAATCTTGAGAGAGCCACGGGACAGTCTGTTCGCCGGTTTCCGGGTCATATCCCACAATAAAATAATCACGGGGGTGGGAAATATTGCGTCCTTTATGATCCCACATGAAGGCATAGTTACCGCTGGATGCATCTGAGATATCGCTATAGCGTTCTTCCGTTGGCACGATATGGTCGGTAAATTCCATAATATGCGCATGATCAAGAGCTAGGCTGACATACCCGACCTTGCGGCCATCGCGCATAACAGGGGTTACCCAGCGTACAATTGCGCGAAACCGTTTACCCAGTGGATTTTCCTTGCCAGCGTAAGCCGATGTTTCCGGCTCAAATGGAATGCCGGCTTTTTTTGTGCTGGCTTTGGTATAGGGGCCGATGACTTTGGACGGAACATAAGCACCGATTACGTCGGAAACGTATATGTCACCTGCTTTTAGTTCTGTCAGCTTGTTAAAGTATGTTTCTGCTTTTAAAAATGTGTTTTGGCGGTTGGACACATTTGTTTTGTTTGTATTCAGGAAATCACCGTTTGTGACTTTGACAATTTCCTGACCATCCAAACCGATAAAGGTCATTTCAAGATAAAGAGGTGTGCGTTGTGTCCAGCGCGGGCCATTGGAGGTGCGAGAGTGAAAATCCTTCGCGTTCTTTTTAATCTTGGCTGTACGGGTCGCTTTTTCATTATTGTCGGGGGTTGCCGGGCGCCAGCTATCTGTCTCAGGGTCTAGTATCCAAGGCTCATGTGTGGTCAGATATCGTGTGCGGTTGTTGAGAAACTCACGATAAGTGCTTTCATCTGGGCTTAGGTTTGCGGCAAAAAGAACTTCACTGTCCCTATCATATAGAAAACGGGCCACATTCAGGGCTGTATCTGTGGTCAAGCGTTCGATGGCTTCGCGTGCTTTGATATCAAGAGCACGTACGGTATCGGCAACGGCAAGTTCACCGGCGCCTTCCACCGTTTTACGCATTTCTGCACTAATGGATTGGCTTTGCTCAATCGCAGATTTTCCAAAAGACTGAATCGCTTCCCATGCGACACTGCCAAGGAGGACTAAGGGGATGATTTTAATAATTAAAAAGATGGAAATAAGTTTTCCACGGATTCCCAGTGACATCTGCATTCTCGACCATAAAAGGATAGGGCGTTTATTTTTACTCTATTTTTAGTTTTGTTGTCATTATATAGGAAATCTTCCCCCTTGCACATAATTAACCTGTAAGACTATGTAATATAAAAGCCGGGAAATATTGGAAGAGACATATGATTGATCGTTTACCACTCTGGTTACGCCAGAAGTTTGCTATTTTCTCCTTTTCACAAGGTGCGGGGGCTACGAATAAGATGAAGCTTGGATTGCGCGTGTTGTCTCTTCTGCTTGTGTTTGCCTTGCTCTATTACCCGGTAGGGATGATGGTCGTTCATAAAATAGATGATCAAATCCCGTTGGATGTGGATGTGCAACCGGGACAAAGCCGCAGTGTGGCGATTGCGGCACGATTGATCCAACGTGAAACCGACATTCATCCGTGGGTGGCGAATGATCCTTGGTTCTTGCCAGGGGCGGCTTTGGACAATATGCCGAATTTTCAGCAAGGGATTGTTTATGCCTTGTCACGTTTTGCCATTGAAATGAGCGACCAGATCGGACGGACACGGGGATCATCTGAAGTGGATAGCGACTTGGATAAAGCGGCTGGTCTGTTGAAATATGCCGGGGATGTTTGGGTGTGGGATTTCAGTGTCTCATTGGCTCCGACGGCACCATCTGATTCACAATATCGGGCGGCAAGACGCAGCTTGATTTCCTATAATGATCGATTGGCGCGGGGCGAAGCTACGTTTGATACGCGGGCGGATAATTTGCAAACGACGCTGGAACGGATCGCGGCCGACTTGGGGTCCGGGTCCGCCGTGATTGATACCTATATTCTGGAGAATTCCGGCTCTATCATCGATTTTCATGCAGACGATATTTATTATCGCAATAAGGGACGGCTTTATGCCTATTACCTGTTGCTGGAAGCTATGCGTACAGACTTCAAAGATGTCATAGGTGAAAAGGATGTGATAAAGGCATGGGATCAGATGTTACAGTCTTTGAAAATTGCAGCCAGTGCTCAGCCTCTTGTCGTTATTAATGGCGACCCGGATAGCTTTTGGCGCCCCAGCCACCTGACATCACAAGGCTTTTACCTATTGCGTGCCCGTACTCAATTAAAAGAGGTTGCGAATATCTTGTTGAAGTAAGCGTAAAAGCAGGGCACCATACGATCATGGTAGAAAGTAGAGAAATACGCGAACGGGTCTTTTTAGTCGTTGTTGATAACAGCGAAGAGGTCCACGTGGCCCTGAGATTCGCAGCAAAAAGGGCGGAACATTCCGGCGGACGGGTCGCGTTGTTATACGTGATTGAACCAACGGAATTTCAACATTGGATGTTTGTTGGTACCTTAATGGCTGAAGAAGCCCGCGAGGCAGCCGAAGGCGCGATCGGCGGGTTCTCAAAGATTGTGCAGGAATTAACCGGTGAAATGCCGGTTGTTTATATTCGCGAAGGTGAACGTCAGACCGAATTGATGAAACTGTTAAAAGAAGAACCCAGTATTTCATTGCTGGTTTTGGCTGCTGCTGATTCTGCGGATGGGCCGGGACCGCTGGTTTCATCGCTGACAGGGGATATGGTTGGTGGGTTGCCTGTCCCGATTACGGTGGTTCCGGGAACACTTTCTGATGAAGATATTGACCGAATTACCTGATCAAATATAATATCCGACAAAATTACTGGGTTTTTAACTCTTGACCTTTTGGCAAAATCGGACCATTTAAGGGACAAGAAAAATGTATCTACTGGAAAGGTATTTTCACCATGTTCATTCAAACCGAAGCCACGCCGAACCCATCAACGTTAAAATTCATTCCTGAACAAACAGTTATGGCGCAAGGCACAGCAAATTTTAATGACAAGGATGCCGCAGCCCGTTCGCCGTTGGCACAGCGTCTTTTCGGTGTTGATGGTGTGGACAGCATCTTTTTGGGGTCTGACTTCATTACAGTAACCAAGCAGGAAGACAAAGACTGGCAAGTGTTAAAGCCGATGATTTTGGAAGCGTTGATGAATCATTTCAGCTCCGGTGAAGCGATTGTACAAGATGGTGACAATACGGCAGAACAAACGGGTGATGATGATGAGATTGTCACACAGATTAAAGAATTGCTCGAAACACGTGTTCGCCCGGCTGTTGCACAAGACGGTGGCGATATCATTTTTCATAAATTCGAAGAAGGTATTGTTTACTTGACGATGATGGGCGCTTGTTCAGGCTGTCCCAGTTCCAGTGCGACATTGAAACACGGCATTGAAAACATGCTGCGTTATTATGTCCCGGAAGTATTGGAAGTTCGCGAAGCCGTATAAGTCAAATATAGATTTTTAAAAAAAGGTGTCTGAGGTGTTTCAGGCACCTCAGGTTATTGACAAAGCCCTAAGCTGTCATCCCCGACCCCGATCGGGGATCCATCTTCATCCAATGAGCGATATTTAACCCGTTGATTTTAAATGGATCCCGCATCAAGTGCGGGATGACGGTTTTGGTCAATTATTTACGAAAAACACTTTGTCAGCAGTCTGAGGTGCCTGTAATGTTTCAGGCACCTTTTTTTATGGAAGGTTAAATCCGAGTCATCACCGACATGGTGGCCGCATTATTGGACATGGCTTTTTTGTTAAAAAGTTCCAACTGTGGCAGCGGGTCAAAGTCTTTGATGTTGGGCGATGGTTTGCCAAACAGGTAGCCTTGAACATGAGAGATTCCGCACTCGCGCACGAAGGTGAGGCCTTCGGCATCGTCAATCATTTCAGCAATGGTTTCGACTTTTAGATCACGACAGAGATTGCCAAGTGCAATGAGGAAAGATCGTCCTTTCGGAGCTTGGCGCGCGTTACGAATGGCAGACCCATCCAGTTTGACAATATCGACATCCAAGGTGGAAAGATATTGGAAACTTGCCGCCCCGGCTCCAAAATCGTCAAGACAGACTTTATAGCCCATTTTACGCAAGTTTTGGATAAAGAGGTTGGCTTCCTGCAAGTTTTCAAGGCGGGAACTTTCGGTGATCTCAAACATCAGGTTACCGCGTGCCCATGCATTATTTTTCAGCAAGGTCATCAGGTTTTTAATATAGCCACGATCCCCAACCGAATAACCGGACACGTTGACGGCGAGAGAATATTCTTTCCCCTTTGGTTGTTGACCGAGCCATTGCAGGGCTGCTTGGGCCATCACATAATCGAATTCGGGGATCAGGCCGGTTTCTTCTGCAAAAATAATATATTCGTAAGGGGATTTCCCTGCTTGATCCCCGCGAAAACGTGCCAAACATTCGTAATGATGAATTTTCCCGCTGCGGGTTCCAATAATGGGCTGGAAAGCGATAAAAAATTCTCGTTCGGCAACCACATGCTTAAACGTTGCAATTTTTTCGTGGGCCTCGTTGACCAAGTCGCTCATATTGCGGGTCAAGGTTTCCATGGAGAAATCTTTACCCCGGGCGTTCTTGAAACGATTGATGGTATAGGCTAAGCCGTTGGCGAGGTCTTCCTCGGAAATATTCTGTCCATCTACTTCAAGTGTGGCGGCCTTGATATCCAGTTTAACATCGCTGCCACTGGCATTTGCAGCCATTTCGGAAAGTTTATTTTGTAACTCATCGACTTTTAAATCACCGGAATGGACCAGACCGAACTGGTTGTCACCGATGCGTCCTGCACTGTCACTGCCCAGTGAATTGGATCGCAAGTAACTGCCGACGGAATTCATTAGGTGGTTGGCATCTTCGTTGCCCAAGCTATTGGCAAGGGCTTGTAATTGATCCATATCCAGCATGGTCAATTCGACATGTTCGCCTTTTGCTGTATTTTTCTGAATAGTGGCCTGTGCGGCTTTCAGGAATGATTTTTCATCGTAGAGACCACTCGCACCGTCTTTTTTCAGGTCACTGGTTTTGCCGAACTTATCGCCCAGACGTAAGCCGATGAACAGATGGTTTCTTAGATCTTTGATCCGGTATCCCATCATCTGGATCGGCGGGGTTGGTCGGCTGCGGCCTTGCAGGCGAATGCTAATGGATTCAATACGATTGGCTTCATCGGTGGCAGACGCGACTTGAAGAAAGAGAATATGATCATCTGGTGCGATGATATCGGTAATCGGTTTCCCGATGAGGTCTTCTTCACTTTTACCGGTAATTGCGGAGATGGCCCCGCCTGTAAAGACGATGTTAAAATCGTGGTCTAATTCCAGAACGATATCACTCCAACAAAAGGTGAAAGCGACGAACCGATCGCGCTCTTGTTTTAATGATGTCTCGTTACTCATTTGGAGTAGACCTTTATTTTTTGCACTTATCTTTTACGGCATGGTATATGAAAGGAAACTGTTTGTCAGAAGAAAAATAACCAGAAATTAATATATGATTATGAATGATAAAATTTCAGCTTGGGTCTTTGATTTGGATAATACGCTCTATCCGGCCTCTGCCAATGTTTTTGCGCAAGTGGATGTGAAAATGCGTGAATATGTGGCGCAGTTTCTGAAGATTGATCAAGACGAAGCTTACCATATCCAAAAAAGTTATTTCCGCGAATATGGAACAACCATGCGTGGTATGATGACCCATCACAATATGGATCCGGCACCGTTTTTGGACTACGTTCATAATATTGATGTGGACATGGTTCCGCCCTCACCGGCTTTGTCGGATGTTTTGGGCGAGTTGTCCGGGAAGAAATATATTTTCACCAACGCCTCCACCGGACATGCCGAACGGATTTTGGCCCGGTTGGGAATCGCGCAACATTTTGACGGTATCTTTGATATTGTGGATGCAGGCTATCAACCCAAACCAAACCCGGAAATCTATGATCTGTTTGTGGAAAAATTTCAAATTGATCCACAGACATCCATTATGGTGGAAGATATTGCGCGTAATCTGGAACCGGCCGCGGCCCTTGGTATGCAATGTTTATGGATCAAGACCGATACCAAATGGGGCAAAGACGGGGTGGGTGAACCCTACGTCCATTACGAAACGGATGATTTGGTGACTTGGCTTCAGGGGGCCGTATAAGTCAGGAAAAAGACTTGGGCTGCACCGTATTTGCGCACATCGTTTTGTTCAAATCCAGCAGGGGGTTGCCAGTTTTCTTTTTTGGATGTTTCGACCACGCACAAGGTGCCGGTTGTGATCCATCCTTTGGCAATTAAGGCCTTAAGGGCGGTTTCATTGAGACCTGATTTATAGGGCGCATCCATAAAAACCAAGGTGCAAGGCTCAGGTGCGGCTTGTGGGCTTGTCGCGTCAACACGCATGGCGTTGATCTCGTGACGGCTGCCCATGTCTTTGGCATTGGTGCGCAAACATTTCATGGCGGCTTCGGCATGATCCATGAAGGTAATATGCGCAGCCCCGCGTGAAAAAGCTTCTAATCCCAAGGCGCCTGTGCCGCAAAAAACATCAAGAACACGTCCCCCGCGTAAAGCCCGGCGTCCCCATGTTTGGTGTTCTAAAATGTTAAAGATGGACTCACGCGCCCGGTCCGAAGTCGGGCGTGTGTCCAATCCTTCCGGGGCACTGAGTTTGCGACCCTTAAATTTACCGCCGACGATCCGCATTTGGTTTCTTTCCTTTGTTGGGGCCTTTGCTGTGGCCTTTTGTCTTTTTGTCGTTCTGATCTTTTTGCGGACCCTTACGTGGGCCTTTAAAGGCTGGCTTCGGTTTGGCTTGTGCAAAACCTTCCTTCTTTTCACCACCGGATTTGCCAATACCCGGTACTTTGCCTGCAAACCATTCGCTGAGTGCTTTGCGCGGGATTTCTTCCATTTCACCGCGCGGTAGCTTCCCTAACTGTACGGGTCCATAATCAGTGCGGATCAGGCGGGATACATCAAGCCCTAAAGACTCCATGATTTTACGGACTTCGCGGTTTTTACCTTCGCGAATGGAAATATTGATCCAGGCGTTCGCCCCTTTTTGGATATCGAGCATGGCATCGACGGGGCCATATTGAATCCCATCAATGACCGGGCCTTCTTTCAGGGCTGCGAGTTCATCTTCATTGACCCGCCCATGTACGCGCACACGATAGCGTCGAACCATGGCATTGTCTGGTTTTTCCAGATAACGTGCGAGTTCCCCGTCATTGGTTAATAAAAGCAAGCCTTCGGTATTGAAATCCAGCCGCCCGATAGAGATCACGCGGGGTGTTCCTTTGGGGAGCTGTTCAAAAACGGTTGGTCGGCCTTCCGGGTCGTTATGTGAGGTAATAATGCCGCGCGCTTTGTGATAGCGCCACAGGCGCGGTGGTTGTTTATCCGGCAAGGCTTTGCCGTCCACCGTAATGATGTTTGTAGCATCAACGTTTAAGGCCGGACTGTCGATTACCTGACCGTCAACACTGACACGACCATCAGCGATCATACGTTCGGCTTCGCGGCGCGAACAAACGCCTGCGCGGGCCATAACTTTGGCGATCCGGTCGCCTTTTAACGTGAGTTTGTCGTCGCTCATATGCGTGCTGCCTCGATAAATGCGTCGAAGATTTTTTTGTCACCTTCGTCTATATGAAATTCAGGATGCCACTGCACGCCCAGACAGAACCGTTTTTCCGGGGCTTCAATCCCTTCCAGAACAGTGTCGGGTGCAATGGCGTTGATAATAACGCCTTCGGGTTTGTCGGCAACGGCCTGATGGTGGGCGCTGTTGACATGCATTTCGTCTTTTTCAACGATATCATGCAATAAGGTACCGGCTTTAATACGTACAGCGTGACCAGCTTCGTTGCGCGGATTGGGTTGCTCGTGGGCAAGGCAATCGCTATAGCTATCCGGGATATGCTGGATCAATTTACCGCCCATCACCACATGCAGCAATTGTTGGCCTCCGCAGATCCCTAAAATCGGCATGTCACGTTTTAAGGCCCCTTCGGTCATGGCCCATTCAAATTGTGTGCGTTTTCCTTTTGTGACGACCGTTTTATGAATGTCGGGTGCTCCGTACATGGACGGGTCGACATCGAAGGCACCGCCGGTAATCAACAAACCGTCGATGAGGTCAAGATAGTGTTGTGCCAATTCCGGTTCGTGGGGAAGGGGAATGGGCAGTCCGCCGCTTTGGGCAACTGCGCCACAGTAATTTTCACGCAATGCATACCAGTCGAACTTGGAATAAGCGCCTTCGCCACCCGCTTCGCTGTCCATAGTAATGCCGATTAGTGGTGTTTTCATAGCTTCTGTATAAACATGGTATTATAGTTCTGTCTATGGACTATATGGATTTAGCGATAATCGAGGCCGAAAAGGCCGCCTTACGGGGGGAAGTCCCCATCGGTGCCGTTGTGGTCGATAGCCGAAACGGTGAAGTTTTGGCGCGTGCGGGCAATCGAACTGAAGAAGATAACGATCCCACAGCCCATGCTGAGATCGTGGCTTTGCGTCTTGCGGCTCGCTATACAGGTTCACCCCGTTTACCGGATTGCGACCTCTATGTCACGTTGGAACCTTGTACGATGTGTGCAACAGCCATTTCGTTTGCCCGTATCCGGCGGCTTTATTTTGGGGCCTATGATCCCAAAGGCGGTGGCGTGGATCATGGGGCACAATTTTATAATCAATCGACCTGCCATCATCGCCCTGAAGTTTACAGTGGTTTGCGCGAAAATGAGTGTGGTTTGCTTCTAAGATCGTTTTTTCAGGACAAACGTGCATAATGCATGCCTGTTGAGTGGATTGAACAGTTGCCTAATTCCCGGCAATTTGTTATTTCGCCCACAGACATTTTTTATCGGGAGGACGTTATGTCGGGCTATCGCACCACTTTGACCCATTTTCTTATTGAAGAACAGCGACGCCGACAAGGCGAAGGGGTGCTGACCCTTTTGCTGGCAGACGTCATGACGGCCTGTAAAACCATCTCTGATTTGGTGGATCACGGGGAACTGGCCGGTGCACTGGGTTCATTGGGGACGGAAAACGTACAGGGCGAAGTGCAGAAGAAACTGGATGTACAGTCCAACGAGCTTTTTAAATTCTGTAATACAATCGGTGGACATCTGGCGGGCATGGCTTCGGAAGAAGAAGATGATATCGTCACGGTTCCAGCGGAATACCGCGGTCGCTACCTGTTGTTATTTGATCCGTTGGATGGATCTTCCAATATTGATGTTAATGTTTCTGTCGGGTCTATTTTTTCGATCCTGCGTTGCCCGGACGGTATTGATCAGCCGACAGCGGCCGATTTCCTACAACCGGGAACGGAGCAGGTTTGTGCGGGTTATACAGTTTATGGCCCGTCAACCATGCTGGTGCTGACCACGGGCAATGGTGTGCATGGCTTTACAATGGATCGTAACGTCGGTGAATTTTTTCTGACGCACCCGGATATGAAGGTGCCGGAAGAAACCAAAGAATTTGCCATTAACATGTCTAACATGCGCCATTGGGAAGAACCTGTGCGTCGTTATATCGAAGAATGTCTGGCAGGTTCCACTGGTCCGCGTGAAAAAGATTTCAATATGCGCTGGGTGGCTTCTATGGTGGCGGACGTACACCGTATTATCAGCCGGGGCGGTGTCTTTATGTATCCGATTGATGAAAAAATCCGTGATAAAGGTGGCAAGTTGCGCTTGATGTATGAAGCCAACCCCATGTCGTTTATTATTGAACAGGCGGGCGGGGCATCCTCAACGGGGCGTCAACGTATTTTAGAGGTTGAACCATCTGAATTGCATCAACGCGTCCCGGTTATTTTAGGGTCGAAAAAAGAAGTCGAACGGATTGTCGGCTATCATCAGGAAGCAGATGCAACATAAAAAACCCTTATTATACATAAGGGTAAGAGAGACTCGGCATTAGCCGGGTCTTTTTTTTCTTAAATTATTGAATTTATAATCATTTCAAATATAATTAAGGAATTAAAGGTCGACTTTTCTGAGGCAAAAAATGACCCAAAGCGATAGGGTGCCGGGTGGAGTTGCAAAAGATCTTTTGAGGGAATACGGATACCACGACGCAATATCAATTATTTCGATGCGTCTGAAATTAAATCCACAGAAAGTGGATATGGAATTTTGGCTGGATGTTCTGGAACAAGTGGACATGTTCAGCAGCGCTTATTCGTTGGAATCGGCGTGTTCTCTTCATAAGCGTGCAGCAAACGGACAGCCAAATTTATTGAAATACTAAAAGCTCCCTTATTAGTGCGGTGCATGATGGGCGAGAAAATTCTGTAGCTTGTGATTTATTTTCATAGGGCTAGAGCATGCTGCGCTGCGCAACGTGTAAAAGTGCTCAAATAAACCGTGATTTTGCCGTATAGTTATACACGTAATAATAAATAAAAATGTGTATTCTTAATCTATAGGGAGGGCCGGATTATGGAATATCAGTCTCGTTCGCCGCGTGTTGTTGCTGCGCATTTTTTTGCACAATACGGATATGATTATTCTTTACAGCAGGTGTCATCCAATCTTGGATCCGGGCAAGATGAATTGTTCTGGAAAAATGTTGTCGATATCCTGGAAGAACTGCGCGAAGAGGATCGGCGAGGACGACATCCCTGTGCTGCCTTGCCGCCGCGTACGCAAAAACCGGTTATGGCGAATAAACCAGCACGTCGTGATTGATAAAGTATAAAAAACACCCGCTTTTCCAAAATCAGGAAAGCGGGTGTTTGCCGTGAAGGGTGAAAGATTAATCATCACCCATTTTAAGGGCAGCGATAAAGGCGCTTTGCGGGATTTCCACTTTCCCGAATTGGCGCATTTTCTTCTTACCGGCTTTTTGTTTTTCCAGCAGTTTTTTCTTACGTGTGATATCCCCGCCGTAACATTTGGCTGTCACGTCTTTGCGCATGGCGGAAATGGTTTCGCGCGCAATGACTTTACCACCGATCGCCCCTTGGATCGGAATTTTGAACAATTGGCGTGGGATTAGGTCTTTTAAACGCGAACAAACCTGACGGGCGCGTGATTCTGACTGGCCCCGGTGCGCGATAAAGGCCAAAGCGTCAACGGGTTCGGCATTGACCAAAATAGCAACCTTCACCAGATCGCTTTCACGATATTCATCTACTTCGTAATCAAAACTAGCGTACCCGCGTGAGCAGGATTTCAATCGGTCATAAAAATCAAAGACGATTTCGTTAAGCGGCAGGCGGTAAACCGCCATTGCGCGCGCGCCAACGTAAGTGAGTTCGATTTGTTCACCGCGCCGTTCGGTGCACAATTGCAAAACAGGGCCGAGATATTCGTCCGGGACCATGATGGTGGCTTTGATCCACGGTTCTTCAATAAAGTCGATTTTTGTCACGTCCGGCATGTCGGCAGGGTTGTGCAATTCGCGCAAATCGCCGCTGTTCATATGCAGTTTATAAACCACGGACGGCGATGTTGTAATCAGATCAAGGTTATATTCACGTTCCAGGCGTTCCTGAATAATTTCAAGATGCAGAAGACCCAGGAAACCACAACGGAAACCAAAACCCAGTGCGGCTGAACTTTCCGGCTCGAAATGGAAAGAGGCATCATTGAGGTGCAGCTTACCAAGTGCGTCGCGCAAGTCTTCAAAATCGGCTGCATCAACCGGGAAAAGTCCGCACCAAACCACAGGGGTGGAGGGTTTGAAGCCTGCTAAGGCGACGCTTGCCGGTTTTTTAGTTTCCGTCACTGTATCCCCAACGGCGGCGTCCGCCACGGATTTAATGGCAGCGGTGAAATAACCGACTTCACCGGGTGCAAGTTCAGCTAGCTTTTCCATTTTTGGACGGAAACAGCCGACCTGATCAATTTGGTGTTCGGTTTGCGTGTTCATGAAGGTGACCTTCATGCCGCGTTTCATTGTGCCATCCACAATACGGACAAGGATCATCACGCCGAGGTAAGGGTCGTACCAGCTATCAACAATCAATGCTTTTAAAGGGGCGTCCCGATCACCAACTGGCGCGGGAAGGGTGGTGACGATGGATTCCAGAACCTCGTCACAATTTAACCCGGTTTTGGCAGAGACCAAAACGGCACCACTGGCATCAATGCCGATCACGTCTTCAATCTGCTGCTGGATACGTTCCGGTTCAGAAGCCGGCAGGTCTGCTTTATTGAGAACGGGAATAATTTCGTGATTGTTCTCAATCGCCTGATAGACGTTGGCCAAGGTTTGTGCTTCGACCCCTTGTGTGGAGTCAACGACCAGAAGGGATCCTTCGCAAGCTGCCAAGGAACGGCTGACTTCATAAGCGAAATCCACGTGACCGGGGGTGTCCATCAGGTTGAGCTGATAGGTCTTGCCGTCTTTTGCCGTATAGTCAAGGCGAACGGTTTGTGACTTGATGGTGATGCCACGTTCGCGTTCGATATCCATGCTATCGAGTACCTGTTCCTGCATTTCCCGATCACTCAGGCCGCCGCATAAATGGATGAGACGATCCGCCAGCGTGGATTTGCCGTGATCGATATGGGCAATGATGGAAAAGTTGCGAATATGAGACAGGTCGGTCATGGATGTATCGCTTCAAAAAAATGATAAAAACTCGAGCTTGGTATAAGGCTTTGTTGCCTTTGACGCAACAAAATCACGCGTTTAAACCACAATTGTCTAAATCGGCTTTGAAATCAATAAACTGGTTATGTTTTGTTGGCATAGGAAACAGGTTTATGATGACATATTTGGGAGATGATCATCCCTGTGCAGCTTTCTGGTGTTGCAATCATATTGCATATAGCGCATCTTTCGTGACATAAAATAAGCTAAATAAAGAAAATATAATCTAGGGAGATGGAAGGTGACCGACGAAACAGCGGTAGAGTCGCAAACAACCATGCGTGAAAATAAGACATCAGATATCCAAGTCGAAGATGTCATTCAAAAAATTGCCATTGATGCTGGCGATATTGTCATCGAGATTGCAGATGTTGCCGGTAATATCGAAGACATAACGGCACGAATTAATAAACAGACCGATAGTTTTAATCTGGTACGCGATGCCTCTGCGGCAATGGCACAAGTGAAAAATGATATTGCAATCGCGACCCAAACGTCGTTGGAAGTTGCAGAACAGGCCAATGCCGATGTTTCCCAATCCCGGCAAAAGGTTGAAGTCTCTCTTGGGAATATTCAGACACTGGTCGATTTCGTTCGCCAAGTAGAAGATCGTCTTATTGGGTTGAATGGTGCATTGGAAGAAGTGCGCGATGTGTCCGGTGTCATTCAGAAAATCGCATCGCAAACCAATTTATTGGCTTTAAACGCAACGATTGAAGCAGCACGGGCCGGTGATGCAGGCAAAGGGTTTGCGGTTGTTGCGGGTGAAGTTAAAAATCTGGCTGAACAAACGGCCAAGGCAACCGAACAGATTGACCAGACATTGGAAGAGCTTGGATCACAGGTCGAGCTTTTAATGGGTGAAAGCGCACAGGGTGTGGAAAATGCCGCACAAGCACAGGCCGGGACCAAAGATATCGGGGACGCGATTAATTTAGTTGGAAATGCAATTGCTAAAGTGGATGGAGAGTTGGCCAATATCAATCATGCCGCTTCTGCTATTGATGCTCATGTAGATGGCGTGGTGACGCAACTTGAAGAAATGAGTTTGCGTGCAGAAGAAAACCGTACGGATCTGAGCGGTTGTAACGAACGGGTCAGTAAACTGCGTGATTTTGGGGCTGATTTAATCCAGTTAACCAACCAGCTTGGGGTGGAAACCGTTGATTCTTTTTATATCAGTCAAGTGGTGAATGGCGCACAAAAAGTCTCTCAATTACTTGAAGAAGCGGTAGATCGCGGTGAATTGCAGATGGAGGCCTTGTTTGATCGGGAATACCGTCAAATTGAAGGAACCAATCCACCACAATATACCATTCAAAGTTTGAAATTTTTGGATAAGTATTTTCCGGATATTCAAGAGCCGATTCAAGCCTCCGACAATAAAATTGTGTTCTCGGCATGTGTGGATGTAAATGGCTATCTGCCCGTCCATAATATGAACTTTTCGCAAACTCAACGCCCCGGTGAAATTGATTGGAATACAGCCAATTGTCGCAACCGCATGATCTTTAATGACCGTGTTGGATTGGCAGCAGGTGAAAATGAAAAACCGTTTCTTGTGCAAGCCTATCGCCGGGATATGGGTGGGGGCAATTATGTGATGATGAAAGATGTGAGCGCACCGATCTTTGTCAAAGGCAAACATTGGGGTGGCCTGCGCACAGGCTATAAATTGTAATTGCAGAACCAAACAAGGAGGAGAAAGACCCTCCTTGTTTTTTTTATGTGATCCCTTTAAGACTGAAATAAATATGAAATAACTGAGGGAATGCAGATGGTTGACGGACCGATGCACACATATCGCGAGCGGATTCAAAAAGGCGATATTCATCCCGATACGGCACAGGAACTGGCTGTGGAAAAGTTGCAGCTTCTTCATCATGCCTTGAAATCCTATCAACCTGATAGTGGGGAGAGCGGTTGGCGCGCCCGATTTGGCCTGGGTCGACGCAAAGAAGCGACGACACCGCCGCAAGGCCTTTATATGTATGGTGAAGTGGGCCGGGGGAAATCCATGTTGATGGATTTATTTTATGATACGGCTCCTGTACAATTGAAACGCCGTGTGCATTTCCATGAATTTATGCGCGAAGTGCATGATCGCTTGAAACAGATCCGCGAAGATAAACTGGATAAAAAAGAGGACGCGATTGTCGTTCTTGCCGGGCAATTGACTGATGAGGCCTGGTTGTTGTGTTTTGATGAATTGCAGGTCACCAATATTGCGGATGCAATGATTCTGGGGCGTTTATTCCGGACGCTTTTTGAAAAAGGCGTGGTCGTGGTTGCAACCTCAAACCGTGTGCCGGATGACTTGTATAAAAACGGCCTGCAACGTGATCGTTTTTTGCCCTCAATTGATATGCTGAAACAAAAACTTGATGTCATGGAGCTGGCCAGCCCGACGGATTATCGTTTGGGGCGCGAAAGCGGGGAACATACCTATTTCTATCCACTGAATATGGATGCGCGCGACCAGTTGCATGCTCAGTTTGAAGAAATGACGCAAGGTCAGGCCAAGAATGATTATGTGATTGTGAAATCACGTCAGGTTGATGTGCCAAAACGTTATGAACGAATTGCATTTTTTACGTTTAATGATCTCTGCGTCAAACCTTATGGTGCCAATGTCTATCTGGAACTTGCCAGTCTGTTTGACGTGATTTTTGTTGAGGCCATTCCCGTCCTCAGTCCCAAAAATCGAAATGAGGCCGAACGTTTTGTCCATTTAATTGATGCGCTTTATGAACATAAGGTAAAACTTGTGTGCTCTGCAGCAGCATTGCCCGATAAACTCTATCCGGAAGGCGATGGTGCGTTTGAATTTCAACGGACGGTTTCGCGTCTGATGGAGATGCAGTCCGAGGATTATTTAAGCGCGGAGCATTTGACTTAAAGGCCGATGAGAGGCCTGTAGAATCGGCCGTTTCATGAAAGGCATAACGACAGGATTCGCGCATGCGCAAATGGGGGGCAGTGCATGCGTGCGATGCATGGTATCACCACCGCCGGTTTATGTTGCACCACAGCAAAAGTGCGCGAAATATTATTAAACCCTAGAGGTTCTCTAGCTTTTCGAAAATTTCAGGCATGGTCTTACCATTGTCTTGTGCTCTTGGTAAGACCACTCAGGCATAAAGTCTAGGGTTTCTGCGGGGTTAAGCAACGATCTTTTTGGAAACAATCCTTGCTCTAAGTCAAGAAACACGGTACTAACCTCGGACGGGTTTTTGGACTTTGATCTCGAATTCCATCGGGGTAAAGTTCAGCTTTATTTATTTAACCGGATCGAGGGAAAATTCTCCATGGCACGGAACAAGATTGCGTTAATCGGCGCTGGTAACATCGGCGGTACACTGGCTCACCTGGCAGGTCTGAAAGAATTGGGCGACGTTGTCCTTTTTGACATTGCAGACGGCATCCCCCAAGGTAAGGGGCTCGACATTGCTGAATCATCACCTGTTGATTGTTTCAACGCATCATTCTCAGGCACAACTGACTACAAAGACATCGAAGGTGCAGACGTTGTAATCGTAACGGCAGGCGTTCCGCGCAAGCCGGGCATGAGCCGCGACGACCTGATCGGCATCAACGCTTCAGTAATGAAGTCTGTTGGTGAAGGCATCAAACAATATGCACCGAATGCTTTCGTTATCTGCATCACCAACCCGCTCGACGCGATGGTTTGGGCGTTGCGCGAAGTTTCCGGTTTGCCGCACAACAAAGTTGTCGGTATGGCTGGCGTTCTGGACTCTGCTCGTTTCCGCTACTTCCTGGCTGAAGAGTTCAACGTTTCTGTTGAAGACGTAACAGCATTTGTTTTGGGTGGTCACGGCGATACAATGGTTCCGCTGGAGCGTTACTCCGCTGTTGCCGGTATCCCGGTTCCTGATCTGATCGAAATGGGCTGGACCACACGTGAGAAAATGGACGAAATCGTTCAACGTACACGTGATGGCGGTGCTGAAATCGTTGGTCTGCTGAAAACTGGTTCTGCGTTCTACGCACCGGCTTCTTCGGCTATCCAAATGGCGGAAGCCTACCTTAAAGATCAGCGTCGCCTGCTGCCTTGTGCGGCTTGGGTTGACGGTGGCAAGTATGGTCAAGACGGTATTTATGTCGGTGTTCCGACAATCATCGGTGCCAACGGTATCGAAGAAGTTATCGAGATCAAACTGAACGATGACGAACAAGCTATGTTTGACAATTCAATCAACGCTGTGAAAGGCCTGATTGAAGCGACAAAAGAGCAAATGGCAAAAGCTGACTAATCAGCATGCATTCGGGGCGGCCCTTAAAGTCGCCCCGTTCCTTTGTGGGGAAAAGTTTAAGAACTCCCATAAAAAAAGAGAGTTTTCTCAAAATTGAGGCAAAGCAAAGATGAATATTCATGAATATCAAGCTAAGCAGCTTCTGAAACAGTATGGTGTCACTGTACTGAATGGCGGTGTGGCTTACACACCGGAAGAAGCGCGTGCAGAAGCGGAAAAACTGGGTGGTCCAGTTTTTGTCGTAAAATCCCAAATCCATGCCGGTGGCCGTGGTAAAGGTAAATTCAAAGAAGCCGACGCTGGCGAAGCCGGTGGTGTTCGCGTTGTCAAATCTGTTGACGAAGTCGAAGCAAACGCAAAACAAATGCTTGGCAACACACTGGTCACACACCAGTCTGGTGCTGAAGGTAAAGAAGTTAAGCGCGTTTACATCGAAGACGGTTGTGATATCGCTTCCGAACTTTATCTCGCGTTCTTGATCGACCGCGCAACTTCTCGTGTGACCATCATGGCGTCTACAGAAGGCGGTATGGATATTGAAGAAGTTGCAGCTTCCACACCGGAAAAAATTCTGACCGTTGCGATCGACCCGGCAACAGGCATTATGCCGTTCCACACTCGTCAGGTTGCTTTTGGTCTGGGCCTGAAAGGCGCACAAATCAAATCTTGTGCCAAGTTCCTGGCGGGTATGTATAAAGCCTTTATGGAACTGGACGCATCTATGGTTGAGATCAACCCGCTGGTTGTGACCGGTGCAGACGATCTGGTTGCACTTGATGCGAAAATGAACTTCGATTCAAACGCTCTTTATCGTCAAAAAGCGGTTGAAGAAATGCGCGATGAAGACGAAGAAGATGCAATGGAACTGGAAGCTTCCAAGCATGACCTCAACTACATCAAACTTGATGGAACAATCGGTTGTATGGTGAACGGTGCCGGTCTCGCGATGGGCACAATGGACATCATCAAACTGTACGGCGGTGAGCCGGCAAACTTCCTTGATGTTGGTGGCGGGGCGACGAAAGAGCGCGTGACAGAAGCCTTTAAATTGATCCTGTCCGACCCGAACGTTGAAGGCATCCTTGTCAACATCTTCGGTGGTATCATGCGTTGTGACGTGATTGCAGACGGCGTTGTTGCTGCTGCACGCGAAGTTTCTTTGAACGTGCCGCTCGTTGTACGTCTTGAAGGGACAAACGTAGACCAAGGTAAGAAAATTCTTTCTGAATCCGGTCTGCCGATCATCACTGCTGATAACCTTGCTGACGCGGCAGAGAAAGTCGTGAAAGCTGTGAAGGAGGCTGCATAACATGGCCGTTCTGATTAATAAAGATACCAAAGTCATCTGTCAGGGTTTCACTGGCGCACAAGGTACTTTCCATTCTGAACAAGCGATTGCTTACGGGACGCAAATGGTCGGTGGTGTTACACCGGGCAAAGGTGGTTCCACTCACCTCGACCTGCCGGTTTTCGACACGGTTGCTGATGCACGTGAAAAAACAGGTGCAAACGCGTCTGTGATTTACGTTCCGCCGCCGTTCGCAGCAGATGCGATTTTGGAAGCGATCGATGCTGAAATCGAATTGGCTGTTTGTATCACCGAAGGTATTCCGGTGATGGATATGGTGAAGGTAAAACGTGCGTTGGAAAATTCTAAAACACGTCTCGTCGGCCCGAACTGCCCGGGTGTTATCACGCCGGGTGAATGTAAAATCGGTATTATGCCGGGTCACATTCACAAACGTGGTTCTGTCGGTATCGTTTCACGTTCCGGTACATTGACTTATGAAGCTGTTGCACAAACAACCGCTGCAGGCATGGGTCAGTCCACTTGTATCGGTATCGGTGGTGATCCGGTAAACGGCACAAACTTCATCGATTGCCTGGAAATGTTCCTGGGTGATGATGAAACAGAATCCATTGTTATGATCGGTGAAATTGGCGGCACGGCTGAGGAAGAAGCTTGTGAATTCCTCAAACAGTCCAAAATCAAGAAACCGGTTGTTGGCTTTATTGCTGGTGTGACTGCACCTCCGGGCAAACGTATGGGCCATGCTGGTGCCATCATTTCCGGTGGTCAAGGTACGGCTGATGCCAAAATGGAAGCAATGAAGTCTGCCGGCGTTGCCGTTGCTGACTCACCGGCTTCTATCGGTAGCACAATGGTTAAACTGTTAAACGGTTAATCGTTGTTGGGAGCGGCTCTTGTCGCTCCAAATCCTAGTCTTGGGAGTTAGGGTGCGGGATCACCGTTAAGAAGTGAACCGCACCCCTCTAGGGAAGAAAAAATATGGTTGATACCCCCGAAACAATCCTGAATGGCCAAAATACTGTCTATCTGGCAGAACTTTACGCCCGTTATATGAGGGACCCGTCCTCTGTTGATCAGAGCTGGGTATCCTTTTTCTCCGGATTGCGCGCTGAAGGTCTGGAAGCACTGCAAGACCTGAGCGGTCCGAGTTGGAACAAACCGAGCCACGGCGTCGTCAATACGGGTGCAACATCCGTTACGGCACCGGTTGCATCTGCACAGCCACAGGCGGGTGCGGTTTATGCACAGGCTGATGAAGACGTGATCCGCGCCGCAACGATGGACTCCATCCGTGCGTTGATGTTGATCCGTTCTTACCGCGTTCGCGGTCACCTTATTGCTCGATTTGACCCACTGGGGATCGAGGGTAACGACTATCACCCGGAATTGGATCCTAAATCATACGGTTTCACCGATGCAGATATGGACCGTCCGATCTTTATTGATTTTGTGCTGGGTCTGGAAACAGCCACATTGCGTGAAATTGTTGAGAAAGTGCAGTCGACCTATTGCGGACATATCGGTGTCGAATTCATGCATATTCAGGAACCAGAAGAAAAAGCCTGGATCCAGCGTCGCATTGAATCCACTGAAAACCGGTCTGAATTTACCGTAAAAGGCAAGCAGGCAATTTTGGAACGTTTGACTGAAGCCGAAGGCTTTGAACAGTTCCTCGATAAAAAATACACAGGGACAAAACGTTTTGGTCTGGAAGGCGGCGAATCTTTGATCCCCGCGATGGAACAGATCCTGAAGCGTGGTGCACAACTGGGCTTGAAAGAAGTTGTTCTGGGGATGCCGCACCGGGGTCGCTTGAACGTTCTGACCAATGTGATGCACAAGCCGTTTCGCGCGCTGTTCTCAGAATTTCAGGGCAATTCATCCAACCCGGATGATGTCGAAGGTTCAGGGGATGTGAAATATCACCTCGGAACATCTGCAGACCGTGAATTTGATGGCAATACAGTCCACTTGTCTTTGACGGCGAACCCGTCTCACCTTGAACTGGTCAATCCGGTTGTTCACGGTAAAGTGCGCGCCAAACAGGAACAGCATGGTGGTACAGACCGACGTCAGGTGATGCCGCTGTTATTGCATGGTGATGCGGCTTATTCCGGTCAGGGGATCGTGCCAGAAGGTCATGCCATGTCTGGTTTGCGCGGCTATAAAGTCGGCGGGACCATTCATATCATCGTTAATAACCAAATCGGTTTTACGACGGCACCACATTATTCACGTTCAAGCCAATATCCGTCTGATGTTGCAAAGATGGTACAGGCACCGATCTTCCACGTAAACGGGGATGACCCAGAAGCTGTGGTTCACGTGGCCCGTATTGCAACCGAATACCGTCAGGAATTTGGTAAAGACGTGGTCATCGATATGTTCTGTTATCGCCGTCACGGTCATAACGAGTCGGATGAACCGATGTTCACTAACCCGCATATGTATAAAGTGATCAAGGCGCAAAAAACCACGCGTGAACTTTATGCAGAGCGTCTGGTTGCCGAAAATGTTCTGAGCGAACAACAGGTTCAAGATATCTACGACGATTTCAAAGGTCGTCTGGAAGAGGAATTTCAGGCAGGTACGGCTTATAAGCCGAACAAAGCCGATTGGTTCGAAGGTAAATGGCAAGGTTTTGCCAATGCCAAGGGCGAAGAGGAATTCCGTAATGAAGATACCTCTGTTTCTGAAGAATTGTTGAAAGAAGTTGGGAAAGCCATTTCTACGGCGCCTGACAATTTCAATGTGAATAAAAAGGTTGAACGTCAGCTGAAAGCCAAGTCCAAAATGATCGAGACCGGTGAAGGGATCGATTGGGCAACCGGTGAAGCGTTGGCGTTTGGCTCTCTCTTGGTGGAAGGGCGAAAGGTTCGTCTGTCCGGTCAGGATTGCGGTCGTGGGACATTCTCCCAACGTCATAGCGTGATCGTGGATCAGGAAAGCGAAGAACGTTATCGCCCGCTGAACAGTATTCGCGAAGAACAAGGTGACTACGAAGTTATCGACAGCCCGCTGATCGAATTGTCTGTTCTTGGCTTTGAATATGGTTATTCATTGGCAGAACCTAACGCATTGGTGATGTGGGAAGCCCAGTTTGGTGATTTTGCCAACGGTGCCCAGATGATTATCGACCAGTTCATTTCCAGTGGTGAATCGAAATGGTTGCGTCTGTCCGGTTTGACCATGTTGTTGCCGCATGGCTACGAAGGTCAAGGTCCGGAACACTCATCCGCACGCCCGGAACGTTATCTGCAACTGTGTGCCGAAGACAACTGGCAAGTTCTTAACGTATCAACACCGGCAAACTATTTCCATGCCCTGCGTCGTCAGTTGTGCCGCAACTTCCGCAAACCTTTGGTGATCTTTACACCGAAGTCTTTGCTGCGTCACAAACTGTGTCAAAGCACACTGTCTGAATTTATGACAGGTTCTGCTTTCCAGCGTGTTATTGGTGAAACCGATAAACTGGTGGCGAATGACAAGGTCAAACGGGTCGTTTTATGTACAGGTAAGGTTTACTATGACCTGTTGCAAACGCGCCGTGACAAAGGGATTGACGATGTTGCCATCGTCCGTGTCGAACAACTCTATCCTTGGCCGAAAGAGTCTATCAAGGAAGAGTTGGCGAAATATCCCAATGCCGACATGGTCTGGTGTCAGGAAGAACCTGCAAACATGGGCTATTGGACGTTTGTCTTCCCGCGTTTGCTTTATATCTGTCAAGAATTGGGTATGAAGGGCGGCTTCCCGGGTTATTCCGGTCGTCGTGCATCTGCATCGCCTGCAACGGGCCTGAACAAGGTTCACGTTGCCGAACAACAGTTCCTGGTTGACGAAGCATTGGCTGGCAAGCTGGGAAGCCTGCCGACGCCGTTTGCACGTGAAACCAAAATGGCTGCATCTAAACTATAAGAGTTGTGAGGAAACAAATGGCCACAGAAATTACTGTTCCTGCTTTGGGTGAATCCGTATCGGAAGGTACGGTTTCAAAGTGGCTCAAAAATATCGGCGACACTGTCGCTGTTGACGAACCGCTTGTTGAGCTGGAAACAGACAAAGTCACTGTCGAAGTACCGTCACCTGTTGCCGGTACTTTGGTTGAAATCGTTGCCGCAGAAGACTCCGACGTGGAAGTGGGTGCGGTCCTGTGTATGGTGGGTGAAGCGGGTGAAACCGTTGCCGCGGCTCCGGCTGCAGCCCCTGCGGCTCAAGAAGCCCCGGCAAAAGCGGCTTCTGCTGGTACGGGTGAAACGGTGGATATCGTTATCCCGGCAATGGGTGAATCGGTTACCGAAGGCACAATTTCCAGCTGGCTGAAAAAAGTCGGTGAAGAAGTTGCTGTTGATGAAGCCCTGTGTGAAGTCGAAACCGATAAAGTAACTGCCGAACTGCCGTCACCGGCAGCAGGTGTACTGGTTGAGATTATCGCGGGTGAAGATACAGACGTTGAAGTCGGTACGGTTGTTGGTCGTATTGCTGTTGGTGCAACGGCTGGGGCGGCTGCTCCGGCGAAAAGTGCGCCTGCGGCCTCGGCTCCGGCAGCTGCGGCAAATACATCATTGCCTTTGGCACCAGCGGTTCGCAAGCTGGTTGAAGAAAACGGCCTTGATGCTGCAAAAATTCCGGCAACAGGGAAAGATGGTCGCTTGGTGAAGGGCGATGTTCTCGCCTATATCGAAAGCGGTCAGGCTGAAAAAGACAAAGCGGTAGCTGCGAAACCGGCTCCTGCTCCTGCGGCGGCTGCACCGGCTGCGTCTTCCACACCAAACGGGGCGATGATCCCGCCGCGCCCCGTTGGCCCGCGTGAAGAACGCGTCAAAATGACCCGTCTTCGCAAGGTGATTGCATCTCGCTTGAAAGAAGCACAAAACACAGCGGCGATCTTGACCACTTGGAACGAAGTGGACATGACCGGTGTCTTGGAAATGCGCAAGCAATATAAAGACGGTTTTGAGAAAAAACACGGTGTGAAGCTTGGCTTCATGGGTATTTTCACAAAAGCCTGTGTGACAGCTCTGCGTGAATGGCCTGCCGTGAATGCGGAAATCGACGGTGACGAAATCGTTTATAAAAACCACTATGATGTCGGGATTGCCGTTGGCTCTCCGACAGGTCTGGTGGTGCCGGTTGTGCGCGATTGTGATGAAAAATCATTGGCGCAAATCGAAGGCGATATTGTGGACTACGGCAAACGCGCCCGTGCCGGTTCATTGACAATGGACGAAATGATGGGCGGTACTTTCACCATTTCTAACGGTGGTGTGTTTGGTTCCTTGTTGTCTGCACCGATCCTGAACCGTCCGCAATCTGCGATTTTGGGTATGCACAAAACGCAAATGCGCCCGATGGTGATGCCGGATGGTTCCATTCAGGCACGCCCGATGATGTATCTGGCCTTGTCTTATGACCACCGTATCATTGATGGTCGCGAGGCAGTCAGCTTCCTAGTACGTGTCAAGGAATGTCTGGAAGATCCGCAGCGTATCCTGCTGGACGCCTAAGCGTTAAAAAATGAAGCGGGGGTCGGCAGTGTGTCGGCTCCCGTTTTTTTACTGTATTACAAGACAAAGGAATGAGATCGATATGAGCGATAATTTTGACGTTGTTGTCATCGGCGGTGGCCCCGGTGGATATGTCTGCGCCATTCGTGCTGCACAACTGGGTTTGAAAACAGCTGTTGTGGAAAAACGCGGCAGTTTGGGCGGAACTTGTTTGAATGTGGGCTGTATTCCGGCCAAGGCCTTGCTGCAATCCACGCATCTTTATGAAATGGCCGCCCATGAAATGGCGGAACACGGCATCAACGTCACGCCGAAACTTGATCTGGACAAAATGATTGACCGTAAAGAAGCGGTCGTGAAGCAATTGACGCAAGGCGTTGAGTTCTTGATGAAAAAGAACAAGGTCAAATACCTTGTGGGCGAAGGCAAAGTTACGGCGGCTGATGAAGTAACCGTTTCTTTGAATGCCGGCGGTGAAGAAGTTCTAAAGACAGAAAACATCGTGATTGCAACCGGGTCTGATGTGGCATCCCTTCCGTTTTTGGAAATTGACGAAAAAGTCATGATGTCATCAACCGGTGCAATGGAATTGCGCAAAGTCCCTAAAAAGCTTGCTGTTATCGGTGGTGGCGTGATTGGTCTGGAACTTGGTTCCGTCTGGAATCGTCTGGGTGCAGAGGTCACGGTTATTGAATTTATGGATCAAATCCTGCCCGGTATGGATGGTGAAGTCCGCAAACAAGCCCAACGCATCCTGAAAAAACAAGGCTTGAACTTCAAACTGGCGACCAAGGTCACAGCTGCGAAGAAAACCAAAACATCTGTTACCCTGACAATGGAACCGGCCAAAGGCGGAGATGCAGAAGAACTTAAGGTCGATGCCTGCCTTGTTTCCATTGGTCGTCGCCCTTATACCGATAACCTCGGTTTGGCGGAAGTCGGTGTTGAAATGGACGAGCGCGGCTTTGTCAAAGTAGATCACGATTTGCAAACCAATGTCGCCGGGATCTTTGCGGTTGGTGACGTGATCGGCGGTTTGATGCTCGCGCACAAAGCCGAAGAAGAAGGCGTTGCGGTTGCTGAAATGCTGGCAGGTCAATCTGGTCATGTAAACTACGATGTAATTCCGGGTATTGTTTACACGCACCCCGAAATCGCAAGCGTGGGCCGTACGGAAGAAGGTCTGAAAGCAGACGGGATTGAATATAAAGTCGGCAAATTCCCCTTCCAGGCCAATGGTCGTGCGTTGGCCAATGGCGACAGTGAAGGCTTTGTCAAAATTCTGGCAGATAAGAAGACCGATCGTGTCCTTGGTGCCCATATTATCGGCCCGTCCGGTGGTGATCTGATTCAGGAAGTTGTACAGGCAATGGAATTTGGCGGGTCCAGCGAAGATATTGCACGGACATGCCACGGTCATCCGGGTTTGCCCGAAGCGGTGAAAGAAGCGGCTTTGGCGTGTGATAAGCGCGCTTTGCATGCTTAACTCTCAGGCTTAGTAATAGAAGAAACGGCGTACCGTCTTTTGGAAGGTACGCCGTTTTTATTTTATGCTGTGACCTGTTGGCGCAGCATGTCAAATTCTTCGGCGAAAGACTGTTCTAGTTTTTTAATGTCGTCTTCGCTCAGGTCTTCCATCATCACACAGGTCATGGTCAAGTGAGCGGAGCCATCAGGCAGGGAGACCACACGGGATGGAAAAGGATGCAGCATATCCTTGCTTGATCCGCCATACATATCAATCACACCGCTTTGTGCATCGGCTTTGATATCAAAATAGCTTTCCCCCATCGGTCCTTGAATGCGATAAACGTCACCGTCTTTTTCAATGGAATGGCAGTAATTAATTGCCCATTTGGGCAGGTTTTCCGGTGTTGAGACAAAGTTAAACAGTTTTTCCGCACTGACGTTGACGGTGAGAGACTTAGAGTTGACGTACATTTTGAACTCCTTCTGTACGAGTTGAACTGTTTTGATCTTACTGCCATACTCCTGACATCTAGCTGTCAGGAGACTTGTGTCAAAGTATAAAAATGATGAAACGAACGGAACGTCTGATCAAAATCACCACCTTGTTACAAGGACGCCGGGTGGCCGTGACGGCTGACTATATTGCGCAGGAATGTGAAGTCAGTGTGCGCACGATTTATCGTGATATTCAGGAATTGATGAGCAGCGGTGTGCCGATTTCTGGTGAAGCCGGTGTTGGTTATATTTTGGACGCGGGCTACCATTTGCCGCCACTAAGTTTTGATATTGAGGAGATCGAAAGTCTGGTTCTGGGTATGGCGATGGTTTGTAACTGGACAGATGATCGAATGGGGCGCTCGGCACGCAGTGCCTTGGATAAGATTAAAAATGCCTTACCTGCGACATCTCTCGAAAAATTGCATGGCACAGCCCTGTTTGCTTTTCAAAGTGCAATTCATGTCCCGTGGACAGTTGATTTTTCTGCGTTGCGGCTGGCGATCCGTGAAAAATATAAAATTAAAATTGATTATGAGGATGAACAGAAGAAGGCATCAGTACGCACTATTCGCCCTTTGGCTATGATTTTTCTTGGTCCAATTTGGTTATTGTGCGGTTGGTGTGAACTGCGCAACGATTTCCGTAATTTTCGAATTGACCGCATTCAAAAATTACAGACTTTGGCAGATCGTTTTCGTGATGAACCGGGAAAATGCCTGAATGATTATCGAAACGGTGATCATTGTGATGAACTGGGAAAATAGAAACTTATCCGGCATGTACGCAATTACGACCGCTTTTTTTCGCATCATACAGGAATTGATCAGAAAGATTGATTAAATCATCCAAGCTTTCGGTTGATTGCCACGTAATGCCGACACTGATTTGTAAGGTGAGTTCGTGGTTTTCATAGTTGAAGATAGATTCTGCAATGACATCGCGCAGTTTTTCGAATGTTTCGATGACATCTTCTGTATCATCACGATACATTAAGACACAGAACTCTTCGCCACCAAAGCGGGCGACAACGCCTTTATTTTTGAAATAATGATCTATTTTTTTTGCAACAGCCGTTAGGACAAAATCTCCGGCATCATGACCGAAACTGTCATTTATTTGTTTAAAATGATCTATATCAATCATAGCAGCAATTAAATAGCCGTCGGTGTTTTGGGCTTCTTTGAACATTTCCTGGCCACGGTCATATAAGTATCGCCGGTTGCGAGTACCTGTCAGATAGTCAGTGATGAGCGAGTCTTTAAGCGCTTTGATATATTCCAGCATCTCAATGTTCTGAGAAATGCGACAGAAAAATTCTTCGTTCAAGAAAGGTTTGGTAATGAAGTCATTGGCACCGATCTTAATGAATTTTGCGGAAAGAGCATGGTTGCCGTAAGTTGAAACGCCAATGATCGACAATTCGCGTTTGGAATAATGTGTACGGATTTTTTTAGTCAGTTCAAACCCATCAAGGTTCGGCATGTTATAATCTGTAATGACCATCATAATGTCGGGGTTTTCATCCAGAATTTTTAGGGCTTCCAGACCGTCGCAAGCCTCTAAAATCTGAAATTTATAGCGATGAAGTAATCCTCGCATCAGATATCGCGCAGTTTTGGAATCATCAACCAGTAAAACTTTAATAAATTGGTTGAGATAGATACGTTTTACCGTTGAAATAACATATTCAATACTCGCAGGGCTGTCTTTGACGACATAATCGATAATATTTTTTTGCATCAGGTCATCGCGAATTTCTTCGTTAAAATGACCGGAAAAAACAATAGAGGGAATGGGTTGTGAGATCACGTATTCGACGATTTCCCCGTTGGGGGCATCGGGTAAATTCAAATCAAGTAAAGCCAGAAAGAAGGTATTTCCACGTTCTTTTAAAATAGAAGTGGCCTGTTTGAATGTTTCGGCGCAAATGACATTGCAGTTGAGTTCTTTTTCCAACTGACTTTTGAGAACACTGCGATAAAATTTTGCATCTTCAACGAGGAGAATATCAATTTTTTGATCAATATTTATCATATAGTTATGGCCTGCGGCTATGCTGTGACAAAGCAACCCTTCCGGGCGGTTTGGTTCTCAAGGTTGTGTTTTGTATTATCAAGCAAGTCCGTATATTTACCGGGCGAGGCGATACAGAGCATACCGCTGACATCGACGTTCAGCAGTTGTTTTCCAAATCGGAAATCACGGTTGATGATATGGCGATGCAGAGATTGCATTTCCTCAATAAAGTTAGTGGGTTGCTCTGTTGCACACAAAAAGCAGAATTGGCTGCCGCCGTAGCGCACGACAAGCGGGGATGTTCGGTTGAAATGACGTTCAAATTCCCGTGCCATCATAAAGAGGACGGCATCACCTGCATCATTGCCGTGGGCATCGTTAAAGGCTTTAAAATCCTCAAGTTCAAAAAAGGCGCAAGCAAGAGACAGGTTATTTGCTTCGGCATTTTGGCAGGTTTTCTCATATTCTTCTTCTAGGAAACGGCGGTTTTTCAATTGGCTGACCAAATCGGTATGGACGAGTTCATCCAGCTTGTGTACTTTTTCCAAAGCATCCATATTCAACGTAATACGGCAGAAAAATTCTTCGGTGAGAAAAGGTTTGACGAGAAAGTCGCTTGCCCCGGCTTTCAGGAATTGTGCTGATAGAGTTTGGTTACCGTATGCTGATACCCCGATAATGCAAACTTGATCGCGGTTTTTTTGCGCCCGGATGAGTTTGCATAGTTCGGTCCCCTGCATATCCGGCATGTTATAATCACAAAAAATTAAACGAATATCGGGGTTTTCGTTGAAAACATTCAAGGCATCATGGCCTGTACTTGCAGTCAGAACTTTAAAATTAAAGCGTTTCAGCAAGGTTTCCATATGTTTGAGTGCGACACGCGAGTCATCGACGACCAAGGCGTAACTGGTGCTATTTTTGAAATAACGATCCACCATGTTAAGAACATAATTCAGGCTGGCGGGGCTGTCTTTGACGACATAGTCGATCACACTGGGGTGTTCCAGAAGGTCGCGTACGGCTTCGCTGAAATGACCGGAAAAAATAAGCGATGGTACCCCCATGCCTGTAACGATATCGACAATTTCACCATCGGGGGCATCTGGTAAATTGAGATCTAAAAGACCCAAATCAAAATGTTTATTGCTGTTGGTCAGCTGTTCGACGGCTTCACTATAAGTTTCAACGGCTGTCACATTGTAGCCGAACTTGGTTTCTATCTGTGATTTTATGATATTGCGAAAAAATTTCGCATCTTCTACCAGTAGGATCTCGGCCATTTTTTATATCTACTCAAATATTATTTAGTATTCTTTTAAAGTAACGAAACTTTATTTTCTTCGCAATTGATAACTCAGTGTTGAAGAAGTGAAAGAAGGAGGGGCTAGGACAGTTTGTCAAAAGGAATGCTTAAATTGTCGCGTGCATTATCCATGCGTTCATCTGGACCTTTGGGCCGGGGGGGAATGTCGTGGTCATCCACTTTTTCAGGATGCCAATCTTTCATATAGGATCGCGCAGTAGCAACGTCGTCTTTGTGCAGATCGTCGTCATAGTCGTGGGGATCGTATTCTTGAAATGTTGGGTCGTCATCTTGTGCACCCTCTTCCTCTGCCATTTTTGCCAGACGATCAAATGTGGTGAGGGAATGATATAAATCCGGGTCCATGTCCTCACGATGAGGTCGGCATTTCCATATGAGTAAAGCTGCAGGCAAGCCAGCGAGTAACCAACCGGGCAGTTGAAGGACTGTGGCGATGAGAAGTTTTAAGAGGGCAGAATCATAATGATGTTTGAAGGCAATCCATTTACCAGGGGCAAGCGTGAGCAATAAATCGTTTGCTGAGGTAAACAGGCTGTTTCGGGCCAAGGTGGCTTCGGCAGCGGCCAAAAGAAAGGCGACGGCAAAGAAGCCCCACCCCAGTAAAAAACCGAGTTTTGCTGCCAAGCCGATTTGTTGTGAATGCCGAGGCACGTCTCTGTCCTTTAAAAACCGTCGAGAAAAATCTCTTACTTTCTTTCATACCATAATCGGCATGAATGTTTGAAAGATTTATTGAAGGCTCGAAGTGTGCGCGATGACGGTTTTTAAAGGGACTTGCTTTGTGATATTAGTCGATATTAACGCATCAGATACTTTTCAATAAATGCGTCGATATCATCAGGGGTCATACCGCGTTTTTTCAGGTCTTTACGAATGGAATTAATATCCACGTTCGGATAGGTATGGCAATCTTCAATCTGGTTGGTTTCTGCATCAATAATGCGGAAATCATAGGCCATCTTTTCGCTGCGATAGACATCATATTTTAAAACCTGATCAACGGAATTGTCAGGCAGATACGTCAGGATTGTTGGTTGCAGGTCATACAGATCCGTGGGTTTACAGTAATCGGCAGAACAGATGATAACCTCGTCACCTTTTTGACAGGTGCGGGCTGCCGCGCCATTCAGAATACAGCATTTGGACCCCGGTTCTCCATAGATGACATAAGTGGAAATGCGTGCGCCGCTCTGTTTATTCCAGATATCGACGAATTCCATCGGGTAAATCCCCGCCAGTTCGCATTGTTCCGGGTCCAGCGTAATGGAACCGTGGTAGTTCAGGTCAGCCCCGGTGACGCGAATGCCATGTAATTTGGCGCGTACAACTTTCATCATAGTCGTCAGCCTTAAATATTTACAAAAAGGTACAGGCTTTATAACGATTTTAAGCCTGTGAGCCAGCATTTTTTAACATATTGGTCGTAGAAGTTATATATTCTTTAACTCTCCTGACGCTACCCATAGAAACGGATAAATTGATGGAACGGGATATTTTATGGCATTGATGCGATCAATAGCGACGGTCGGCGGCTTTACGATGTTGAGCCGTATTCTCGGCTTTGTCCGTGATATTCTGGTAGCGGCCATATTGGGGGCCGGGCCGGTTGCCGATGCGTTTTTTATCGCGTTTAAATTTCCTAATGTCTTTCGCCGCCTGTTTGCAGAAGGGGCGTTCAATGCGGCTTTTGTACCGTTATTTGCCGGAAAACTAGAAGAGGAAAATGGTGATAAAGTTGCCAAGGCATTTGGCGAACAAGCGTTCGCCTTTCTCTTTTGGGTCTTGCTGATCTTATTGATTGTGATGGAACTCTCCATGCCGTGGGCGATGCGTCTGTTTGCTCCCGGTTTTATGGACGACCCGGCGAAATTTGATTTGGCTGTTCATCTGACCAGAATCACTTTTCCTTATTTATTGTTCATATCATTGGTTTCTTTAATGGCAGGTGTGTTGAATTCTCTCAATAAATTTGCGGCTGCGGCTGCCACGCCTGTTTTATTAAACATTTGCCTGATCGGGGCTGTTTTGGGGCTGACCCCTTATATGGAGACACCGGGTCATGCCTTGGCCTGGGGGGTGTTCGGGGCCGGGATTGTTCAATTTATCTGGATGTTCTGGAACGGTGTGAAAAATAAAATGGGCCTGAAATTGGGCTGGCCACGCTGGAACGCGGATGTGAAAACAATGGTCGTGCGCATTATCCCGGGTGCTGTGGGGGCGGGGATTTATCAGATTAACATGCTGGTTGATATGATCATTGCGACTTTATTGCCGACGGGGTCTATTTCATTTTTGTTTTATGCAGACCGGATCAACCAATTGCCGTTGGGGGTGGTCGGTGTTGCCGTGGGGACCGCCCTTTTACCGATGATGTCGCGCCAGTTACGCAGCGGCGATGAAACGGGTGCAATGAACAGTCTGAACCGGGCATTGGAATTTTCCTTGCTGCTGACTTTGCCAGCGGCTGTGGCCTATATGGTGATTGCAGACCCGATTGTTTCCATCCTGTTTGAACGCAAAGAATTTGTTGCCAGTGATACGCAAGCCACGGCAGCGGCCCTGTTTGTTTATGCCTTGGGTTTGCCTGCCTATGTGCTGAACAAGGCGTTAACGCCGGGATTTTTTGCCCGGGGAAATACGAAAACCCCGGTGAAAATTGCGGCTGTGTGTATGGTGGTGAATATTGTCTTTAACCTGCTTTTGATGGGGCCGTTTTTGCATGTTGGTCTGGCGATGGCGACTGTGATTTCGGCATGGGTTAATACGTTATTATTGGCCATTGTCTTGCGTAAGAACGGCTATTTGACCTTGGATAGCCGATTGAAGAGTCGGGCAGGGCGTATTGTTTTGGCCTGTGTGGTCATGGCGGCGGCTTTGTATGGATTGACCCAGTTGTTACAGGCTGAATTGGTGGGATCGCAACTCATGCGAATCCTGTCTTTATGTGCATTGGTCGGGGTTGGTTTGCTGTCTTATTTCGCGAGTGTCTTTTTATTCGGTGCGGCGCGATGGGCGGAGGTGAAATCCATGATGCGCAGGCAATAGATCAACAGTTCAAGCCCCATAGCCGCAAGTTGCGTATCATTGTATTTATTGCAATTATTTTGCATATTTATGAACTTATTTTTTCAGTTATCTTATTGAATTGACAAAAGAATCCTCTGAGATCATCAGGTAGGGCAATCGTCGTTACAAGACGTGTCTCTGCTGAAGGTGAATAGAATGAGTTCTGATCGTATTTCAATTGCCCATCGTATCTATGTCGGGTTCGGTTTTTTAATTATTGCGCTTCTGGGACTGGGGGCGTTTGCAACCTTCCAGTTTGATGAAATGGCAGGATCGACAGAAACGATCGGCGAGAAGATCACCCTTGTGGGTGAAGCCAATGAATATGCGTTGCGCCTTCAGGAACTCTCCGATGCGATTTTGTTATACGCCCAGTCACAGAAGCCACAGGATCGTGGGGCTGTAGATCGCCGTTTAGAAACAACGAAAGCAACGGAAGAACGTTTTATCCGCCATTTGGCGGAAAAGGGCCAGCAAGTAGATTCTGATAAAGTCGAACAATATTCCAAAGCCTATAAAGAAACGCTTGGTCCTTTGTTATTGCGCATCGAAAATATCGGGGCTTCGGCAGATATGATTTTGATGGGGGCGAACAAACTCACGCTTTCGGCACCCGAACTGGCAGAAAAACTGAATACAATTGCCTTGGAAAAACCTGAATATGCAGGCCTTTCCCTATTGGCGCAAAAAATTATGACGACATCGGCGAAAGCGTTGGTGGAAACCATGACCTATGCGATTAAACCGTCAGATAAAACTTTACAGAATGCCCGAAATGCAACGGCTGCCTTGGATAAAGCTTTGGGTGAAACCAAGATTGAAATGAAAGGGTTGTCGCGCCGGGACTTAAAACCTTTGAAATTTCTAGGTCGTGATAATGATCTGTTGAAACAGGGTTACGTACAGTTTCAGGGGTCTAATTTAGGCTTGATCAATTCCTTTAGCGCCTATCGCAGTGAAATTGAAAAAACCATGGCAATGGCTGATAATATTCGCCGTATTGCGATTGAAGAACAAAATCAGACGACTTCTGCGGTGAGCGCAGCTTCAGCCAGCACAATTACCAGCTATGTGGTCACAATGATTATAGTGGCGGTTATTGCTGTCTTGTTAGGGGCGGTGACGTCACGCAGTATTTTGGGACCGTTGCGCCGGGTCACGCAGGATATGCGCCTTTTAGGGGAAGGTAACACAGAGATTGAAGTGGTGGACCGTCAACGTCGTGATGAGGTGGGCACAATGGCAAAAGCCGTTGTTATCTTCCGCCAAAATGCACTGGATGTGGAACGCCTGACCCAGCAACGTCTGGAAGATCAAAAACAGGAAGAAGAAAAACGCAGTGCCTCCCTGTTTGCAATGGCCGATACAATTGAATCGGAAACAGGCGTGGTGCTGGAAAAAGTTGCCAATCATACCAAGGAATTGTCGCGGGCGGTCGGGACGATGTCAGGTTCGGCGGAACGGGTTTCTGCTCAAGCCGGGGACATGGCCCGTGAAGCCGAAGAATCACACAGTCTGGCAGAACAGGTGGCGCAGGCGGCGGATAATCTGGCTCTGACCATTGAAGATATTTCGGCCAAAGTGGGCCGACAGCGCGATATTGCCGATACTGCGATGACACAGGCGCAGAATTCCAGCCGATTTGTACAGGTTTTGAGCAAAGCAACCGATGATATCGGCAATGTGGTTGCCATTATCAGTGATATTGCCGCCCAAACCAATATGCTGGCCTTAAATGCGACGATTGAGGCGGAACGAGCCGGCATTGCCGGGAAAGGATTTGCGGTTGTTGCATCTGAAGTGAAGCAATTGGCGACGCAAACATCCAAGGCAACGGCACAAATCGCCACGCAAATTAACGGTGTGCGCAATGTGACCCGTGACTGCGTGAAATCGATTGAAGAAATCAATGGCATTATCAATGATATGGCCAATATTTCTAGCGAGGTTTCTAACAGTGTGGACGGTCAAAGTGCGGCGACCCGTCAAATCACCACCAGCATACAGGCATCCTTTAAAGTTTCGGAACGTCTGAATCATCAAGTAAACAATGCTTCTTCTGAAATGCAGGACGTGCGTGCATTAAGCGATAACCTTGGTTCGGTTTCTAGAAATGTGTCTTCTATGGTCGAAAGTCTGCAAATGTCCTTGAATACGGCAATCCGTACCGCTTCGAATGCCTTGAACGATAGTGACAAGGCTTTTGTGATGAAGAAAAATGTCAATGTGACCTTGAAGGGTCCACGTGGGGTCTTGCGTTCCACATTGCATGATATTTCCAACAATGGCTTTGCCTTGGTTCCGGCGTTGGATGTTCGCATTGCAGAAGAGTATGAAGCGAACATTGATGGGATTGAAGGGACATATACTGTCGAAATCCTCAGCAAACGTGGGGCGCAATCGCCGAAAACCCGTATCCGTTTTGTCGGGGATATGGAAGAACGCGCAGATGTCGTGAGCTATGTCATGAATATGTGGGCAGATCATTTGCGTAGCGAAATTCTAGGTGGCTCCGATGTTATTGCCTTTTCCGATTATCAAAATGCGGCTGAATAACGCTTTATCTTGACCCTGTTCATCGTGCATTGCATAACAATTGCTTCTTTGAGCAGGGGCGTCTCCACAGCGTCCCATTGTAAATTTTTTTTGAAAGCGGGACACATCCAATGGATCGCATTTTTTCAGGCGTTCAGCCTTCCGGTAACCTGACACTTGGCAACTATCTTGGGGCCATTCGCAACTGGGTGAAATTGCAAAACGATTACGAATGCATTTTCTGTGTTGTCGATATGCATGCCATCACTGTCTGGCAAGACCCGGAAAGCCTGCGCCGTGCGACGCGCGAAGTTGCCGCCGGGATGCTTGCATCCGGTGTCGACCCGAAAAGCAATATTATTTTCAACCAGTCGTCTGTTTCCGGTCATGCCGAACTGGGATGGATCTTCAATTGCGTTGCGCGTCTTGGATGGCTAAACCGTATGACGCAGTTTAAGGAAAAAGCAGGCAAGCATAAAGAAAATGCATCCTGTGGGTTGTATGTTTATCCAAACCTGATGGCGGCTGATATCTTGCTTTATAAAGCAACGCATGTACCGGTGGGCGATGATCAAAAACAACACCTTGAACTGGCCCGTGATATTGCGCAAAAATTCAATAACGATTTTGGCAAAGAGGTCTTCCCGCAACCTGATCCGATGATTTTCGGGACAGCGACACGGGTAATGTCCTTGCGTGATGGCACCAAGAAAATGTCGAAATCCGATCCGTCGGAATATTCACGCATTGGCATGACGGACGATGCCGATACAATCGCGTTGAAAATCCGCAAAGCCAAAACCGATCCGCAGCCGGTGCCGGAAACGGTTGAGGCGTGCGAAGATCGCGCCGAAGCGAAAAACCTGATGAACATCTATGCGGCCCTGAGTGATCTGGAACTCAAAGATGTGTGTGCCCAATATGGTGGTCAGTCTTTTGCTGATTTTAAAAAGGCATTGACCGAGGTTGCGGTGGATAAACTGTCCCCGATCAGTCAGGAAATGCAGCGTTATATGGATGACCCGGCAGAGGTTGATGCCATTTTGCGTGATGGTTCAGAACGTGCACGTGCCTTGGCGGAACCTGTGTTGAAAGAAGTCAAAGAGGTTGTCGGTTTCCTACAGCCGTAATTGATGAAAACTCATTTAACAAAAAGGCGGGAAAATATGTTTCCCGCCTTTTTTGTGTTTGAAAACTCAGCCAAAAATAAGACTGCGTCCGAAAACCATGAATAAAATCAGGAAAATCATGCCAAAGACATAAAAAGGCAAATTGCCATCGCTTAAAAGCTTGGCAAAGATATCGCGTGGATTCCAGATCATACGCCCCTCCAAATTTTGCCAGTCTGTAAAGATTTCTTATATTAGCAAATCGTGGATAAGTCGAGTTATTTTTGCCGTGTGGACAGCCAGATCCCGCAGACAATCAGGGCAATTCCGACGAAATGGAAGTTTTGTAACCCTTCCCCCAGAATGATCATACCCAATATTGCCCCGAATATGGGCATGAGATAAAGGAAAACACCGGCCGTGTTGGCCCCGACCAGTTCAACGCCCCGGTTCCAGCATAAGAAAGATAGAACAGAGGGGAAAAGGCCAATGTAGGCAAAGGCGATGAGGGTATGTTGGTTTAGCTCAAACGTGGCCCCTGTGGATAGTTCCCAGCCATAGGCAGGCAAAAGGACGATGACACCGCATAAGACCATCGCCAATGTAAAGGCAAGGCGGGAAAGTCCGGTTGGCGCCTTGGCCAATAAAACCGAATAGATTGACCAGACAAAAACCGCGATGAGGATTAATAAATCACCGGGGTTCAATTCCAATTGGGCCAAGGTGGCAAGGTCACCTTGTGTAATGACCCAGCTTACCCCGATCATAGACAGGGCAATACCGATACCGGCAAGCTTGCTGATGCCTTTTTTCAAAATCAGGATGGAAAAGAACAGGGTTGCAACCGGCATCCCGGCCTGAATAAGCGAGGTATTGACCACCGTGGTGTAATGCAAGCCCCAGTAAAGCAACGTGTTGAAAGCCGAAATACTCAGAAGTCCCTGAACGGCGATATAGGGCAGATTGGCCCGGATAATATGGAAATCGCGCAAAAAATGTTTCAGGCAGATCGGCATAAGAACAAGGGCCGCAATGACCCAACGCCAAAAGACCATTGCAACGGGCGGCAAATCGGTTGCATAAGCCCGCCCGACAACTGAATTGCCCGCCCAGAACAGGACAGCGAGGCTCAGTAAAACGTAGGGATGGGTAAGGGTTTTTAACACGATGGGCCTACGGATTATAAATAGAAAAAGACTGTGCTCAGGCCCCTAACGCTATGACCTGAGCGGATAAAAAGCAACTGTGGTTATTGCTTAGATTAGAGAATAGCGGCAATGCGTTTGAAAGCTTCGTCCACAATGTCTTGTTCGTGAACAAGAGCCACGCGAATATAGGGTGTACCGGGATTTTCACCGCTGTCATCTGTTTTGGCAAGATATTCACCGGGCAGAATTCGAACCGCGCATTTTTGCCAAATTTCAAGAGCGGCTTCTTCGCCATTGGCCCAACGTTCGCGGACATCCAGCCATAAGAAAAACCCACCTTTGGGGCGATAAAAACCAAGGCGGTTTCCAAGATGGCGTTCGGCGGCATCAATTTTCATTTTATAAAGGCGGCGGTTTTCGACCACATGGTCATCATCGTTCCACAAGACGGTGCTGGCGGCTTGTAAGGGCAGGGGTAGCGAGGCACCGCCATAATTGCGCAAGCCGATGAAAGCTTTGATCAAAACCGGGTCACCTGCGACAAAACCAGATCTTAGACCGGCTGCGCTGGATCGTTTAGAAAGAGAATGAAACACCAGCAGGTTTTTAAGAGAACCTGTTTCCTGTGCCACTTCCAAGGCACCATGCGGTTTTTCCCCATCATAAAGTTCGGCGTAGCATTCATCCATCAACAGGGTGAAATTATGTTTGCGTGCCAAGCTCAGGGCAGTTCGTAGATAATCAATATCGGCAACCATGCCTTGCGGGTTACCCGGTGAACAGAGGAACAGCAAGGTGGTTTTGGCCCATGTTTCATCCGAAACCGCATCCAGATCGGGCATAAACCCATTTTCTGGCCCGGCAGGGAGATAGATGGGGGTGGCTTCGTTCATCACGGCGGCCCCGACATAGACCTGATAGAACGGGTTGGGGACGAGTACGAGGGGTTTTTCTTCCCCCTTGGGCGCGCGCTCAATCATTAGATTGCCAATCATGAACAAGGCTTCGCGTGTGCCACAGACGGGCAATACGTTTTCAAGGCTGAGGAAATCGTCTTTCAGATTATAGCGACGGTTTAAAAAACCCACGATGGCATGATTGAGTTCCGGCGTTCCCGCGATAGGTGGATATTTATTCCAGAGATGCGCGTGTGCGTTTACAGCCTCTTGTAACAAGGCCGGGGGCTGGTGTTGCGGTTCCCCGATTGACATGGTGAGGGGGGCAAGACCGGCCGGTGTGTCGTGATGATCCAATAGATCGCGCAAGCGTTGAAATGGATAGTCGCTCAGCAGGGATAAAGAAGAATTCACCATGACGATAACCTTTTATGCAATCAATTTTGCCCTCTTATATCGGGCAAGTTTCGTGACAGGGCAAGTCCGATTAGTAAAAACACGACGATAATTGCCATGCCTGCGCGTTGGGAGTTGAAAACATCACTGAGTAATCCGACCATCAATGGTCCCATAAAGGCTGTTGCCTTTCCCGATAAAGCATAAAGGCCGAAAAGTTCGGTTCGAATATGTGCGGGGGCTGCTTGGCTTAAATAGGTCCGGCTGGCAGCTTGGGCCGGGCCGACAAACAGGCCGAGGCTTAACCCCAAAATCAGGAAATGATTTTTGTCGACCACGATTAAAGTTGCAAAGCCAAGGAAGACAAGGGCGCTCACGCTGATCAAGATAACCTGTTTCGGTCCCCATTTGTCGTCCAATTGACCAAAAAGGGCGGCGCCGATCCCGGCGGTTACATTGATGCCGATGCCGAAAATAATCAGTTCATTAAACGACATATTAAACGTTCCAGCGGCGTAAATGCCACCAAAGGCAAATAAAGTGTTCAGCCCATCCGTGTAAATCATACGCGCGATTAAGAAACGAAAAATATCTTTATAATCTCGCCATTGCCGCAAGGTGGCCCATAATGTGCGCAAACCGGTTTTGGCGGCTTGCCCCAAGCTTGCCTGTGCAGGTTTATCGGGGACGAATAGAAAAAGCGGCAGAGCAAACATAAAATACCACAGGGCAACGAATGGCCCGGATATGCGTAGATGCTCGGCCTGTTCTTTATCCAGTCCAAACAAGGGCGGGTTGGCTTGAACAAACAGGACAAGCACCAAGGCCAAGCCGAGAAGCCCCCCAAGATACCCCAACCCCCATGCATAACCGGAAAGACGACCCTCTGCCCCCGGTCGGGCCAGTCCGTGCATCATGGCATTGTAAAACACCATTGCCATTTCAAATCCGAAAGTGGCAAGCCCGACACAGATTAAAACCCATAAAATGACGCTTTCGTTCGGTGTGGCATACCAAAGCGCGGCTGAGGGCAGAATACAAAGCATGGAGAAAAGAAAAATCCACGGTTTGCGTCGCCCACTATGATCGGCAATGGCGCCAAATATCGGTGCGCACAGGGCGATGAGAAAGGCGGCTGCCCCTGTGGCGTATCCCCACAAGGCCGTCCCATTGATTTCATCGGGTGCGATTCCCTTGGTAAAATAAGCCGCAAAGACGAAAGTTGTGATGACCGTCGGAAACGCCGAGTTGGCAAAATCAAACAAAGCCCATGAGAATCTTTGAAAATTTGTTACAGTCATCTGGATTTACTTCCAAAAAGATGAAATGATATCACGATCATGATGTTGTTTTTACCAAATCACAAAAAAGGGACTTCCATTTTCTTACTGCGCTGTTTCTGCGTCACAGTATTGTTTTTTGGTATGTTTGGACAGGCTTTTTCTGAAGAAATATCAGTCCGATTGGTATCTTCTGATTTGACACCTTATAGTATTGAAAAAGGGGGGCAACCGGGCATTTTTGTGGAACTTGTACGAGAAGCCATGCATCGTTTGGGCCGCCCGGCAAAAGTGGAATTTTATCCGTGGACACGGGCGCAAAAGATTGCACAGCAAGAGGATAATGTGATCCTTTTTCCCCTGACCCGTACGGTCCAACGGGAAAAGCAGTATCGCTGGTTAATGCCTGTTGCACCAATGGAACTTGTCTTTGTGACAGCAAAGGGGCGTTCTGTAAATTTAATCGAGGCAAAAAAACTGGGTCGTATTGCGGTTCAAAAAAGTACACCGGCGGAAGCTTATCTTGTGAAACAGGGGTTCACAAATTTAATGGCTTTTCCCAAAGCGGCTTCAACCAATATCAAACTATTGGCGCGTGGTCGGGTGGATGCGTGGTTTACAGCCAAGGGATTTGCTGAATATCTGATTAAACAAACGGGTGAGACAAATTTGGAATTTGGTCCTGTGATTGAGCAGTCTTTTTTTTATGTGGCGACATCGAAAGACTTTCCCGAAGATTTGTTTTGGGAACTGCAGGATATTTTTAAAAAACTGGCTCAGGACGGGACATTATCTGCCATCCTGAGCCGGTATCGTTAAGTCGTTAAACCTTTACAGATCAGTCAAAAATGATGTTCGGGCCTTTATTGCCGTTCATTTGTGCCATGACTTTGAACCAGACCTTATCGGCAATATCACGATAGGCTTTGGCATGTTCGCTGTCCGGTTCCTGTGTGACAATCGGGTGGCCTTCATCAGAGGTCACGCGGATTTTGATATCCAGCGGAATTTCACCCAGGAAGTCTGCGCCTTGGGCTTCGGCGGTTTTACGTGCCCCGCCGTGGCTGAAGACGTCTGTGCGTTCCCCGCAATGCGGGCAGGCAAAATAGCTCATATTTTCAACGATGCCGAAGACCGGAATTTCGACTTTGCGGAACATGCTCAGCCCTTTGCGGGTATCAAGCAAGGCGACATCCTGCGGCGTGGATACGATGACGGAGCCTGTCAACGGCACTTTTTGTGCCATTGTTAACTGAATATCGCCTGTGCCCGGTGGCATATCAACAACCAGAATGTCCAATTCACCCCAGTTTACATCACGCATCAATTGTTCAAGCGCCCCCATGACCATTGGGCCACGCCAGATCATGGCTGTGTCTTCTTCAACCAGAAAACCGATGGACATACATTTGATCCCATGATTTTCCATCGGTTCCAGACGTTTGCCGTCATGGCTGACCGGTTGACCTGTGATCCCTAACATACGCGGGATGCTGGGGCCGTAGATATCGGCATCCAGCAGGCCGACTTTTAATCCTTTGCCTGCCAGGGCAAGGGCGATATTGACCGATGTGGTGGATTTCCCGACACCGCCTTTGGCTGAAGAAACAGCAACAATGGATTTAACGCCAGGCATCAAGGGCAGACCAGCTTGGGGATTGCCGCGCGGGGCCTGTTGTTGTGGCTGGGCCGGACGTTCCGCCGTTAAAACCGCTGTCACACTGAGAACACCGTCAAGGGCATGAACCGCTTGTTCGGCGGTTTTGCGAACAGGTTCAAAATCCTTGGCCCTTTTTGGGTCACCGATATCAATTGTGAAGGCGATATGTCCATCTTTACTTTGCAGGCCGACAACCATACCGGCAGATACGATATCGTTGCCATTGGCCGGATCTTTGATTGTCTTTAGTATTTCGAGAACTTTTTGTTCTAATTGGGCGGACATCCTTGAAATCTCCTTCACATCGGATAAATGTAATCTTTAACAGTTCGCACATTGCAAAAGCCGTAGCTGTCATATAAGACTGTTAGGTATGTTTTGCCAAGTGCAACGGTCAATTGCCTAGTGCATTGATCAAATCGACCTTTGACGAACAGAGTATTAAAGGGAAAAACCCAATATGTCATGGAACAATGAGGGCGGTGGCCCGTGGGGTGGTGGTGGAAAAGACCAGGGCCCTTGGGGTCAGGGACCAAAACGACCCAATGGTAGTAACGGTGGCGGTGGCCCGACTCCACCCGATCTGGAAGAAATGCTGCGTAAAGGCCAAGAAAGCATGAAGAAATTTATGCCCGGCGGCGCAGGTGGTGGAAAACTTATTGTTTTCGGCTTAATCGCCTTGTTTGCGATTTGGATGGCAACTGGATTTTACAAAGTAGATTCAAAATCCCAAGGTGTGCAGCTTGTGTTTGGCAAATTTGTCAAAACGTCTGCTCCGGGGTTGCATTGGAATTTCCCTTCTCCGATTGGTGATGTTTTTATCCCTGAAGTGACGACCGTACGTGAAGTTGCCATCGGAACAGGTGTATCCAGCCTGAAAGGCGGCACCAGCGAAGGTATGATTTTGACCGGTGATCAAAATATCGTCGATGTGGAATATAAAGTCCTGTGGGTGATTAATGACGCGGCAAAATTCCTGTTTAATATTCGGGATCCAGAAACGACGGTCCGCGCCGCCGCACAAAGTGCGATGCGTGAAGTAATCGGCCAACGCAGCCTTGCGGATGTCAATACAAAAGACCGGGATCGGGTTGCGACAGAAACGCGTGATCTTATTCAGGCAATTCTAAACGAATATGACGCGGGTATTTCTATCCAGCAGGTCAACATGGCGAAAATTGATCCGCCGCAGGCCGTCATTGAAGCCTTTAACGATGTACAGGCTGCTCGTCAGGATAAAGAACGTAAACAAAACGAGGCTGAAGCCTATCGTAACCGTATTGTTCCGACCGCACGTGGTGAGGCGCAGAAGCTTATTCAAGAAGCTGAAGCCTATAAAGAACGTGTGATCAAGGATGCGGAAGGTGAAGCCGATCGATTTAAGTCGGTTTATGATTCTTATGCGGTAAACAAGGATGTGACGCGCGAGCGTTTGTATCTTGAAACCATGCAAGATGTCTTAAGCAAATCCGACAAGGTGCTTATTGATAATGAAAAAGGCAGTTCCGGTGTTGTGCCCTATTTACCTTTGCCAGAAATCCAAAAGCGTAAAGGAGGCCAGTAATGTCTAAGAAACTTATTGCAACATTAGTCTTGCTGGTTGGCTTTGCTGGTTTGCTGAGCAGTACCTTGTTTAAAGTGACGGAACCTGTACAGGCGATTGTGTTCCAATTTGGTGATCCACGCCGTGTGATTACTGAACCGGGCCTTGCGTGGAAAATTCCGTTTATTCAGGAAGTCGAATATTTTGACAAGCGTATTCTGAACCTTGATCCGCAACCCGAAGAAATTTTGCTGGCGGACCAGAAACGTATTTTGGTGGATACCTATGCCCGTTATCGCATTACCGACCCGCTGAAATTCTTTCAGTCTGTTCGGTTTGAACGTGCGTTCATTCAACGGTTTGGTAGTGTTCTGAATGCGGCTGTTCGTGACTCGGTCGCGAAGGTTGAAATGATCGACCTGCTCTCTGACAAACGTATCGATGTGATGAACGAAATTGTTGAAAAAGTTCGTCAGGCGGCTCCGCAATACGGGGTGACCTTGGTCGATGTCCGTATTGGTCGCACAGACTTGCCGGCACAGATTTCCCAAAACGTGTTTGATCGTATGCGTACAGACCGTGTGCAGGTCGCCAACCGTCTGCGTGCGGAAGGTGAAGAGATCAAGCAACGCATCACAGCGGAAGCAGAACGTGAGAAAACGGTTATTCTGGCCGAAGCACGTCGCCAATCCAACGTGTTGCGCGGTGAAGGGGATGCCCAGCGTAACCGTGTTTTGGGTGCTGCTTATGGTCAAGATCCGGAATTCTTCCGTTTCTACCGTTCTATGGAAGCCTATCGTGAAGCGTTGGGCGAGGGAACCTCGATGGTTCTGTCACCTGATAGCGAGTTCTTCACTTACTTCGGTAGCCGTAAGTAAGGGTCGATCTTCGATTATACCAATCTGAAAATCACCCCGCATGGGAACCCGTGCGGGGTGATTTGTTTTATGGTTATTCCCAAATCAGAAGGGGTTTTGGTTTATGTCCGATTTCTTTACGGCGGTCGGTTTGGCGATTGCACTGGAAGGTTTTTTATATGCTTTATTCCCGGATGGCATGAAACGCATGATGATGCAGATTTTGACCCTGCCGTCACAAAATATACGTAGCGCTGGTATTACAGCGGCGTTGATTGGTGTCACGTTGGTTTGGTTGATACGCGGGTAGTGATTTGTAACAGGTTGAAACACTGCGTTACAAAATTGCCTTAAGGGATCCATATTCCTTTGTCATATTCAGCAAAACGATGGAAGTCGCTTGCACATTTCCATCGAAAGGATACATTTAGGAAAATAGCAATATTAGGACAGAGGTGGTTAAAAGAATGAACCAAGTAAAGAGAAGACCTCATGCTCAAGCTAAGGCGGTTAATCCGTCCTTGTGGATTATGGCTACATTGACAGCACTGGGACTGTTGATTGCCATGATGGCGCAATCTCAGGCGCGTTCGGCACCTGAAAGTTTTGCGGATCTGGCTGAAAAACTGCTTCCCGCCGTTGTGAATATTTCGACAACGCAAACCGTCAATGCACATGGACAAATGCCGGAAGGCGTGCCTGATTTCTTCCGCGATTTTTTTGAACGTCGTGGCGGACAAATGCCGCAACCAAGTCCGCGTCGGGCAGCGTCATTAGGGTCCGGTTTTGTGATTGATGCAGAAAAAGGTTACGTGGTGACCAACAACCATGTGATCAAAGATGCAGAAGAAATCAAAGTGATCTTGCAGGACAATACGGAACTGAATGCCAAGTTACTGGGCAGTGATCCCAAAACCGATGTGGCATTGCTTCAGGTTGACATGAAAAAAGGCGTTAAATTATCGGCGGTCAAATTGGGTGATTCCGATAAAATTCGTGTCGGTGACTGGGTGGTTGCGATCGGTAACCCGTTTGGTTTAGGCGGATCTGTCACAGCTGGTATTGTATCGGCGCGGGGTCGCAACATTCAGGCAGGTCCTTATGATGATTTCATTCAGACGGATGCGGCTATTAACAAGGGGAACTCCGGTGGTCCGTTGTTTGATCTGGATGGAAATGTAATCGGGATTAATACGGCGATTTATTCCCCCAGCGGCGGGTCTGTCGGGATCGGTTTTTCCGTTCCGTCCAATATTGCGAAAAATGTCATCGCCGATTTGGCAGAATATGGGCATACCCGCCGGGGTTGGTTGGGTGTGCGTATCCAAAACGTATCCGCAGAAATTGCGGAAAGTCTCGGCCTGGAAGAAGCAACCGGGGCCTTGATTACCAGTGTTGCCGATAATGGGCCTGCGCAAAAAGCCGGTATGGAAAAGGGTGATGTCATCCTGAAATTTAACAACAAGGATGTCTCGGAAATGCGCAAATTACCGCGTATCGTAGCAGAAACCGAAGTTGGAAAATCTGTTCCGGTGGAAGTTTGGCGCAAAGGCAAAATCGTTAAATTGAAAGCTAAAGTCGGTGAACTGGAAGTGGCTGAAAAGAACGGTAATGTTGAAAAACCGAAATTCGCCAAAACGTCTGCTACAGTTGAAGAACTTGGTTTGTCGTTGAGTAGCCTGAATGATGAAATGCGCGCTCGTTTCAATCTGCCGGAAGAAGCCAACGGCGTGATTATTCTGGATGTGGATAATGATGGTCCTGCGGCTGAAAAAGGTTTGCGCGCTGGTGAATTGATTGTTGAAGCCAGTCAAAAAGAAGTCACAAGCCCGGATGAGGTCAAACAGGCTGTTCAAAAGGCAATGAAGGATAATCAAAAATCATTGTTGTTACTGATTGATGGCGAAGAAGGCTTGCGATTTGTCGCTGTAAAGTTGGAAAAATAAACACGATAAGAGTGATGGTTAGAATTGAAGGCCGGGTACGTAATGTATCCGGTCTTTTTTTAGGTATATACGAGTGTGACAAAAATATTTAGTTGTTTATAGGTGGATCTTTTTTGCGTAAAAGTAGAATTAAATGTTAGATTAGAGAGAAGGTAGCAACCTATAATAATAAAAAATTGGCGCAAAACAGGTGAATGATGGATTTCATTGTTAAAAATAGCCGGGCAATTCGCAAGTCTGTTATTGTTTTGGCTGCCTTATCCATTTTATCGGTGTTTGGATATGTTTTTGAAGCGGAACGCCGTTTTGAAGCGGTGTCAGATGTGTTGTCCAGACGTTTGTCAGCTTCGACAGAGACAGTAAGCTTACTCAGTCAACTTTCTGCAGAAATCGGTTATGGCGGTTTTATCCATAATTTCAAAAATTATGTTTTGCGCCGTGACGCCATTTATTTTCGACAAGCAGAAGAAAATTATAAAAATGTTCTGGTTCTTTTGGACAAGCTGGAAATCTATGCGGTGAGTTCAGAAGACGTTGCGGTCTTACGTGACATTAAACAGACGTTGGGTGAATATGTAACACATCTTCATCAATTGGGTGAAGACATGTCTATTCTTCAGGATGACCAACGTGTGCGGGTGGATGATCGTCAAGCGATTTCTGCAATCAGACATTTATATAATATGGTAGAAAACCTGAGTGAAAAAACGCTCTAAGACGCACTTGTCAAACAGGATGAGGCACACGATTTTATTAAATTAGGTTTCTTTTTAGTTTTATTTATTTCAATTGTTGCTTCTTTTCTACTTGTTTTGATTAAAAAGCTTGAGGCAAAAACGAGACTGGCTGCATCTGCAAATGAGGCAAAAGGGCGTTTTCTATCGACCATGAGTCACGAAATTCGTACGCCTTTAAACGGTATGCTGGGGTTGGTCCAACTTTTGAATCGCAAACAATTTACGAAGGAAGAAAAACATCATTTGGACCTGATCCAGTCGTCTGGCGAAATGCTTCTGGACATTCTTAACGACGTTCTGGATATGAGTAAAATTGAAGCCCATGAATTGCGTCTGGAGATAATTTCCTTTGATGTGGAAAAGTTACTGCTAACCACAACTGATTTTTATAAAAATGTTGCCAGTGAGAAAGGGTTGATTGTCAATTACCGGAGTGATTTGCCAGAAGGTTTATATTTGAATGGCGATCCGACAAAAATCCGTCAGGTCTTGTCCAATATTCTTGCAAATTCTGTCAAGTTTACAGAGGTTGGCAGTATTAATGTTTCTGCAGAATGCGAGATTATAAGCGAAGCTGAAAAAGGGGATGTTTGTTATCTTCATATTCGTTTGACAGATACCGGTATCGGTATGGATGCAGATGGTTTAAGTCATCTTTTTGAAAAATTCACACAAGCAGATAGCAGCATAAGCCGTAAGTATGGGGGAACGGGGCTTGGGATGGCGATTGTTAAGGAACTGTGCGAATTGATGAACGGAACGATTGAAGTTGATTCTGTTTATGGCGAAGGAACAAGCTTTAAAATTAATTTCCCCATGATGATGTCTTCAGATGAGGAAATTCAAAATTTACAAGAACCGCGCGAACAAGAAATGATTGAGTCTTTTCAAAGCCTTGAGGTTCTTGTGGCAGAAGACAATATGGTGAATGCAGTGGTTGCCCGAGGATTTCTTGAAAATCTGGGAATAAATGTTCGTGTGGCACATGATGGGGCCGAAGCTGTGAGAATGTTTGATCAGCAGCAACCGGATCTTATTTTGATGGATGTGAATATGCCGATTAAGGATGGTATTCAGGCAACACGTGAAATCCGGCAAAAGGAAAATGGACAGACACTTCCTATTTTGGCGTTAACAGCAGATGCGTTTACCGAAACACGGGAAAAATGTATAGAGGCCGGTATGAACGGAACCGTTCCCAAACCTTTTTCATTCGATTTGCTGCGAAATACGATATACGATATAGTTAAACATAAGGATTAGGTTTAGGGGAAATCAATCTGTTGTGGGTTGCGTTGGGCGTAATCTTGTACACTGCGTCCTTCACTGTCTTTTGCGCCTACGTTTGCCCCATATTGCAGCAGAAGATCAACCGTTTCCTGTGAGGCATTTTCAGCGGCATACATCAATGCGGTTCGGGCATTAAAACGCAAATCCCCAGTTGTTTTTTTGGTTGTTACATTGGGATCAGCGCCTTTTTCAAGAAGGAGGCGGAGCGCTTCTTTCCTATCGAATTGGGCAGCGGTCATCAGGGCAGTTTTGCCGATATCGTCTGTTTGCTGGTTCCCTATATCCTGTTTTAGAAAATAGGCGAGCATATCGGTATGGAAAACGGCGAAGTGAAGTAAAGGGGCCTGTTTATTGCTATATAACCAGATTGATGTATTTGGTTGTTGTCGCTCAAGTGTCGGTAACCCTTTTTCCCATTCATCAATTTGATAAAGACCATTTGTAATTTTCCGAATTATGTCAGTGGTGGGTTGGCCTGTCAAAAGGGCATAGCGCAAACTGCTGTTAAGACATTTAATTTGATCCCATTTCCCTTCAAATGCCAGTGACCAAAGAGCTTTGAGCGCAGCTTCCTTTGCTGTGTTCCGTTCCATATGGTGATGAGTTTGATAGTAACGGGCCATGTCACGCTCGGCCTGTTGGAAAAGCATTTTTGATTTTTGAAACTTCTGCCAGTTCCAAGGGCTCATTAACGCCCATTTTTCCAAGGGGTAACGACAGTCTTTTGATTGTGGTGCGGGGCTTAATTCATTGGGGAACAGGGTAATCCGGTCCCATGTCAGGCTATCTGATCGGGCATGGGCAAACCGGATGGTGCCGTCTTGTCCATAATTACCACTGAACCGATCAATGAATTGTGCATATTGAGATAAGCTTTGTGGGAGGTGCTTTCGAAATTTTGCGCAGTCCGTACGCGGAAAATATAAATCCATACTGCTGCCAAAAACGGGTTCGGACACATTTTTTAAGTTGGGATATTTCAGAACGCGTTCACAAGGAATGACAAGATCTTCTGTCATCAAATCAATCCGACCATCCCCGGCAACAGATAGAAAACGCAGCCATTTCACAAGACTGTCGATGCGGCCGTCATAAGGTGTGGGTTGTTCAACGACATCCTGAAAGAATTCAAAAAACCCTTGATTGCCACCTTTTTGGCGAACCTGACGTTCTAAATCCGAGAAAATAAGCTGAATTTCAGAAATGATTTGTGGTGTCGGTGGCGATTGGCTCCCCAGATCAAGGGCGCGTTGCAGCTGTGCTTGGAATTTTTCGGCTTGGGGGCGCTCGGCTGCCATGCCTGTTGTGGTTAAGGGAAACAGCAGACATAAAAACAAAAGTGCCCCGATCGTGCACTTAACAGATAAACGCATTCAGGGCACCTTATCCTTATATCAAGACGATTAACACGTCAGGTTTTGTTCCAGATGGTGTTCTACATCGCGCAAGGAGGGAAAGGTCACGCAGCGTTTGTCAAAACGGGCGAGGTCGGCTTTTTCAATGCGCTTGATAGCACGTGATAACGTTTCGCCTTGTACACCCAAAGCCAGTGCAAGTTCGGCCCGTTTTAAGGGAAGATTTAATTCGGCACTGCCATTGGCGCGTTCTTTGCCGAATAAAGGCAAGAGTTTTACCGTCATGAATTTCAAGAGGCGTTCGGATAGGTTCATGCTTGCAGAAGAGATCATTTCTTCACGGGCATTGAAAATATCGCGTGTGCAGCTGTTGACCATGGCTTGGCGAACTTTTTCATCGCGTTCAATCAGGCGGGCGGCATCTTCTTGGGTGATTTGGCAAAAACAGCAATCGCGCAAGGCCAGCGCCGTGCAGGTATGGCGTCCACCTTCCAAAGAAGATCGATAGCCGAAAGCTTCGCCCGGGACGACCAGACGGGGCGCAAACATGGCACCGCGCGAATCGACCATTGTAATCATCACGATCCCGGAGATCAGGTTATAAATCCCGGAGGCCTCGTCGCCTTGACGGAAAATCGGTTCACCGGCATGTACATAATGGATTTTCTTGCGCGCCGTTGTGGTGCATGTCTCCGGTTTGGAGGCATCGCGCAATTGATCGGTGCCGGAAAAGCCACATTGGTGGCAATGAATATTGGAATGCAGTGCGTCCATAAATCACCTAACCTTTCTGGCCCCTTAAATAACATAACCGGGATCGTAAATCATTTACTCTTGTCAATTTGTGAAGCCTAATTTGTATTTTTTCAATTTCGCAGGTGATTTTTTGCCAAGGGGATTGTTTTTCATGACAATAGAATATTGCTCAGCCCCCAAACAGTTGCTAAGTTCGTCGCACTGTTTGGGAAGAGGAATATAAAATGAGTGACGATACAGTAAAATATCTTCTACCGGAAAACCGCATTCCGAAATCGTGGTACAATATTGTAGCCGATTTACCGGAAATGCCGGCGCCGGTTTTGCATCCGGGGACAAAACAACCGGTGGGGCCGAGCGATCTGGAACCTCTCTTCCCCATGTCGATTATCGAACAGGAAGTGGCGACCGAGCGTGATATCGAAATCCCCGAGCCGGTCCGCGAAGTTTATAAACAATGGCGTCCAGCCCCGCTTTATCGCGCACGCCGTCTGGAAAAGGCGTTGGGCACGACTGCCAAAATTTTCTATAAATACGAAGGCGTTAGCCCGTCTGGTTCACACAAGCCCAATACATCTGTACCGCAGGCTTTTTATAACAAAGAAGCCGGCATTACGAAACTGACGACAGAAACAGGGGCGGGCCAATGGGGTTGTTCCTTGGCATTTGCAGCTTCCTTGTTCGGGCTTGATGTCGATGTTTATATGGTGAAGGTGTCCTATGGTCAGAAACCATACCGCCGTGCCTTGATGGAAACTTATGGCGCGCGTTGCGTCCCGTCCCCGTCTATGGAAACCGAAGCCGGTCGTAAAATTCTGGCAGAAGACCCGGAAAGCCGTGGCTCTCTCGGCATTGCAATTTCCGAAGCGGTTGAGCTGGCCGCGCAGCGTGACGATACCAAATATGCATTAGGGTCTGTTTTAAACCACGTTCTGTTGCACCAAACCGTTATCGGGATTGAGGCAATGGAACAAATGGAAATGGCGGACGCTGACCCGGATGTGGTTATCGGTTGTGCCGGTGGCGGATCCAACTTCGGCGGGATTGCGTTCCCTTATATCGGGCGGAACCTGCGTGAAGGCAAAAATACGCGTATTTTGGCGGTGGAACCTGCGGCCTGCCCGACGCTGACACGCGGAACCTTTGCGTATGATTTTGGGGATACGGCGCAACTGACACCGTTGACCAAGATGCATACATTGGGCGCATCCTTCATGCCGCCGGGGTTCCATGCCGGTGGTTTGCGTTATCACGGGATGTCACCGCTAGTCAGCCATTGTAAAGAACTCGGCCTGATGGATGCGATTTCTTATAATCAGGTGGAATGTTTCAGCGCAGCTGTTCAGTTTGCCCAAGCTGAGGGCATCGTTCCGGCCCCAGAATCCAGCCATGCAGTTAAGGCGGCAATCGCCGAAGCATTGGATGCGAAGGAAAAAGGCGAAGAACGCACCATCTTGTTCTGCCTGTCCGGTCACGGTCATTTCGATATGCAAGCCTATACGGATTTCTTCGACGGAAAACTGGAAGACAAGCAATATGACGAAGCTGCTTTACAGACCGCTTTGTCAAAATTGCCGAATGTCGGTTAAGATATTGTAAGCTAAAAAGAAATAGCCCCTGTCCAAGGCAGGGGCTATTTATATTTTGGAAGTCTGCTTTATGGCAAAGTCGTTATCGGTGACGGCCTTTATCATGCTTGTCGTTTTGGCGATGATGTGGGGGTCCAGTTTTACTTTTATTAAAATTGCATTGGGGGCATTTGGCCCGCTGACGATTGCGGCTGGACGGATCACCTTGGCGGCGGTTGTTTTGTGTAGTCTTGCCCTGTGGCGACGTGAACAATTCCCGCGCGAACGCACGGTCTGGGTTCATTTGTTCTGGCTGGCGATTTTGGGTAATGCGGCCCCGTTTTTCCTGATTAGCTGGGGCGAACATAATGTTGATAGCGGCATGACGGCGGTTTTGATGTCCACCATCCCGCTTAGTGTGCCGATTATGGCCCATTTCTTTACCGATGATGAAAAACTCACACCTTATATGGTGGCGGGTGTTTTTATTGGATTTAGTGGCCTGTTGGTTCTGGTGGGGCCAAGTGTTCTTTATGGGCTGGGGCAAGATGTCATCAGTCAGGGTGCGATTGTGTCGGCAGCTTTGTGTTACGGTGGGGCCTCACTGGTCGCCCGGCGTTTATCACATATGCCGTTTATGGTGGTGGCAGCCGGATCCATGTCGATTGCGACCTTGATGATGGCCCCGATGGCCTTGTTGCTTGAACAGCCGTGGCAGGTGGAACCGCAATTGATGGAAATCGTGTCGATTGTCTATCTCGGTCTGTTTCCGACGGCACTGGCTAATATCTTGTTGTTGCAGGTTATTAACAGCAGTGGGGTCAGTTTCCTTGCGTTAAATAATTATCTGGTGCCGGTTTTTGGTATCGCGATTGCGGCGTTGACTTTGGGTGAGGCTGTCCCGCCGGAAATGCTCAGTGCGCTTGGTATTATCTTTGTCGGCATTTTTGTCAGTAACATGAAACGTAAAAGCGGCTGATTTTATCGGATGAATTTGATATCCTTTGTCGATCATCATGAGGACAGGTGGATGCGTCGCAAGGGCCATATCGTCAATCGTTATCGCCGTAAACTTTCCAATCAAGGGAAAGATGCCCCGCTTTTTGCCGATAATCTGCCGCGATATGATGTGGCACGCAATGCAGATACCCTGATCAAGCTTGTGCAGATGAACCCCTATAACAAGATCATTCTTGAACGTATGCATATGTTGAATGCAACCGATTGCTGGCTGGTATCAGGTTGTTTGTTCCAGACGGTGTGGAATGTGGTGGAAGGGCGCAATCCGTGTGCGGATATTCTGGATTATGACCTCATTTATTTCGACCCCGATCAAAGCCGGGAAGCTGAAGAGGTCGTCGCCTTGCGTGTGCAGGCACTATACAGCGATCTGGATATTAAAATTCAGGTGAAAAATCAGTCACGCGTGCATTTATGGTATGAACCGAAATTCGGGCAACCTTACCCGGAACTGACCCATGCTTGCGAATCTTTACATTATTATCCATCCAAGGTTCAGGCGATTGCGTTGCAAGGGCGTGGCGGGTCGCGCATTTCCTATGACGCGCCTTTTGGGTTTGAAAATCTGTTACGTATGATCGTGCGCCCTAATCATGCGTTGGAATTCCCCGATATTTACGAGGCAAAAACCAAACGCTGGAAAAATATCTGGCCAAATCTTACCGTGCATGCGTGGAAATAATGGGGGAACAGAAGAAAGCGCCCGCAAAACGATGGGGCTTGTGGTTTGTTGTTGTCTTATTTCTTGTCCTGACGGGCACAGGCGTGTTGGGCTATGTACAGCGCATTGAACTGGCCTACTGGGCGGTTGAAAAAGCGGCACAACAACTGGGACTGAAAGGGCATCGTCTCAAGATTGACCGCTTGGATTTTACTGGTTTTGAATTACACGATGTTCACCTTGGACCGGATGTCTCTTTAAAACAGGTGAAGGTTGAATATTCCCTTGTTAACGTGTTGAAGAGCCGTATTGACAAGGTGATTTTGTCCGGTGTTGCCGTGGATGTCAGTGCCCCGGACACAGGTTTTTTGGGGTACCTTCAAACATTGCTGCAAGGAAATGCGACGGCTTCAGAAACAAATATCATACTTCCAGAAATAATCATTACTGATGCGGTAATTGCAGGTAAAAAAGAGGATATATCGCTTAATCTTCAATTAAGTGGAAAGATATCCCCGGATTTATCAGGTGAATTGCAGGTAACAGGAAAAGGCGGCTATCAGGCCTTTGAGATGCAGGATATATCCCTTGATCTTTCTTTAGTGAAGGATGCCGAGGCGATTTTGTTCAAGGTTAAACAGGCCCGTTTTCTGGATCGTCAAAAAGATATGTTGCTACGTCCCTTTATGGTCACAGGGGATGGGCGGTTTCAGGTAGTTGCACAAAGGGCGGTATTTTCCTTGAATATATCAGACAAGGATAAAGCTGTTGTGATGGATATGGAGGGGCAGGCCGATCTGGTTAATCGTCTGGTTCAGGCAGATGTCAAAGTTGGTGATATCACATTTTCCCCCACAGGCATGCAACCGGATGATCTCAGTCCTTTGGCAGAGTTGCCGCAAAAACTGGATGCAACGCTTGGATTATCCGCGCAGTTAGAGTGGCAGGATGAGGCGGCAAAATTAACGGGTGATCTTGCGGTTAAGCAGGCCCGTTTTGCGATCCCATCTGAAAAAGAACCTACGGTGGTGGTTGCAGGCGGGGTTGGTTTTACCGTGTTTCCATTAACGCAAAGTGGGATGCTTGATATCACAAAACTATCACTGCGCCATCAATCGACACCGGCGCTGTTTCATCCCCTGTATATCCAAAGCAAGGCCCGTTTACACGAAGATGGGCAACTTTCTTTTGAGGGCGCGGTCATGCTGGATAAATCGACCCCTGTACGGATTCTTACGGGGAAAGGGGATTATGATGTTCCGGCCCGCCGGGGGCAAATGGATGTCCGTGTTCCCGTTCTTGATTTTTCGCCTGCCGGGTTAAAGCCAAGTGATATCAGCCCGCTTTTTGCTTTGTTAAGTCGTGTCAGCGGTAAATTTTCTGCCTTTTCTCGTTTGGATGTGGTCGGGGAACAATTATCGGGTTGGGCGGATATATCGGTTGCGAAGATGTCGTTTGAAACCGATACGGTCCAGGTACGTGATATAACGACTGATTTGGTGATTGATAATATCTGGCCGCTCCGAACCAAACCGCAACAAGTCGTCACAATTGGGGAAGTTGACAGTGCTGTAAAGTTGGATCACCCCCGTCTGGTGTTTACGCTAGAGGGGCAGAAATTTTATATGCACGACTTTCAGACCGGGATTATGGGGGGAACGGCGCATATTGACGAAACTGTATTTGAAACAGATACAGACAAACATGATGTTGTTTTGAACTTGAAGAAAATTGAATTAGGCCGGCTTTTCCGTCTGATCGCTTTGGATGGTTTAAGTGGCACAGGTCAGTTGAGCGGGCAACTGCCGATCCGGTTGAAAGGCCAAGAAATTAATGTGCAGGATGGTTTGTTGGAAAGTGTTGGTGGCGGGACGTTACATTTTGAATCACAAAAAGCCCGCCAAGCGTTGGCAGGTGCAGGCGAACAGGTGGAATTGTTGCTGAATGTCTTGACTAATTTTCACTATGAACGTCTTTCTCTGCGGATTAACCAACGCGCCGGGCAAAATGCGATTCTTAATTTAAAAATTGAAGGAAAAAACCCTGAGGTGATGAACGCGCGGCCCTTTAACCTCAATATTAATCTGGAAGCCAATCTGGATCGTATTCTTGGAACGGTGCTGGAAGGCTATCGCTTGTCAGACCGGGCAATTCGCGCTACCGTTGGGAATGAACAATGATTAAACGAGAGGCCGACGTGATGATCCATCGTCATTCTTTGGGCGGGCTTTGCCTTGCTGCACTGCTGGGGCTGAATGCTTGTACCCCGACGGTACAAGTCGCTGCACCGTCGGAACCGATTACCATCAATCTGAATATCAAGCTGGATGCTGATGTTCGTTTGAAACTGGAAAAAACCGCTACCAACGATATCAAAGAAAATCCGGAGGTCTTCTAATGTCTGCACTCGTAAAAGCGAACCGTTTCTGGAAGCTGTCCGTTCTTGTCATCCTGTTGGGTGGTTTTTTGCTTGTCGGCATGGGGCAGGCACAGGCGCAGTCTTTGGATGATTTACGTGCCAGTGGTCAAATGGGCGAAGCCTTTGATGGCTATGCGCGTGCACGTGCGCAATCTGTGAAAGCTATTGTGGATGATATTAACGCCAAGCGCCGCACTATTTATCAGGACCGTGCCAAGCAACAAGGGATTTCTGCGGCTCAAGTCGGTCAGGTCTATGCCGCAAAAATTATTGAAAAAGCCCCAGCAGGAACGTGGTTGCTGTCTGCGGACGGGTCATGGCGACAAAAATAAGGCAGTGACCTTTTTTTGGTTCTTGCCGATCTGGTTTATAAGACGGCTTTCGGGCGAACTAAAAGTTTGCGCACATATTCAATGAGCCAAGAACCTTTTAAACTGGCAACTCCGGCAATTGTAATCGCAGCACCCAAAATTTGAATGCCGTTCAGGGTTTCCCCTAAAATCAACCATGCGGCAATAACAGTTAAGATCGGACCAGTCAGGGTAATCAAGCTGGCTTGAGTTGCCCCGCATCGTTTAATGCCTTCAAACAACATGAAGAAGGGCAAGACAGTACATAAGGTGGCAATGACGGAACCCCACAACACACCTTCAAGTGGGAAAGTCAGATTGTTGAGGTCGGTACTCAGGGGGATGACAACCAGCATAACGCCCAAGGTAATGGTGCCGGATGCCGCCGTGAAGCGAACGGAACCCAATGTCTTCATAATTTGTTGGCTGGCAATCAGATAAAGGGCGTATGTGAAGGCCGATCCCATCGCCCATCCAGCGCCCATCCAGTCAAAATTTTCAAAACCTGCCAATCCATTTGGGGCCATAACAAGGGCAATGCCGGAATATGTGGTTACAAACACAAACCATTGATGCGCACTTGGGGCCTTTTTATTCAAAAATGCGTTGATTAACATGACCAGCATGGGGAATGTGAACAAAATCAGCCGGGAAACACTGACGCCGATCTTTTCAATGGCTGTAAAATCACAATAGGTGGCAAAAAAGAACATTAACCCGGCAAAGCTACAGGATTTCCACTGCGCCCAGCTTAAAGGCGTGGACCTGCGGGCCAACATATAAACGCCGAGCCAGAATAAGGGGACCGCAATAAAAAAACGCAGCAGGAGAAGCGAGTCGACTGAGATACCCGCCATATAAGCAAACTTTGCGAAAACGCCTTTAAACGAAAGCGCAATGGTTGCCATAAAGACAAAAAAGATAGCAACGGGTTCGGTCTGTTGATCTGACATGATCGTACTGTCCTGTACTGGGGGGCTTGTAACTATAATATAGTTTAGATACGCCTTGTCGTGACATAATCCAATTTCAATAATATACTAAAAGATATTAAATTTTGTTATATCTGGGTCGTGATGGATATTAAGCAACTGCGTATTTTTTTGAATGTGGCGGAAACGGGATCATTTTCTGAAGCGGCGAAACGGTTGAATGTGACCCAACCCGCCCTGAGTCGCCAAATCCGTTTATTGGAAGAAGACAGCGGCAGTCCTTTGTTTATTCGCACTGGGCGGGGGGTCAGATTAAGCGAGGCCGGTGAAAAAATGTTGCCGCGCGCGCGTTTGTTGATCGAAGAAATAGAACGCCTGCGCATGGATATGACGGCCTTTGCCGGTGAATTGCATGGTCGGGTTCGCCTCGGCTTACCCCCAAGTGTGGGCAGCGTGCTGGCTGGTCCTGTCGTCGAACGTTTTCATCGTGAATATCCCAATGTGAAATTACGGGTGACCCAACTGTTAAGCGGGGCTTTGCAGGAAAGTTTGCTGAATGGCCGTCTGGATATTGGAATTTTATTTGAAGGGAACGTGAGCCCGGCCCTGCGCAGCCAACCTTTATGGTCGGAAAGATTGTTTTTTATTACCACGCCGCATGAACACTGGCGGGGTGTGGAAATGATTGATTATGCCGATTGTCTGTCTCATCCCTTTATTTTACCGGGTCCAAAACATGGGTTGCGAGATGTGCTGGAACAAGCGGCAAGGAAAATTGATAAACGCCTGAATGTGGTGGTGGAAGCAGAATCGCTGGCTGTACAAATGGAACTGGTTTGTCGTGGATTGGGCTGTACGATTTTGTCGTTTGAAGCCTGTAAAAATCATATTGATGCCGGTCGATTAATCGCGATTCCCATCATGAACCCCGATATAGAACGGGTGTGCAGTCTGGTTTGGTCACGCGATTATCCTCTGACACGGGCAGCGCATGCCATGGCAGATGTTATTACCGATATTGCGAGTGATATGTTTGGGGCTTAGGTCTTAAGTGCTTTTCAACCAGGCTTCAATCATATTGCGTGCAATACTATCCCGGCTTGGTAACAGTTTGCCGATGTTGCGGAAGGCCAGCAGGTCGTCGCGGGTAAACCATTGGGCATCACTGAGTTCGTTTGGGTCAATATTGATGTCATAAGTTTCTGCCGTGGCATAGAAGCCTAACATCAGGGAAGTTGGAAAGGGCCAGGGTTGGGATCCGGCATATTCGACAGCACCAACTTGAATGCCGGTTTCTTCCATAACTTCGCGTTTGACAGCTTGTTCCAGTGTTTCCCCCGGTTCAACAAATCCGGCCAGTGTGGAATACATCCCCGATTTAATGCGTTGATGGGTGGCTAATAAACATTTTTCATCATCATGTACCAACATAATCACGGCTGGGTCGGTACGGGGGAAATGTTCGAGTGCACAGTCTGCATTGCTGCATCGCCGGACATGCCCGGCTTGTTCCATATGGCTGGGATGTCCGCAATGTCCGCAAAATTGATGGCGTTTGTGCCAAAACATCAAACCACGGGCGTAGGCGCACCGTGCGGCTTGTTCGCGTTCCGCAATTGGTCCGGCCCGGCGTAAATCTTCAAAAACAAATTGGGTGCCTAGCGGCGTTAGAATGTCATTTTCGGGAAAGAGAGAAAGATCCAGAACAAAATAATCTTTCCCTTTTGCATGTCCGAGATAGGCCCATGGCGGATTTTTTTGCAACCAACCTGTAATGGTTTCTTTTGTTAAAAGGGCGGGGCGATAAATGTCGTTAATATGGGTAAAGAGATTGCGGTCTTGATGCAGGATCAAAAAAGAGGAGTCGGGTTTATGGAAGGCCTCTTCAAGCCAGACAGGGTCTGTGCGCAGGTGCGCTTGGCGGTCAAGCTCACCTGTGGTGTAAAAAAGATCGTCAGAGGTCAGTTTCATAAAGTGTCCTGTTTGGAAAAACGGTTTATAACCCGAGAGATTTTTTTATCTTGGCCCACACGCCTTGCGGTGGGGCTGGTTTTTTCTTCTTTTTTACGGGCACTTGACCACCTAAAGGGCGTGGGTGACGTTTAGCACCGGATTTTACGACATTGGGGTTTGTATAGGAATGGAGCACTTTAAACCCGCCACCGCTGATATCGTAGTAAACAATGCGTTCAATGGATGGAATGATTTTGCAGCGTTTTTCTGCGTCTTCCTGTGCAGCTTCCTTACAATCGATATCGTTGGACATAACCATTTGCCCGTCTTCGATCTTCTGTCCAGGCTTGCAAATATAGATTTCGACGGCGTCGACCATTTTATTTGACCTTGTTTTTTGACGTAATGGGTATGGTAGGTTCAGATTTCCCTTGAAGTCAATGCCAACAGGGTATAGAAACCGCGCTTGAGAGGTTGGTGCGGACGAGCTCCTCGCCAACCCGGTCAGGTCCGGAAGGAAGCAGCCGTAACGAGTTTTCGGCTCGGGTCGTATTCAACCTCTCACCTCTTGCTTGATTTTCCAATATAATCTACTGGAAATATCGCCTCTTACATATAGTAGGCGTAGTAAAGCAAACCAGACCCCAAAATCATGCGATAGATGAAAAACGGTGTAAAAGATGCTTTGCGTAACCATGCCATCATAATCGCAATGGCGATCAAGGCAGCAATGCAGGATAGTCCAGCGGCAGTCAGGGCGTCGTTTGTCAGTTGGGCATTACCGCTTTGATACAACTCCAGCCCTTTTAATGTACCGGCCCCTAAAATGGCGGGAATGGACATTAACATGGAAAAACGGGCCGCATCGACGCGCTCATACCCTAAAAAACGTGCTGCGGTGATTGTGATACCGGAACGTGATGTGCCCGGGATAAGGGCAAGGCATTGTGCCAAACCAATAAGAAGCGCATCAACGGCGGTTGTATGTTCGACTCGACGGATTGTCAGGCCGATTTTATCAGCAACATATAGAAGAAAACCGAATCCAAGCGTAGTCCAGCCGATAACTTCAACGGTGCGATATTCGTCTCCAATGTATTCATTGAGGAAATAACCTGCTGCGAGAACAGGCAAAGTTGCAAGTACGACCAGTGCGGCAAGTTTGGCACCTGGGTCGCGCCGACCTTTGGAAAAGCGGATCACGCCGCGCAGCATATGCCAGATGTCGCGCCAGAAATAAATCATTACAGCCCCTAATGTGCCGACATGGACGGCAACATCCATGAGCAACCCTTGGTCGGGCCAGTCACCAAAAACGGGGACTAAAACCAAATGACCAGAAGAACTGATAGGTAGAAATTCTGTGATTCCCTGCACGAGTGCGAGAACGAGTATGTGAAGTTCAGTCACGTTTTCCCCCAAGAGAGGTATTTTGCTTGTTGTTCAACCCTGTATAACACGTCTGGATTCGAGGCCCAAAACTAAAAAATAGTACCATTATGGTACAAAATGATGAAAAGCAAGGTTTCGGCGAGGGGGACGAAAGGGGCCGCCGCCTCATATTTTTTAACATATAAGTCAGTAAAGCTGACCTATATTTATTTTTTTCCTTGAAATCTGCGTTATTTTATCGCATACCATGCATCCGGGCTCCTTAATGTGAGGGGTTTGGCATGGGGATGTCTAAATTAAAGGCAGCTCTGACAAGGAAAAAAGACTAACCCGAAAACGAGGGATTGGAGAGACTGATGGCTGAAAAAATGATGCAGTTCGTCAATATCGGGCAAAACTACCCGGACAAACGCACTGCTGAAGAACGCAAAAAAGATTTCAACGAGATTTATGCGCGCTTCACCATCGAAAAAGCACAGGAACAAGCATCACGCTGTGAACAATGCGGTATTCCTTATTGTTCTGTGGCTTGCCCTGTGAATAATAATATTCCTGACTGGTTGCGCCTTGTGGCTGCGGGCCGTCTGGAAGATGCGTATCATACGTCACAGGAAACCAATACCCTGCCAGAAATTTGTGGACGGATCTGTCCGCAGGACCGTCTGTGTGAAGGCCTCTGTGTGTTGGAACAGTCTGACCATAATGCGGTTACCATCGGTGCGATTGAAAAATTCATTACTGATAATGCCTGGGAACAAGGTTGGGTCAAGCCGCCGCAACCGTTGAAAGAACTGGGTCAAAGCGTTGGTATTATCGGGGCTGGTCCCGCAGGTATGGCCGCCGCTGATCGTTTGCGCCGTAAAGGATATGAGGTCCATGTCTATGATCGTCATGACCGCGTTGGTGGTTTGATGGTTTATGGTATTCCGGGTTTCAAACTGGAAAAAGATGTGGTGGAACGTCGTGCCAAATTGTTGGAAGACGGCGGGGTCACTTTCCATATGAATTTTGAAGTGGGCAACGATGCGTCTTTGAAAGAACTTCGCGCCAAACATGATGCCGTTTTGATCGCCGTGGGTGTTTATGCCGGCCGTAAACTAGAGGCACCAGGTGCGGATCTGGAAAATATTTTCCCGGCGATGTATTTTCTGACAGCCAGCAACAAAAAAGGCTTTGGTGATAAGGTTGAGGCATTTGAAAACGGTACGTTGAACGCGGAAGGCAAAAATGTTGTTGTCATCGGTGGTGGTGATACGGCGATGGACTGTGTACGTACATCTGTTCGTCAAGGTGCCAAGTCTGTGACCTGTCTTTATCGTCGTGACCGTGCCAATATGCCGGGGTCACAGCGTGAAGTGGAAAATGCTGAAAAAGAAGGCGTAAACTTCCAATGGCTGTCTGCACCGAAATCTTTCAAAGGTTTGGGCAAAGTTCAAAAAGTTGAAGCTGTTTCCATGCATTTAGGATTTGCCGATGCGTCTGGTCGTCAAAGCGTTAAGGAAATTGCCGGGTCTGAATTTGAACTGGATGCTGATATTGTGATTGAAGCATTGGGTTTTGAGCCGGAAGATATCCCCACGTTGTTTGGTGAACCTGATTTGGCCGTAAGCCGCTGGGGCACAGTGGAAGTAAATAAAAAAACGTGGATGTCCAATCTGGATGGCGTTTTTGCCGCCGGTGATATCGAACGCGGTGCATCTTTGGTTGTCAGCTGTATTAAAGACGCCCGTGACGCATCCGATGCCATTCATAAATACCTCCGTACACAAGCGCGCGCAAACGCAGCTGAATAATAGGAGGCGAGAGAGAGAAAATGACCAATAATTACGTATCAGAATATCAACGCAACGCCCGTTTTCTAGCTGAAAACGGCATGTATGATCCCTCTTTCGAAACGGCAAACTGCGGTGTCGGTTTGGTGGCTTCTATTGATGGAAAACCAAATCGTGAAGTTCTGCGTCACGCCTTTCAGGCAACGCGCGCACTGGATCACCGTGGGGCTGTTGATGCCGATGGTAAAACAGGTGATGGCGCTGGTATCCATGTGCAGATCCCGCAGGAATTTTTCAAACGCCATATTCGCCGCACGGGTCATGAGCCGGAAGAAGGAGCCTTGGCGGTTGGTCAGGTTTTCATGCCGAAAACTGATTTCGGTGCGCAGGAACGGTGTCGTTGTATTGTTGAAGCCGAAGTTCTGAAATATGGCTATCGCATTTATGGATGGCGTCAGGTTCCGGTAAATATTGAAGTCATCGGTGAAAAAGCCAACGCAACGCGTCCGGAAATCGAACAGATCATGATTGCCAATACCCTTGGTAAAACCAATGATGATTTTGAAAATGATCTTTATGTCATTCGTCGCCGGATTGAGAACAAATGTTTGGCGGAAAATCTGACAGAATTTTATTTCTGTTCCCTGTCTTGTCGCAGTGTCATTTATAAAGGCATGTTCATGGCGGGTGAGATTACCGAATTCTACCCGGATTTGAATGACGAACTTTTCGTTTCCAACTTTGCGATTTATCACCAGCGTTATTCGACCAACACGTTCCCGCAATGGCGGTTGGCGCAACCGTTCCGCATGATTGCGCATAACGGTGAGATCAACACAATTACCGGGAACCAAAACTGGACGAAAGCACACGAAACCTGCATGGCGTCGCCTGTATTTGGCGCGCATATCGAAGATGTGAAGCCGTTGGTTGCCAATGGGTCTTCTGACTCTGCGGCCCTTGATGCGGTTTGGGAAATTCTGGTTCGTGCAGGACGTCCGGCGCCGGCGGTAAAAGCCCTGATGGTTCCTGAGTCCATCGGTCAAAACGCCTTGATGCCGAAAGAACATGAAGACCTGTTTGCCTATTGTAACTCGGTTATGGAACCGTGGGACGGCCCGGCTGCGATTTGTGGAACGGATGGTCGCTGGATTGTTGCGGGCCTAGACCGTAACGGCCTGCGTCCGCTGCGTTATTCCATCACAGGTGATGGTATTTTGCTGGTTGGTTCTGAAACCGGCATGTCTGAAATTGATGAGTCCAAAGTCGTTGAAAAAGGCCATGTGCGCCCCGGTGGTATGATCGGTGTAGATTTACATGAAGGTAAATTCTTCCATGACCGCGAGCTTAAAGACTGGACAGCGGCCCGTCAGCCTTATGGCAAATGGGTGGACAATATTGTCAAAGTTGACCAAATCATCAAGGCAGATTCCCCCAAACCTTGCCCGTGGCCGGAAGATATCCTGATGCAACATCAGCAATTATACGGCTTCACGCAGGAAGATTTCGAATTGATCCTGCGCCCGATGGTGGAAACCGGTCAGGAAGCCACAGGTTCTATGGGCGATGATACGCCGCAGGCTGTCTTGTCTGATAAATACCGTGGCTTGCATCACTTCTTCCGTCAGGCGTTTTCGCAAGTGACGAATCCGCCGATTGACAGTTTGCGCGAAACCCGCGTGATGTCTTTGCGCACGCGTTTGTCTAACTTGGGCAACGTGTTGGATGAAAGCCCGGATCAGTGTCAGGTTGTTCAGTTGGAATCACCGTTCCTGACCTCTACAGAATTCCACGCCTTGAAAAACTATTTGGGCGAAGATGCGGTTGAAATTGATTGTACGTTCAAGCCGGGTAAAGAAACCCTGCGCGAAGCCATCGAACGCATCCGCCACGAAGCGGAAATGTCGGTTCGTGGTGGGAAAAAACATATCATCCTGACTGATGAACATACTGGTAAGGACAAAGCGCCGATCCCGATGATTTTGGCTGCCGGTGGTGTGCACAGTTATCTGGTACGTCAACAATTGCGGACCTTTACTTCTGTGAACGTGCGTTCTGCCGAAGCGTTGGATGTACAGTATTTTGCGGTTTTAATCGGCGTCGGTGCAACCACTGTTAACGCTTATATGACCGAAGAAGCGATTGCCGTTCAACATGCCAAAGGTATTTATGGTGATCTGCCGTTTGAAAAAGCGGTGGAAAATTATAAGAAAGCCATCAACAAGGGCTTGCTGAAAACCATGTCTAAAATGGGCATCGGTGTTATCAGTTCTTATCGCGGTGGTTATGCGTTTGAATCGGTTGGATTGTCGCGTTCTGTTGTGGCGGATTTCTTCCCGGGTATGACCTCACGGATTTCCGGTATCGGGATCAAAGGTCTGGAAGATAAAATTCTGGAAATGCATGAAAAGGCATATTCCGAAGCCACACCTTTACCGCAAGGCGGTTTTTATCGTTACCGTGCTGATGGTGAGCGTCACGCCCACGATCCGTTGTTGATCCATAAGCTGCAGGAAGCTGTGGCGACCGAAAGCTATTCCACCTATCGTGAATATGCCAATGGGGTGAACGGCCGCAAACCGATGATGCTGCGTGATTTATTGGATTTCCAATCTGATCGGGACAGCATTTCTACGGACAAAGTGGAATCGATCACGGAAATTCGTCGTCGTTTGTGTGCGCCGGCGATTTCAATCGGTGCCTTGTCGCGTGAAGCACATGAAACACTGGCCATTGCCATGAACCGGATCGGTGCGAAATCCAACTCCGGTGAAGGTGGGGAAGATCGCGAACGTTTCACACCGCGTAAAAACGGTGACAATGCGAACTCTGCGGTGAAGCAGGTGGCATCTGGTCGTTTCGGTGTGACAGCGGAATATCTGAACAACTGTCAGGAGTTGGAAATCAAGGTGGCCCAAGGGGCAAAACCAGGTGAAGGCGGACAGCTGCCGGGCTTCAAGGTAACGCTTGAAATTGCCAAGCTGCGTCACTCCACACCGGGTGTGACCCTGATTTCACCGCCGCCGCATCACGATATTTATTCCATCGAAGATTTGGCGCAGTTGATTTATGACTTGAAACAAATCAACCCGATTGCACGTGTGTGTGTGAAACTGGTTGCCCGTTCCGGTGTCGGGACGATTGCAGCCGGTGTTGCCAAGGCGGGTGCGGATACCATCCACATTTCCGGTTATGATGGCGGGACGGGTGCATCGCCGCAGTCTTCCATTAAATATGCCGGTTTGCCATGGGAAATGGGCCTGTCTGAAGTCAATCAGGTTCTGACGTTGAACAAGCTGCGCCACCGTGTGAAGCTGCGCACAGATGGCGGTTTCCGTACAGGTCGTGACGTGGTGATTGCCGCCATGTTGGGGGCTGAGGAATTCGGCATCGGCACAACATCGTTGATTGCGATGGGCTGTATTATGGTTCGTCAGTGTCATTCCAACACCTGTCCGGTCGGCGTTTGTACACAAGATCCTGAACTGCGTAAGAAATTTACCGGTTCTGCGGCCAAGGTGGTCAACCTGTTTACGTTCATTGCCGAAGAAGTCACTGAAATTCTTGCGTCGCTTGGATATGAAAAGCTGGAAGACGTCATCGGTCGATCTGATCTGTTGACGCAGGTTGGTCGTGGTCGTGAAAATCTTGATGATCTTGATTTGAACCCGCTTCTGGCGCAGGCCGATACAGGCGATACACCACGTTTCTGCACATTGACAGAACGTAACCCTGTACCGGATACGCTGGATGCGCAAATCATCAAGGATGCCAAGAATGCCTTGGAAGGCGGCGAGAAGATGCAGCTTTTCTACACGGTCAAAAACACGCACCGTTCTGTGGGAACACGCACCAGCTCGATCATTACCCGTAAGTACGGCATGACCGGGTTGGAGCCGGACCACCTGACCGTTCGTATGCGCGGTTCTGCCGGTAACTCGCTGGGGGCCTTCACAGTGCAGGGCTTGAAGCTGGAAATCTTTGGTGATGCCAACGATTATGTGGGTAAAGGTCTGTCTGGCGGGACGATTGTTGTGCGCCCGATGGTATCCAGCCCGCTGAAATCGAACGAAAACACCATTGTCGGTAACACCTGCCTGTATGGCGCAACGGCTGGTAAGTTGTTTGCTTCTGGTCAGGGCGGGGAACGCTTTGCGGTTCGTAACTCCGGTGCGACGGCAGTGGTTGAAGGTATCGGGTCAAACGGTTGTGAATATATGACCGGCGGCACCGTGGTTGTTCTGGGGGAAGTCGGGGCGAACTTTGGCGCTGGTTTCACAGGCGGCATGGCCTTTGTTTACGACGAAGACGGTACATTTGAACATCGTGTGAACCCGGATAACGTGATTTGGCAACGTATTGAAGTCGATCACTATGAAAACCTTTTGAAAGGTTTGATCCGTGAATACGTGAAAGAAACACATTCTCAGTATGCAGAACAAATTCTGCAGGATTGGGAAATGGAGAAAGGCAAGATCTGGCAAGTGGTGCCTAAGGAAATGATCGACAAGCTCGACATTGCAGTTACCAAGGAGGCAGCTATTAAAAAGACGGCCTGATCCATATAGAGCATTTTATTTAACGCAAATACGTCGTTGCAGGTTGTGTCAACCTGCTCGGGATTTGCTCTAGAATTCGCACATATGTGCGAGCAGAGGCTCAAGTTACATCTCTCTCGTGACTTGATTGCTAGGGTGGAATTCGTTTCATCCGACCGAATGTCTGATTTCAGACATTCATCCCTAACCAAAACTTGGCGGAGCTTTTTAGGAAGCTTCGCCTTTTTTTACTTTCGAGGGTAATATTGTTATTTATGGTTGAGTTACTTGTGAAAAATGACCTTTTTTGATCTATATGCTGTATTTGCTCTTTTAATGCAGTGCGAAATTCGCTATCCCAAGTTCTCTATTGTGCAATAAACCCCCTAGACGAGCATGAGACGACTTTATCACCTTCCCTTTGATGCCTTGTCGCGCAAGGTCCGTATTTTACTTGCGGAAAAAAAACTCGCGTTTACCTGTGTGCATGAACCGGTTTGGGAACGTCGAGAAACTTTCTTGGCCCTAAACCCGGCTGGCGAAGTTCCGGTTCTGGTTGAGCCGGAAGGTAAACCCATCTGGGATGATCATGCTATTTGTGAATATCTTGAAGAAGTTTATCCCGAACATAATATGCTGGGGACGACACCGGATCAACGGGCTGAGGTTCGCCGGCTTGTTGCGTGGTTTGATAAAAAATTTGCACAAGAAGTGACCCGCAATCTGGTTGGGGAAAAGATTACAAAGCGTTTTATTGCCGGGGCAACGCCAAACTCAGGGGCTATTCGAGCAGGTAAACAAAACGTCCATTATCACTTGGATTATATCGGCTATCTCAGCGATCAACGCAATTGGCTGGCGGGCGAAAACCTGTCTTTGGCGGATATATGCGCGGCAGCACATATTTCGGCGGTGGATTATCTAGGCGATATCCCTTGGGCCGACCATCCCGGCGCGCAAGCCTGGTATGCCCGTTTTAAATCTCGCCCTTCCATGCGTGATATTCTCAAAGACAACGTCAGCGGCATCCCTGCCGCCCGCCATTACGCCGATCTGGATTTTTAATATCCTGTTTACTATAGGTAATATTACTTATATTGTTTACTTCTTTTTAAAAATGGGGAAGTAGGATGAAACTTGTCAAGATTGTTGCGGTATTGGGGCTTGTCTCACTGATAACAGCTTGTTCCGGTACGGTTAAAACGATGCCGGAAAATAGCTCTTATAAATATAATGGCGAACAATACAGCGTTGTTGCAGTCTCTCTTGCGCAGGCAAAAATTTCTGATGAAGGATCTTTTAATGCGGAAGTGTTTAAGACAACATTGGAGAACGCGTTAAAAGAACAAGGTTTAATGACTGATGGGCAAAAAGCAACGCTTCAAGTAGATTTGAAAAATGTGAATCTACGCTCGCAAGGGGCAGCCGTTCTATTAGGTTTTCTCGCGGGTTCTGATACAATTGAAGGAACGGTAACGTTGCTGGATGCAAATAATCAGATATTAAATAAATTCGACGTTGATGCGAGTTACGCCGCTGGAGGTTTCATTGGGGGCCAAGACGGAACACGTATGGACTGGTTGTATGCTAAATTTGCCGAACTCACATGGCAAACCATCAAAGGTTCGTGATTTAGTTAGGGATAAAAGGGAAGAAATCTTAGGTGTTTTCTTCCCTTTTGACTAAGATACACTGTGAAAATGATAGGCTTGAGGTAGGCTGAGGTTTTGTGTCATGCGACCGAGCCATTCCAGTTCCTGTTGTATATGAAAAAGCTGCCTGTCGGTTTTGATTTGGGCCCTTTGGGATTTTAAGGGGCAATTGGTGCATTGGTTTTCAAGGCAGTTGAGTTGGCAGTTATAAAAACCGATGAGTTCCTCGACAACTTTGGCGCAAATGGTTTGCGGTAAATTTTCAACGAAGGTAGATTTTAAAGATAACGTGGTATCACGCATGCGTTGATTGTTGGGCATAGGGCGTTTCATTAGGTTGAAAAAAGTACGGATGCCAACGCCTGTGATAGAAAAATATGTCTCGTTTCCGGCGTCCAGTTTGACGACGCAGGCACTGTCTAGTAGTCGTTCCAGCGTGGTTTCAATAACTTCGATTGTTGGTTGCCATGTGGGTATATCGAGCATGCGAATAGCAGCCAGCAAGCCATTGAGATTGCGCGCATCGTCAAACAAAAAACCGAGAACGCACAGATCGGAAATGTCATTCATTTCCAGAATTTCCAGACGTTGATGGAGGTTGTGCAAGAAAGACATGATTGGCACCCATTTATTATGCGAATGATTATTAATTGCGATAATTGGATGGGTTTGTCAACGCTTTTTTATAAATCGTTCTCTGGTAGGACTTTCAAGCTAGTCTCAATCAGGTTCTCAAGGGCGCTGAAGGGAGTTTTTGCACGTGCCATAACTGCAAGGCTGATGGGTTGTGCTCCGAAAAAATCGGCCAGCGCGTCAATATCGGCGTCCTCGGGCAATTCCCCTTCCGATTTTGCACGTTCCAAACGCATGTAAAAGGCTTCTCGGCGTTTTTGATTTAAAAACCGTGTATATTCTTCGAGTGGACCTGTCTTATGGGCGCAATCGATTACGCCGTTGACCACAAAACAGCCGCCGGGATTGCCTTCATCACAGAGGAAAGCGGCAATTTCTTTAAGATGAGTTCGCAAGGTTGTTTTAAGGGAGGCGGGACTATGGATAAGATAATCCAAAGATGATTTTCCAAATGTTTCGAAGTAGTGGGAAATAGCTTGTTGATATAGTTTTTCCTTATCGCCAAAAGCGGCATAAAGCCCGGGTTTCGCCATACCCGTTTCTTGCGCAATATCATTCATTGAGGTCGCGTCAAAACCGCGTTCCCAGAAAATTTTCATTGCTTGTTCCAGCACTTTTTCCGGTGTTGTTTTTCTGGGGCGTCCACGTGCCACGATGGTGACTTCCTTACAATAAAATACCGATTGGTATTTTATCATCTTGACAGAAAGAAACAAGTGTCTATTTTAATACCGTTCGGTATTTTAATGCTATTTTTTCTTTCCCTCTAAAGGATTTTGTTATGAGTAAGATTAAAAATCAGGTTGCGTTGGTCACAGGAGCCAGCCGTGGAATGGGCCGTGTCTATGTGGATGCCTTGTTAAAAGCAGGTGCAAAAAAGGTATATGCCGGGGCACGAAACCCGAAGGATGTTGCCGACTTAGTAGAAGCTTCCAATGGTAAAGTGGTCGCCCTGCATCTGGATGTGACGAATATGGATCATGTCAATGCAGCCGCGCAAAATTGCAAGGATGTAAGTCTTCTCGTGAATAATGCAGGTGTGGCTTTATTTCAGGGTTTTCTGTCCGTGAATGACAGCGATGTTGCCCGTCAGGAAATGGAAATCAATTATTTCGGAACTCTCAATCTTATCCAAGCCTTTGCGCCGATCTTAAAAGCCAATGGGGGTGGGGCGATTGTAAACACGGGTTCGGTAGCTTCTTTTGTATGTTTCCCTGTGTTGGGGTCTTATAGTGCATCAAAAGCGGCTGTTCATTTAATGACACAAGGGGTTCGTGTAGAACTGGCGGCACAGGGTACGCAGGTAATAGGTGTTTATCCCGGTCCTGTGGATACGGACATGGCTGCCAATTTTGAAGCGGATAAAACGTCACCCCAAGATGTTATTGCGCGGGTTTTGGAAGCTGTGGAAAACGGCGAAGAAGACGTTTATCCCGATCCAATGGCCGTTGAATTTCACTCCAACTTTCGTGCTGATCCAAAAGCGGTTGAAAAAGAAGTCGGTGGCATGTTGCCAAGCTGACAATCTTTTACAATTCTTTAAATGTTTGGAAAGCGAACATTCTGTATAAGATGACTTCTGAAAAGACTCTTGCACTCCCTAGAGGTGTGAGGAAAACTATATGCGGCCCCTAACGTCCCCAGACTGAGGTGTGCCGCATTTTTTTTGTTTAAAAAGAGGAATTGATCCGTGTCTGATATGCCCAAACTGCAAGATGCCGATTTACGTGTTGAAAACCGTGTCGCGACCCTGACTTTTATGCGCAACGATGTGCGCAATGCCCTGACAGGGACGACATTGATTGAAGATATCATTACGACGCTGGATTGGGTGAATAAGGCGGCTGACCGCGTCAGTGTTTTGATTATAACGGGTGATGGTGCTGCCTTCAGCGCAGGCGGCAATATCAAGGACATGCAGGAACGCGGCGGTGATTTTGCCGGGGATGTGGAAGAGGTTCAAACCCGTTATCGCCAAGGTATTCAACGTATTCCGGTGGCGATGAATAAATGTGAAGTTCCGATTATCGCAGCCGTCAACGGTCCGGCGGTGGGGGCCGGATTTGATCTTGCCAATATGGCAGACTTACGTGTGGCTTCAAGTAAAGCCAAGTTTGGGGAGACCTTTGTAAATTTGGGCATTATTCCGGGGGACGGCGGGGCTTATTTTTTGCAACGTCTAATTGGTTATCAAAAAGCGGCAGAACTGACCTTCACCGGACGAGTAATTGACGCGCAAGAAGCCTTGGACCTCGGGATTGTACTTCAGGTGGTTGAACCGGATAAATTAATGGAGGCCGCACAGGATTTAGCCAACCAAATGGCGAAAAAACCACCGCAAGCCCTGCGTTTCACGAAACGTTTGATGAAAATGGGACAACGTATGGAATTGCAGGACTTTCTTGATCTTTGCGCCTGTTTTCAGGGGATGTGCCATAATTCAGATGAACATATGGAAGCGGTCGAAAAAATGATTGCGATGATGAAGAGATAAATCCTCACTTATTAATAGGGCCCCTCATTCGATCAAGAATGAGGGGCTTTTTTTATGAAAGTTGCGAATGGTTCGAAACATGCGCGAAATATGGCTCTATGTGGTCAACATTGCCTTAATGGTGCCTAACTTAAAGGCCATAAAGCGTGCAATGCGAATAAATCATGTAGGGATCAGGACCCGAAAACGATGGCTTTCAACATCAACGCTTTTGCAAACCCGAAACGCTTTATGTGGCTTTCCGGCCTTTTACTGCCTTGGGTGATCGGCTTAACGATCATCGCAACGGCTGCCGGGCTATATTTTGCCCTTTTCGATTCGCCAACAGATTATCAACAGGGCGAAACTGTGCGTATCATGTATATCCATGTGCCAGCAGCCAGTATGTCGATGATTATTTACATTTCTATGGCGGTGGCGTCCGCAATGGGATTGATCTGGAAACACCCGTTGTCTGACTTGGCCGCCAAATGCATGTCTCCGATTGGCGCAGCGTTTACCTTTTTGGCGTTGTTTACCGGATCCTTCTGGGGGAAACCCATGTGGGGAACATGGTGGGTGTGGGATGCGCGTCTGACCTCTGAATTGTTGCTGTTGTTTCTTTATATGGGGCATATGGCCCTGTTGAACGCCTTTGATGATCCGGCACGTGGCACGAAATCAGCCGGAATTCTGTGTTTGGTCGGCGTGATTAATATCCCGATTATCAAATTTTCTGTGGATTGGTGGAATACGTTGCATCAACCGGCTTCGTTGGTGAAGGCGGGTGGTCCGGCCATTCACCCGGATATGTTGATCCCGCTGGGACTGATGTTTTTGTGCTTTACTGGATATTTTACACTGGTTCTGTTTATCCGTATGCGCAGCGAAATTATTTCATCCAAAGTGCGGGCCTTACGTTTGCGCCATGTTCACGGCTGATAGAGGGGAGGGGACACAATGAACGAATTTTTTGAAATGGGCGGTCACGGCATATACATCTGGCCTTGTTACGGATTGGCTGCTGTTTTGTTGATTGGCCTGTTGATAACCAGTGTTAAGGCATTGGCCAAAAGTAAGAAAGACCTCTCCATCATGGAACAAATGACAAGCGAAGGGAAAAGCGCATGAAAAAGAAAACGCGTCGCCTTTATATCGCGCTGGTGGGCCTGTGTGCATTGGGGGCGATTGCCGCCCTTGTTTTGGCTGCCTTGGAAGATGATATCGTCTTTTTCTTTAGCCCAACGGAAGTCATTGAACAGGGGAATATTGACTTAGATCGCCGTATTCGAATCGGCGGACTGGTTGAAGCTGGTTCTGTTGAAAAAGCAGCCGATGGTGTCACTAACATTTTCGTTGTGACCGATATGGCGAATACAATCCCGGTTCATTACAAGGGCTTGTTGCCGGATCTGTTCCGTGAAGGGCAAGGTGTTGTGGCGGAAGGATATTTCCAAAACGATGTGTTGGTTGCTGATGAAGTGTTGGCCAAACACGATGAAAATTACATGCCGCCCGAAGTTGCCGATGCGTTGAAAAAATCTGGCAAGTGGGAAGAAGGTCAGCCGATTACAGAGGCCTTGAAACAAGGTCATGTTCCCGACGAACTGAAAGACAAATAACATGTATGCAGAAATAGGACATTTTGCGTTGATCCTCGCGCTGTTTGTGGCGGTGGTACAAGGTGTCGTCCCATTGGCAGCGGGTCCGATGGGCAATCGGCGCTGGATGAATATTGCAGGCCCGGCCTCAATTGCACAGTTTATCTTAATTGCGGCGGCTTTTGCGGCTTTGACGCATGCGTTTGTGACCTCGGATTTTTCAGTTCTGAACGTGGCGAAAAACTCTCATACCGACAAGCCTTTGCTTTATAAGGTTTCCGGTGTTTGGGGGAACCACGAAGGATCCATGCTGTTATGGGTGCTGATTTTGGCAACATTTGGCTGTGCCGTTGAGGTTTTTGGCCGCAATCTGCCCAGTGGGTTGAAGAACCGCACATTGGCGGTTCAGTCTTTGGTGACTGTCGGTTTCCTGATGTTCATTCTGTTTACCTCCAACCCATTTGAACGATTGTTAGATGTGCCTGCAAATGGTCAAAGCCTGAACCCGTTGTTGCAGGATCCGGGATTGGCTTTCCACCCGCCGTTTTTGTATTTGGGGTATGTGGGTTTCTCCATTGCCTATAGCTTTGCCATTGCAGCCCTGATTGAAGGTCGCGTGGATGCAAGCTGGGCGCGTTGGGTCCGTCCGTGGACGTTGGCGGCGTGGATTTTCCTGACCGTGGGGATCGCGCTGGGATCCTGGTGGGCCTATTACGAGCTTGGCTGGGGCGGCTGGTGGTTCTGGGACCCGGTGGAAAACGCCTCCTTCATGCCGTGGTTGGCCGGGACAGCTTTGTTGCATTCTGCCATTGTGGTGGAAAAACGTGATGCTTTAAAAAGCTGGACCATTTTCTTGGCGATTATTGCCTTTGGTCTGTCGTTGTTGGGAACATTCCTTGTGCGTTCCGGTGTATTAACATCTGTTCATGCCTTTGCAACAGACCCGGAACGTGGTGTCTTTATCCTGATTTTGCTGATCATTGCGATCGGCGGCTCGTTTGCACTATACGCAGTGCGAGGGCCTAGCCTTGTTGGTGGCGGATTGTTTAAACCCGTGTCGCGTGAAGGCGCCTTGTTGTTTAACAACTGGATTTTGACAACAGCAACCGGTGTGGTTTTGTTGGGGACATTGTATCCGTTGTTTATCGATGTGATTGATGCGGGCAAGGTATCGGTTGGTGCGCCGTTTTATAACCGTGTCTTTATTCCGATTATGACTCCGCTGGTCATTTTGATGGCGTTGGGACCGTTGATGTCGTGGAAACGCGCGGATGCCAAGGGTATTCTCAATCGCATGTATATTGTCTACGGGGCAACACTGGTTGCTGTTATCCTGACCTTCATCTTAAAAGGCGAAGAAGGCTGGGGTGGCTATTTCGGTATGGGGCTTGCCACATGGCTGGCCGTCGGTACCCTGTGGGATGTAGCTGAACGGATCAAGTTGGGTAAAACGTCGTTTGGACAAAGCCTGCAACGACTGGCCCGACAACCCCGTGCGACGTGGGGCATGACGATTGCCCACCTTGGTCTGGCAATTACAATTGCCGGGATGACAGGTGCCGGAAACTGGAAAGTCGAAAAAATTCAGGTCATGAATTATGGTGACAAACTGGATGTTGCAGGCTTCACATATACTTTTGAAGGCGTGCGTGATATTCGCGGTCCGAACTATGATGCCTTGGAAGGGACGTTTACGGTTCATAAAGATGGTGAATACATAACGACTTTGCTGGCGGAAAAACGTGAATATGACACCGGCGGTATGCCAACCACAGAAGCTGCAATTTATCCGATGTTCTTAGGCGATCTTTATGCCGTGGTTGGGGATAAATCCGGTGATGGTTATGTAACGCGTTTGTACTGGAACCCGCTGATTGCCTGGTTATGGGGCGGTTGTGGCTTGTTGACATTGGGCGGTTTGGTCAGTCTGTCGGATCGTCGCCACCGTGTCGGTGCGCCCAAACGTTCAGCGATGCCTAAAAAGGCCTTGAGCGAGGGAGCAAAAGCATGAATTCGCGTATCTTCTTTTTAATCCCGTTAATTGGCTTTGTTGTTCTTGCCACATATTTTGCCATTGGTTTGACGAAAGATCCGTCCAAGCTGGATACGGATGTTTTGCTTAATCAGCCGATGGGGGAATTTAAACTTGTACCCGTTAAGGGACGAGAAGAAGGTTTGAGCATAGAAGATGTTAAAGGCCAAGTCTCGTTGGTCAATTTCTTTGGGTCATGGTGTGTGGCTTGTTTGCAGGAACATCCTTTCCTCCTGAAACTGAAACGGGAAAATACTATTCCGGTGTATGGTGTGGATTGGGACGAGAAAAACCCCAATGACGTGGTGCGCTGGTTGGCGCGTCATGGGGATCCTTATACAAAAATCGGTGTGGATGATACGGGCGAAACCATTATTGACTGGGGCATTACCGGGGCACCGGAAACCTTCGTTGTCGATAAACAAGGGGTGATTCGCTATAAATTTATCGGGCCGATTTCTCCGCAGGCGTGGAATGACACCTTGTTGCCTTTGATTAAGGAGCTGCGCAAACAATGAAGTTTTGGTTGATTTTATGGGCGGCCCTGTTTGTCTGGACGGTGCAGGTGTCTGCGGTTGAACCGGACGAGATTATGCAAGACCCGGCTCTTGAAGCGCGTGCACGCGAAGTTTCACAGGATTTACGCTGTGTGGTTTGTCAAAACCAGTCGATTGATGATTCTAATTCCGGCATTGCCAAGAAAATGCGGGTTTTGGTGCGTGATCGGATTGCACAAGGCGATAGCAACCAGGAAGTAAAAGATTATTTGGTTTCACGGTACGGCGATTTTGTTTTGTTGAAACCGCCCGTAAAGGCCAAGACGATGGTGTTGTGGTTCGGCCCTGTCTTGATGATCGTCATCGGGCTGGTGGGGATTATATTGTATTACCGTCGTCGCAGTGCACAAGCCGCGCAAGGCCAAGGAATTGCGGTGCCTTTGACTGCACAAGAACAGGCGCGACTGGATGCCTTGATGAAAGAAGAAGGAAACGATAAATGAGTTTTTGGATTGCGGTTGCCGTTTTGAGTGCAATCACCCTTTTTCTTTTGGCCGCACCTTTATGGCGAAAATCCAAGGAAGAAGGCGAACGGGCTGATTATGAGCTGAATGTCTTTAAAGATCAGTTGAAAGAACTGGATCGGGATTTGGAACGTGGCCTGATTAATCAGGCAGAGGCCAAAACCGCCCGCGTGGAAATTCAACGCCGCTTGTTGGCGGCAGATGAAAAACGGGGACAAGGTAGCGCTAGCGGCCAAAAAATCGGGGCCGTGACCTTGATTGCCAGCACGATTATCGGCCTTGGCATTATTGCGGGTTCTTTGGCACTTTATTTGAAAATCGGTATGCCGGGTTATGAAGATGTACCTTTTGCCTCTCGTGATTTGCAAAAAGAACGCCAAATGGCGAACTCCGAAGGTATGTCGGCAGAAATCGCACAATTGAAAAAACATCTGGAAGATGAACCGGGCGATATTGATGGTTGGATGCTGTTGGGCCGCACCATGCGTTTGGTTGGCCGTCCGGGGGAAGCTGTTGATGCGTATCGCAATGCGGTGAAAGCATCGGATCGCGATCCCAGTGTCTTGGCAGATTTTGCAGAAAGTAAGATTTATGCCAGCGAAGGCCAGGTAGATGATGAAACGTTTACTGCGTTAAAAGAGGCGGTAAACAATGATCCGAGCCAAATGAAGGCGCGTTTCTATTTTGGTTTTGCCAAGATGAAAACACAGGATTATGCAGGTGCTATTCAGGAATGGACCGATCTTGCGGCGATGGCTCCGAAAGAGATCGGTTGGTTGCAGCAAGTTAATGAACAGATTGATATGGCCGCCAAGGCAGGTAATCTAAACCGGGATGATTTTAAACCAAGTGCGCAGGCTTTGGCTCTTTCCAAGCAGTTTGAGCTACAATGGGAAGAAGAAAAGAAACAACGCCAAGAACAAGCTTCGCAAACCACCGGGCCAAGCCAGGCTGATATGGAAGCCGCATCGGAAATGACACCGGAAGAACGCGAAGAAATGATCCGGGGAATGGTGGAAAAACTTGCTGATCGTTTAAAGGAAAACCCAAACGATATTGAAGGCTGGAAACGTCTGGCTAAGGTTTATATGGTTCTGGGTGAAAAAGACAAAGCCCTTGAAGCCCGCAATAAAGTGAAAGAACTGAGCGGTAGTTGATAATGCAGGATGGAAAAAGCGCATTGTCTCAGTGTGCTTTTTCCTCTGTGATCGCAAGAATGAAGTAAAAGAGATCGCCTTGCATTTTTTTCGCGGACTCATAATCTTTTTTAGCGATAAATTTTTCAAATTTGGTGATTAGAACGCGCGCATCCTCGTTTTGTTGACGAGTAAAACCGCCCACATCTGTTGCAAAGGTGGATAAAGCCAGACGCAAGTTCCAGTGTGCTTTGTTATGAGGGGCTTCCCCTTCGCACATGATGAAAAAAAGCTCGGTCCATCTTTCCATATCGTCTGCAATTTGTGATGAATTCATATTTATAAAGTCCTGTTTTAAATGTCGTAAAATTGCGGTGTGCGATTGCGCATGATCTCTGCTGCCAATATACGGGCCTCGGTGAATGTGCCGGATATTTTGATATTGGGCTTACGGGTCAGGGAGTTCATTTTTTCTAATGTGTTGAGGACATTAGAATTGCTGCCACTGAAAATCAGCCATACACCGGAATGCATGGATTTCTGAATAAAGGTTGCAAGGGCACTGCATCCCGTTGCGTCGATAAAGGGAACTTCGTGCATTTGTAAAATGATGATATCGGGTGTTTTTCCGGTACGGCCCAATGTATCAATCAATCTTTCTGCGGCACCAAAGAAAAAGGGGCCGTTAAACTGGTAACTCAGCACGCCATCGGGTAAGCGTATTGCGTTGTCAGGTGACAGATTCTCGCTATCGTCGTCTTCATCGTCTTGAATAATATTGATATGTGTTTCCACCTCAACGGCATTGGCCATCCGGAGCATAAAGAGAACAGCAGATAAGACAAAGCCGACTTCAATCGCGAGGTTCAAATCGACAAGGACGGTCAGCAAAAATGTGGCAACTAGAACAATTCGGTCACCAATCGGGGCCTTGAATAAATGAATGAATTTGTCGAACTCACTCATATTCCATGCAACGATCATCAGAACGGCGCTTAAGCAAGACAGGGGGATAAAGGAGGCAAGGGGGGCAAAGAACAGAACAAAGGCCAAAAGGGTAAGGGAATGGACCATCCCAGCAACAGGGGAATGCGCACCGGAACGAATATTGGTTGCCGTTCTGGCAATGGCACCTGTTGCTGGGATACCGGCAAAAAGGGAGGATCCGATATTGGCGACCCCTTGTGCAACCAGTTCACAATTGGAACGATGTTTTGCCCCCGTCATACCGTCCGCGACCACAGCAGACAGTAAAGATTCAATTCCGGCCAGAAAGGCGATGGTAAAAGCACTGGGGAGGAGTTTTGCAGCTTGATCCCATGAAAAAACAGGCAGGTGTGGCAGTGAAATGGTTGAGGGAATGCCACCGAATTTTGTGCCAATTGTTTCAATCGGCAAGGCAAATATCCATGTCAAAAGGCTGATACCAACAATCGCAATAAGAAAGGATGGATATTTCGGTAAGGTCTTTTGACTTATCAGGATGATTGCGATGCTCAGAAAAGCTGTCCCCAGAACATATGGATCATAAGTCTGCAGGTTTAAAAATAGGAGTGTCACTTTATCAAGAAAATCTGCAGGGATGTTGTCGATATCCAGACCCAGGAAATCTTTGACCTGGCTGATGAAAATGAGAGTAGCAATGCCGGAGGTAAAACCGGTTACAACGGGGTGGGGGATATATTTGATATAGGTGCCCAGACGCAGCAGTCCGGCCAGAACGAGAATGCCCCCTGCCATAAGGGTTGCCAGCACAAGGCCCTCATATCCAAATTGCTGAATAACGTTAAAAACAACGACGACAAAAGCGCCCGTTGGACCGCCGATTTGAAAGCGACTTCCCCCCAGTAACGAGATCAAAAAACCGGCAATGATAGCGGTAACAAGTCCCTTGTCTGGACTGACGCCGGACGCAATGGCTAACGCCATCGACAGGGGGAGGGCGACAATGGCGACGGTTAATCCCGCAAGACAGTCATCTCGCAACATAGAAAGGGTATAACCGTTTTTAAACGTGGTATAGGCCTTTGGAATATAGAAGTGCCAGTTTGGCTTTTGTGGCATTTGCTGTAACTCCTATTTTTATATGTTGGCGAAAGGGCTAATTTTTGGGGAAGATAGATATATGACATATCAATCATTGACATATCAACTAATTTTTGTGTAAACCCCTTTGCAGGGAATGGAGATATCAAATGGATCAAATATCAAAGATTATCGGAAATGGCCTGCAAATCCTGATGGCAGTGTTTCTTGTGACATCAATCTATAACTTTTATTTTGAGAATAGCCTCTTTTGCAGAGAAGATATTTGTACCAAAATTCCGTTTAGCCGTTTACCTTAATACCATGATAGATGAAGACAAAAATACGATTCCGATTATCTTGCATGAAGTTGCAAACCGTTTGCGTGTTCGCATTGATGCAAAGGTTCAGCCTTATAACCTGACAAGGATGAAGTGGCTGACCCTTGCCATTCTTGAACGCGATAACGGGATGTCCCAATCCGAGCTGGCTTCCAAACTGGATGTTGATAATTCGTCAATTGCCCGGCTTATGACGCGGATGGAGCAGCGTGATTTGATCCATCGGGTGTGTGATGAAAATGATCGCAGAGTTCTTCGGGTATTTATCAAGGACGAGGCCCGCCCCTTATTACAGGAATTGAAAAAAGTATCTGATGAGATACGCAGTCAGGCTTTGACGGGTTTAAGTGTTAAAGAACAGGATGATTTGCTTAATCTGTTATTAGTTGTGAAAAACAACTTGGACAAATAGACGGTTTTCTTTTTTATGTTTGCTTTAAATATAAAAAAAGCGGAGCACTTTTAAAATGCTCCGCCTTTTTATGCGTAACGGGTATAGGCTTACTGTTGAACTTCGATAACAACACGACGGTTTTTGGCTTCACGAACACCGTCTTTGGTGGCGACAGCAGGGGCACTTTCCCCCATACCTGTTGTCGAAATTTTACCATCAGGTAAACCGAGTTCGGCGATAAAGGTTTTTACGGACTGTGCACGACGTTCAGATAATGACTTGTTATAAGCCTGACTACCGGAGCGGTCTGTGTGACCGATAAGGGCATAATTTACAGTCTGTGCACCCCAGTCCTGAACCAAGGCTTGCAAGACTTGTTGGCCGACCGGTGTAATCACAGCGGAATCAAAGTCAAAGAAGACCGTATACAATTTTGCCAGATCAAGCTCCATTTTCGGTGAAGGTTGCTGAGCAAGCTTTTCCTGTGCACCAGTTAAGCGTTTTAAGGCTTCGGCAAACTGGTCTTTACACTTGGCAATTTCATTATTTTGCCAACCTTCTTCTTGTTCTTCTACCCAGCAATCAAAGCTGGCTTGCGCTTTTGCTGACAAAACAGGCAAGCTGGAACGGCTTGTTTCCAAGGCAGCATTCAAAGCGTTGTAGCCGTCAGTGAATTGTGTAAGTTCGTCTTTTGAAAAACGCCATAAGGCAGGGTCTTCCGGCGGGAGACCGTTTTCAGATGCAGCGACTTTTATAGCTTTTCTGGCAAAAAAGTCAGAATCAAACCAGTCGGCCCATTCGACACCCTCTTTGGTAGATAGAGCCTGATATTCTTTTACCAGTGCGCCTTTAAACGTTGTGGTATCGGTTTGCAGGGCTTGCGCTTCTTTGTAATTAAACGGCTGAGTTATCGGGTTACCGGAATGATCAAACGCTTTTGGGAAATTGCTACAGCCCGCGAGAATAGCGGCTGAAAGGAAAAGCGAAACGGTTCTTGTCAGATTTTTTTTCATGGGGAAATCCAATGTTTGTTTTATCAGATACAACGAGAAGCAATGGCTTGAATTTTATGATCGCTTGATAGGTAAGATGGGCTTAATGCGCTTGTAACTTCAATTGTTTCACTGGGCTGCCCGATAATATGGTCAAAGCGCCCTTGGGTTTTTTTCACTAACGAGATAAGTCCATCGGTTCTTTTGCGCAACTGCAGGATTATCTCAGGCGTTCGCGAAGGAATTTCTGCACAAACCTGTCCCAATTGATTATCGATTGATTTTACCAAGCCATAATCCGGATTAATCTCAATATCTTGGGATGAGGCGACATGGTCAATTTTGATGCCGCGCTTTGGGCGCCATTTTTCAAACTGTGCGGTTGCAGAAACGATATAGCCTTCCGGAAAATAGATAGCGGTGTTGTTTTGCAGCAAAACACGATCCCCTAAAATGGGGCCGGATCGCAACAGCTTTTTAATGCGATGCGCTTTAATCTTGCCGGAAAAATCATTGAATTTTAAAACGTCATGGTCGCCGCGCTTGCCTGCAAAATATTGTTCAAACGGCAAAGCCGGCAGTGATTTTGATTTCGACGCCGCTTCACCAAAAGCAGGTACAGCCAAGACGATGAGTAACGCAATGAAAGATAAGCGTTTTTGCATTCAGTGAAAACCTCTGTTCAGATATTGCTGTAACCTAGCATGTTTCTTTGCCTTTTTCTAGGTTTTCTCTTGTGTTTGGGGACGAGAGGTTTTGTCTGGAAATAGGTCACGTTAAGTGAAATTTGCTTATGAGTTTGAAAGTAATTTATAACTTTCTCGTCCAGAATTGATACATTCCACCGAAGGTATGGGGGTGACTTTCTTCAAATTGGTGCCATTGGGAAAGATCATATAAGGCATCTTTTCCATGCTCTGCTATGAAGGTGTGGATGATTTTTTTATCGAGGTCGAAACCAAGAAAAGTTAAGCCAAGTTTATGTAATGCCTGCTCAATGGTGGGAATGGTAAAGAGATGTTCTTGCACATGAAAAAGCAGATCACGGCAATTGCTCATGCTGTAAAAATCTTTGCTTGTGCTTATGCCCCCATATTGTGAATTTTCGCTATCCATGATTTCCTTTCGTAATTCCCGAATGGACATGGGGGAAGAATCTAGCTCTTTTTCATGGATATGTGTTTTAATGCGTGAAATTTCTTGGCGCGCATATTTACTATAAAGTCCGATCAACATAATGCCATTTGGTTCCAATATATCGACTAAACTCTGCCATCCAGCCATTGGGTCCTTCATATGATGTAAAACGCCTACACTTTCAATGTGAGGGAATGTTTTCTCCAATTTTGATACATTCAGAATATCTCCATGAAAGTAGGTTATATTTTTTAAGTCGAATTCTTTTGTTTTTCGCATCGCGTATGCAAGGCTTTCGCGACTAAGGTCAATGGCGGTTACCTGAGTCTTGTGAAAACGAGTTGCTGTTGTTAGGGAATGCTGTCCTGTTCCGCAACCTGCAATGAGGATGCGTGTACTATCAACATTGTCTTGTGGGACGAGGAGTTTGCGCTTTGCAATACTTAGGTATGTTTCGGGTATATGAAAGACTTCGGCATCTATCCAACGCGGATATGGGTTTTGTTCGTATTGAGCTTGCACCTTGGTTGAGGTCTCATTTTCAATCATAGAGATTGAAGGGATATCAGCTTTGAGTTGTCGCTCATCATCCCGGTCACTGAAATGTCGCTTGTATAGCTCTTTACTTAAAGCACGCGTTTTTTCTTCCGTATGTTTTAGTGTGTGCAGAGGACGGTAGAGTGATACTAAGAGTATGTCGATTTCGGTTAAACTTTGACTTGCGAGCGTTTCGACTTCTGCAGTTTCTTCTGGTGTTTCATAAAAGACATATTCGTTATTTAAGCAGAGAAAAGAAAAGTTTTCTATAAATGAGAAGGTTGTTGCATTGAGCGTTAAATGATGACGTTCAAGCAGTATTCTTTGGCGCAAAATAGTAAGAAATTTTTCAAAATCAATATCCGGAATGAGCGCTTTTCTAAAGAGGCTTGTCAGTAAAGGAAAATTCGCTAATTCATTGATTAAAATATTTATATCGGAAGCGTGTGGATGATCTAGCATCTCTATCATTTTAGGGTGATGCTTAAGGAGTAAAATGCAGTTAGTGGCTAAGAGGTTTGGACGGATGGTGCCGGTTGTTGCAAGTAGATGGATAAAAATTTTGTCAAGACTTTCTGAATATTCCTGAATATTCATACGTTGCAAAATATCAGCGAGAGCCTGTAAAGCGGGGATGCTTTCCTGTCCGATGCTTATTAGTTTAAGGTAGGAGTTGAAGGCATTTTCATCATCACCTAATTCTAAGTATATGCCCGCGATGTTATTATAAGCAGGGCCGAGATTTGGGTTGTGTGATAACGCTTTCTTATAATATGCGATTGCTTGATCATAGGCGCCGGTTTCACGAAGGATATTTCCCAGATTATAGAAACCTTCTACAAAATTCGGATTAATGCTCAATGCTTTGTGGTATGTCTCTATTGCTTCATTAACCTTACCTTGAAGCTTTAAAGCATTCGCAATGTTATTGTAGGCGTGAAAATGATTGGGATTTAATTGGATAGCTTTGGTGCAGTATTGAAGCGTTCTATCGATTAACCCCTTTTCCTTATAAATAGCGCCGAGATTATTATAAGCATCGGCATGTGATGGCGCTAATTGAATAGCTTTTTTACAATATTTCAGGGCATTTTTTAAGTGGCCTTGGTTCATCGAAATCGCACCTGCAATATTATACAAGTCAGGATTTTTTGGCCCTTTTTGTATTAGAGTTTTAATTTTTTTAAGCGCTAATTCCAATTCGCCCTGACGGTATAATTGAATAACTTCGTTTAATAGATTTTGATTTGCAGACATATTTTATTCCGAAAGATAAACAGGATGAAATGCAGGAATGGTGCGAGCGATTTAGAACACTGAGGTTTTAGTACATTGCAGATATGGTAAATCAATTTTGGCAGAGAATCCAAGAAACAAGTCGTAGATTATTGTTTTTTTATATTCTTTTTTCCTCACCAAGTAATTGAATTTTCGATCTTTCCTGGAACAGAGAATCTTTGCTTGACGTCCTTATATTTTTGATTACCTTTACGTCAGTAAAAACACCTATACGTAAAAAACGTACAAGCGAGATCAACGAATCTCACCCAGGGAGATCCAAGACCATGTCTGTTACCAGCCTTGCTGTGTCGCAACCGTTGAGCGTGGAAACGCAAGAGGTGCGAATAGAACAAGACTTTACGCGTGAGGTCCGTCACGCCGTTAACAATATCTTTTTATCCAACGTCAGTACGACAACTTTGCCGACCGTGATTGCGGCTATTTTGTTCACCGTTTTTTATTGGGATGTGGCTAATCATACCCTTTTATTTTCATGGGGTGTGGTGACCGTTATCATTGGATTAGCCCGTTTGTTCGTGGTCAAAAGGGGGCTTAAGGCCGTAAAAGGACTGGGAATACAGAAAAAAGCTGGGTTTATCACACAGGCTTTAACCGGGGCGGCCAGTCTTGGTTGGATTGCGACCTTGCCGTTGTTTTTTACCCAAGCTGATATTGCGACCCAGACCTTGCACGGTATGCTTTTATTGATCCTGACATCGGCGGGGACGGTTTCGCTGTCGGTTGATCGTAAGGCGTTTATGTTGTTTGTCCCACCAATCCTGTTGACGTTGGGCGGCTTTTTTGCCTCCAGCCTGACGTTAAGCGGGATTATTTTTGGATTTGGTTTTTTGTTGGTCCTCGGCGTGCAAATGAGATTGGCAAAAGCCAGTCGCAGTCAAATGGAAGAAGCTTTGACCTTGCGGTTTCAAAATGATGCTTTGCTTCAGAATATGGAACGTACCACGCAAGAAATTGAAGCCGATAAGCATGCACAAGTCGAACGAACGGAAGTTCTACAGGGGCTAACGAAAGAATTTGAAAATACGATTTCCGCAATTTTGTCGCGTGCGGATCAAGTGGCGCAAGCCATGCGGTTTCAGGCTGACCATGCCAACGGTGCAGTGCAATCTTCTGTTGATGGCACGCGGGAAGTGACGCAAGGCGCTGGTGGTATGCGTAACCGTATGCAGGACGTTGCAGAAGTGGCGCGCGGCTTGTCGTCTTCATTGTCTGATGTGAACGCACGGGTATCTGAAAGTGCCGCGATTGCACGATCATCGAATGAGAATGTGGAACGCGCAAATGAGACCGTAAACTCGTTGATGAATGCGTCTAATAAAGTCGGTGAAATTGTTGGGTTGATTGATAGCATTGCAGATCAAACCAACATGCTGGCCTTAAATGCAACGATTGAGGCCGCGCGTGCAGGTGAAGCGGGCAAAGGGTTTGCCGTTGTTGCAGGTGAGGTTAAAACGCTTGCCAACCAAACCAGCGAAGCCACCCGTGAAATTTCTTCGCAGGTGCAGACCATTCGTACGGCAACGGCTGAAGCTGTACAGGCGATGAATGAAATTGCCCAAACGATCGGTGACTTAAGCAATATCTCGCATGATGTCGTCGGGGCTGTTGAAAAACAAGGCCATACCATTCGTGACGTGGCGACACGCATTGAAACGGTTGCCGATGACAGCACGCATCTGTCTGGGCGTTTGGGGGAGGTGGACGCCTCTGCCGAAGAAACATCCGATGCGGTGGATGCCATGATCAAGGCGGCAGATAGTCTGGCAAAAGAAACCCAGGAAATTCAGTGTGAGGTTGATCAATTCCTCAGCCGGGTGCGATCTTTATGAGATAGATATAAAAAGGCGGACCGTTGTTGAACGATCCGCCTTTTGTGTTTGTCTGTTTCTTAATGACCGACAATTGCGTCGTGTGCGGCAAGAATAGCCATATTGACCATTTCAGAAACAGTGGTGTCGCGCGGGACGATTTGAACCGGTTTTTCCAATCCCATCAGGATTGGGCCGATGACCGTTCCGCCACCAAGTTTTTGCAGAAGTTTTGACGAAATATCCGCTGTGTGAAGGCCGGGCATAACCAAAACGTTGGCGGGGCCGGACAAACGGGTAAAGGGATAATCCTTCATCATTTCTTTATCCAACGCGGTATTGACCGTCACTTCACCGTCAAATTCGAAATCCACATTGCGTTCGGCCAAAATTTCAACCGCCTTACGGACTTCTTCGCAACGTCCGCCTTCGCGTCCGCTGAAAGATGAATAAGACAGGAAGGCAACGCGGGGTTCGTGTCCCAGCTTACGTGCCTTTGCGGCTGCGGCAACAGCAATATCTGCCATTTCCAAAGCGTCCGGCGTTTCGTGAATCCGGGTATCGGCGAGGAAAACGGTCTGATGACCGCCACCGGAAACCACGATGGAAACTCCCATCGGCAATTGTTCTTTTGCCGGATCCAGAACGCGGGCAACGTCATCATAGGTCGAATAGAAACTGCGGGTCAGGCCGGAGACCATACCGTCGGCATCGCCACATGCGACCATAGCCGCGGCAAAGATGTTGCGGTTTTGGTTGACCCAACGGTTGCAGTCACGCATCAAGGCGCCTTTGCGTTGCAGGCGACGATAGAGATATTCACTATATTCGCGGGTGCGCGGCCCGATGCTGGAATTGTTAATCTCAATCCCTTTGGCATCGGTCAGGCCGAGATGTTTCATGCTTGCCTGAATTTTTTCTTCACGTCCGACCAAAATCGGTGTGCCGTATCCAGCGTTCAAGAAGGCATAAGCTGCGCGGATGGTCTTTTCTTCTTCGCCTTCGGCAAAGACGATGCGGCGTGGGTTACCCCGAACTTTATCGCAAATGACCTGTAGGCTGGAGGCTGTCGGGTCCAGACGGGCAGACAGTTCGTTGCGGTATTCGTCCATATCAATAATCGGGCGACGTGCGACACCGGATGCCATTGCGGCTTCGGCAACAGCCGGCGGGATCGATGAAATTAAACGCGGATCAAACGGGGCCGGAATAATATAATCGGGACCATAACGCAGACGGCGACCGGAATAGGCGGCGGCCACTTCGTCCGGCACGTCTTCGCGCGCGAGTTCTGCCAAGGCATTGGCACAGGCGACTTTCATGTCCTCGTTGATGGTGCTGGCGCGAACGTCCAAAGCCCCACGGAAGATATAAGGAAAGCCCAGAACATTGTTGATCTGGTTGGGGTAATCGGAACGACCGGTTGCCGTAATGGCATCGGTACGTACAGCTTTGACATCTTCGGGTGTAATTTCCGGGTCTGGGTTGGCCATGGCGAAAATAATCGGCTTCGGGGCCATTTTTTCGACCATTTCCTGTGTGACCGCGCCTTTAACGCTCAGCCCAAAGAAAGCATCGGCCCCGTCCAGTGCTTCGGCCAGTGTACGCGCTTCTGTGTCGGAAGCATGCGCGGATTTCCACTGGTTCATGCCTTCTTTACGGCCTTTGTAAATCACGCCTTTGGAATCGCACATGATGACGTTGTCATGTTGAACACCCAACGCTTTGACCAATTCGCAGCAGGCAATAGCGGCTGCACCGGCACCGTTCACGACCAGTTTCACGTCTTCCATATCGCGTCCGGTCAGATTACAGGCATTGATCAGGCCGGCAGCAGAAATAATGGCGGTCCCGTGTTGGTCATCGTGGAAAACAGGAATATCCATTATTTCGCGCAGGCGTGTTTCGATGGTGAAACATTCCGGTGCTTTGATATCTTCCAGATTGATCCCGCCGAAGGTTTTTCCCAAGAAACGCACACAGTTGATGAATTCTTCTTCATCTTCGGTATCGACTTCCAGGTCAATACCGTCCACATCAGCAAAGCGTTTAAACAGAACCGCTTTTCCTTCCATGACCGGCTTGGAAGCCAAGGCCCCAAGGTTGCCAAGGCCGAGGACGGCTGTTCCGTTTGAAATAACAGCAACCATGTTACCTTTGGCGGTATAGTCGTAGGCCAGATTTGGGTCGCGTGCGATTTGTTCACAGGGTGCAGCCACACCTGGTGAATAGGCCAACGACAGGTCACGTTGTGTCGTTAGTGGTTTTGTTGGGTGAATTTCCAGTTTGCCCGGTCGTCCCGAGGCATGCATCAAAAGCGCTTCGCGCTCGGTTACCCGAATAGATTGATCGTCCATGCTATCTATGTCTCTTGCTTGGTCTTATATACATTTATGGCGAAGCCAGATTTATTCTGACGTATTTTTATGGATATGGACGTTTTCTGCACCTTGGTTCTGCAAAACTTCTTTGGCTTTGGCTTCTCTCTCCTGACCATCGGTACGAACCCACAGGATAATGCTACCGGCGTCAACAGCACGGGCAAAATCCTCAGTATGGGGTGTTGCGGTCACTTCATCGAGGACTTCTTTCACAGCAACACCGCCGACTGTTGCTCCCACAACAGCTCCGATCAACTCCCCAATTGGTCCACCCGCCAGAAAAATGGCGCCACTGGCAACCATTGGCCCTTCGAATTTAATTTCACCGACGAGTGCGCTTAACACGTCTTTCAACGGTTTTGCGGGCTTTCCGGCGGCATCAATAGATTCATGCGAGCTCAGGACACTCAAATCCGTACGCTCAAATCCTTCTTTCAAAAGGGCTTCGACTGTTCTTTCGAAAGTTTCACGGCTGTTTAGCAGGCCGACGACTTCTGTTGTGTTTACGGTATTTGAGTTCATTTATTTTAACCAATATGGTGAGTTGAGTATTTATATTGCGCAATATGCACCAAAAGGGGACAGATTACTAGTCTGAATTCCTCAAAAAGAACAGACTAATCTGTGCATTGGTGCCATGCATGTATAGCAAAGCTACCGTGTCAAATCTAAGGCAGTTTCCTGAAATTATAGAAATCAGGAGAAAGAGTCGCTTGAGGGGCTTCATTCGGGCCTAGGGGATGTGCTATCAGTATTGCTCTTCTTTTGAAATTACAAAACAATCGAACTTTACCCATGACCAGCCTCGTTGCCGCCACAGAACATCTGCCCGTAGATGTCACACAAGAAGAGATCGAAACCCGCATGCGCGACGGGGCGACCCCGATGATGGCGCAGTTTATGGCGATCAAGGAACGTCATCCTGATTATCTTCTGTTTTATCGCATGGGTGATTTTTACGAATTATTTTTTGACGATGCGGTTGCGGCGGCTGAAGCCTTGCAAATTACCCTGACCAAGCGGGGGCATCATAATGGGGACGACATCCCCATGTGCGGTGTGCCGGTTAAGGCCTATGAAAGTTATTTACCCAAGCTGGTGGATAAGGGATTTCGCGTTGCCTTGTGTGAACAAATGGAAGATCCGGCAGAAGCCAAAAAACGGGGATCAAAGTCTGTTGTTAAACGCGAAGTCGTGCGGCTATTTACCGCCGGAACGATTACGGAAGACACATTGCTGGATTCTCGCCGGAACAATTTTTTGGCGGCGGTAGCGCAAAATCGTAGTGAAACCGGGGTGGCCTGGCTGGATATTTCCACCGGTGCTTTTTATACACAAGCTTGTCCATCGGTGATGTTACCAGCTGTTTTGGCCCGTTTAAACCCGGGAGAACTGTTGGTCGGTGATAAGTTATTACAAGCACCGGAACATTATGACACGTTTAGTGATTTTAAATCGATCCTGACACCGCAACCCAACAGTCGGTTTGACAGTGCCAATGCCGCCAAGCGGTTGGAAAAATTGTTTGCGGTGAAAACGCTGGATGCCTTTGCCAATTTCTCGCGCGCGGAAACATCAGCCGCCGGCGCGCTGGTTGATTATGTGGAATTAACGCAAAAAGGCAAATTACCGCGCCTTGAAATTCCGAAACAGTTGGCGCAAGGGGCGACCCTTGAAGTTGACGCGGCAACGCGGCGTAATCTGGAACTAACCGTCACCTTAAACGGTCAACGTAAGGGTAGTTTGCTGGATGTGATTGACCGGACCGTCAGCGGTGCAGGTGCGCGTCTTTTATCAGTTTGGCTGTCTTCTCCCTTAACCAATGTTGACGATATTAATCGCCGTTTGGATGGTGTGCAGTTCTTTAGCGAAGATTTGGCCGCACGCGAAGATATCCGCCATGCCTTGAAACAATGCCCGGATATGGAACGTGCGCTTTCGCGTATCACATTGGGTCGGGGTGGGCCGCGTGATCTGGCAGCGATTCGCGATGGGCTGGCGGCCAGTTTTGATTTGCGCGAACATTTGATTTCCTTAACGCCGCCTCCGATCTTGGAAACTTGCATTCATGATTTGGGTAATCATGGGCAACTGGTGGATAAACTGCGCCGGGCCTTAGGCGAAGATCTGCCCTTGATGGCGCGTGATGGCGATTTTATTGCTGCCGGATATGCCCCGGAACTGGATGAGTTGCGCGGCCTGCGTTCGGAAAGCAAACGTCTGATCTTGAATTTGCAAGCCAAGTATGCAGATATTACCGACATTCAAACTTTGAAGATCAAACATAACAATGTCTTAGGCTATTTTGTTGAAGTGACGGCAAAACAGGCCGAACGGATGCCAGCAGATGGCGATTTTATCCACCGTCAAACCATGAAAAACGTTATCCGTTATTCAACAGTGGAATTGTCAGAACTGGAAGGCAAGATCAGTTCCGCAGCAGACCGGGCGCTTGCACTGGAAACCCGCCTGTTCGATGAATTGATCGAAGATGTCAAACAGGATGCGGATGTCATTGCCTTGGCGGCCAACAGTCTTGCCCGTCTGGATGTCTTGAGTGCCTTGGCACAAATCGCGGTGGAACGTCATTACAATCGCCCGGTTTTAAGTGATGGCTATGAATTTGATATCAAAGGGGGACGTCATCCGGTTGTGGAAGCGGCCCTTGAAGCCGCTAATGAAGCGGCCTTTGTCGCCAATGATTGTGATCTTTCACAAGATCAACGGTTGTGGTTAATCACTGGCCCGAACATGGCAGGTAAATCGACGTTTTTGCGCCAAAATGCCTTGATTACCATTTTGGCGCAAATGGGCGGCTTTGTCCCGGCGGCTTCTGCCCATATCGGGGTGGTGGATCGTTTGTTTTCCCGCGTTGGGGCGGCAGATGATCTGGCGCGTGGGCGGTCAACATTTATGGTGGAAATGGTTGAGGCCGCAGCGATTCTTAATCAATCCAGTGATCGATCATTGGTGATTTTGGATGAAATTGGGCGCGGGACAGCAACATTTGACGGCTTGTCTATTGCCTGGGCGGTGGTGGAACATTTGCACGAGCTAAACAAATGCCGTGCGTTATTCGCGACACATTACCATGAATTGACGGCATTGACGTCCAAGCTCGGGTGTTTGTCTTGCCATTCCATGCGGGTAAAGGAATGGAAAGGTGAGGTGATTTTCCTGCATGAAGTCGGCGCCGGGGCGGCGGATCGGTCTTATGGTATTCATGTCGCCCGTTTAGCTGGCTTGCCCAAAGCTGTTATTAAACGGGCGGAACAAGTTCTGGAAACTTTGGAAAAAGGGGAACAGAGCAGTGCCGTCACCAAACTGGCAGATGATTTACCCTTG